>NZ_JADYXA010000004.1:0-258814 GCF_015864495.1 Pseudoalteromonas sp. SWYJZ98 | reverse complement strand
GCATAATAATTAAACTCGATCGGTTTTTTCGTTATAACTGATCTGATCGACTGATATAAGTAAAGTTCAATTGAAGCCTAATTTATTTGTGTATAAGAGTCAGATCCTGACACAGGGGGAAGCTTACGGTGGGTTTTATTCATTACAGTCGGTTATTCAACGCTTTGCTCGCTTTCAGTTTGAACAACATACGTTAGAAAAAGATAAGCTTGAATTATTTAAACAAGCGTTTACTTATAATCAGCAAGTTATGGAGTTTATTTACAATCTTCTGAACACTAATAAAAAGTCGAATCTAATTTTCTCATCTTTGTTTAATAATCTGATAGCCGCGCTCACTTATGGCACTAAGGGCAATGTAATCAGAAGTGAAGATGAATTAGAAGATTACTTTGAGATGGTTGAACACATTGGTGTTTTTTCAATTATTAAGTTAAATCTAGGTCCTGAATTTTTAGCGGCATACGAAGCAATTAATATTGAAGGACTTGTAACAAAAAGTAATGAACTTCAGGTAAGACAGGTATGGAAACTCATAAAACTTCTAGCGCGCTATTATAACGGAGAGTTTGACGCTGCTCATCAGCAATTAAAATCTTTAATTACAATTGAGTCGTTATCGGCTCTTTCAGGAAAGTATGAGAGAGGTCGAGTACTCGAAAGGATTGTTTACAATATTGCAATGAATCTATATGAGATGGAAGGTTATGCACTTGATAGGGTTGCCCATAACATAAAGTTGAATTCATATCGGTATGTCACTTTTGGTTCATCGAATGTGCAAGTTGCAATGAATGTTGAACCCTTAATGGGCCTAGTTAATACTGAGTCGAGTTACTACGAGGCACAAGGTTATCTATATGGGGCAATCAATCTAAATCAACTAAATCACTCCATTGATGATCTATATGAAAATCAGCATATGGAAAGGGTGCAGTTAACTTACCTTAAATCTCGTGCAACCTATGTGAGCTTCGAAGCTATAGATAAATTGGTTAGCGTTAACCCTTATACTCGAGGTTTAAAAAAGTTGATGTATGCTTTTTCATGCGAGAATGAGCAGTCATCTGAGCTAGAACATAATGAGCTGAATGAGAATATAATTCGGTATTACCAATCAGCATTACCAGACTTAAGCCATATTAAGTTTTATTATGTGCAAGCACTTTATTTTTATGCTCAATTTTTACAAAAAGCTGATTGCATAGATTTCGAAACTATTTATGAACAAGGGTTAGGGTTAACTAAAAGGCATCATTATCGATATTGGCAACACAGATTTTTATTATTAAAACAACCCAATTTAGGACGTTATAAACCAGAAGATTACCCACTACCTGGAAACCTTGATATTTCGTCATTAGTTGAAAAACAGGCTAAGTGGATAAAACAAACTTATGGTACAAGCTTGAATCCATTCAATCAGGGCAACACTGAGTTAAAAGCGCTTCCAAGTTAAATTTTTCAATAGTATTTTTTAAGTGGGGGAGTTTTATAACTCTCCCTGATAAGTTTTAATTAAGCAGTAAAGTAAGCTCAAATTAGATACTAATTAATGTGACTTAAATTTCAGTCTTGTCTTTAAACTCACACAAGTCTTCAATAATACAGCTGCCGCACTTTGGCTTACGTGCTACGCAGGTGTAGCGCCCGTGTAGTATTAGCCAATGGTGAACGTCTACTTTAAATTCTTTTGGTACTACTTTTTCAAGCTTTTGTTCAACAGCAACTACGTCTTTACCCATGGCAAGCTTGGTACGGTTAGATACACGAAATATGTGTGTATCTACGGCTATTACAGGCCAGCAAAAGGATAATAATAGTAGATACTTATATTGTATTGATTTACACTGTATATAACAACAGAGGTGAATCAAAAACATGAATAAGCATACTACTTTAAAACCATTACTCTATAGTTATATACGCTTTTCTACAATCGAACAGGCTAAGGGGCAGTCTTTAAATCGGCAGCTTAGTTTTGCTAAAGAGGTTGCTAAGGAAAAAGGGCTTGAGCTTGATGACTCATTATCAATGCGTGATATGGGGTTAAGTGCGTTTCATAAAACCAATATTACCCGGGGCGCTTTGGGTATATTTTTAGCGGCGGTAGAGCAGGGTAAGGTACCGGCGGGTTCTATTTTAGTGCTTGAAAGTTTGGACCGCATTTCTCGTGCTGCGCCGCTTGAAAGTCAGGGCATTATTGCACAAATTATTAATGCTGATATTACGGTGATCACGGCGGCTGACCGTAAAGAGTATAATAAAGAAACCATTAAAAAGAATCCGATGGATTTGGTTTATATTATCCTGGTGTTGATACGGGCCAATGAGGAAAGTGAAACTAAATCTCTGCGGGTTCGTTCTGCGTTGACTAAGCAATGTGATGATTGGTTAGCCGGCAAACGTGGTTTTAGGGTTAAGTGTGGTAAGCCGCCTAGCTGGGTAGTGTGGAATGATGATAAAAAGTTATTCGACTTCGATCCGCACAATAAAGCTATTATGCTGCGTAAGCTTGAATTATTTAAAAAAGGGCACGGCGGTATAAAAATAGCTGAGCTTATTAATGCAGAGTTTGGTGCGGGTACTGTTCACCACACTGGGGCTAATGTTTATAAAGAGGTAAAGCGCCGTTCGTTAATTGGTGAGCTGAATGTAAAAGTAGGCGATGCTGATTACGTTCTTGAAGGTTATTACCCGCCATTAATGAGTAAAGTTGAGTTTGATTTTTTAGTCGCAGATTCATCTAAACGAGGTGCTACGAAACACACACAAAAGTTTGTGGGGATTTTATCGGGCGTTGGTGTATTTAAATGTGGTTGTTGTGGTAAATCGGTCGGTTCGCATGTTGTTTATCGTAAAAAGTGTATTGATGAAGTAAAAAGTAGCCATAAGCGCTATGGTTGTGTTGAAGCTAGGCGCAATAATAACTGTACAATGAGTTCTACAGTGCAAATTGAAATGGTTGAAAGTGCTGTTGTTAAGTTTTGCCAGGATAAAGTAAACCTGCAACGTATATTGCTAGGGGGCAGCGACCGCGAATTAATTAATACTGAAGAATCAGCACTGGTTGCGCAGCTTGAAAAAATTAATGACGATATAAACTCACTTACAGAAACGCTTTTAATACTTGAGGGCACGCCACCACAGGCGATAGCTAATAAAATATCAGCCCTTGAAACACAAGCGCGTGACATTCAAACCCAAATAGATACCAGTAAAAACAAGCTTGCTAAAATTGACCACTCTTTTCGTGATGAAGTAACAGACCGCTGGTTATCGCTTACTAAAAACCTTGTAAAACTTTCCAATGACGAACGTTTAGCTATTCGCCAGCTAGTTAAAGATACTTTTAAAAGCATCAGTTTACAGCTAAATACATTTAGCGGCGATAAAGGTGGCCTCAATAATGTTTTTGAGCACCTATTAGGTGCCTCAAATGCTGACTACTTTGAGCTTTTACTGGAATTTCATAATGATAAGAAGCGTTTGTTGCGTCTGCATAAACATACTGGTGAGCTAGTTAGTGGTTATGACTTTTGACGTAATTACGAAGTGGCCTGACGCAAGTTTACCCTTGCAACAGGCCATATTCAATATTATTTAGTTGAAGGGCTTAGTTATTTAGGTTCTTTAAAATAATTAGGATCAATACTTGTAAACCTGGCACAAAAGGTTTTAATAATATGATCTAGCATTGCTTCAAAGACCATTAACTCAACAACCATACCTGACTGAATAATCTTACCTTTATTGGTTATTATCGCTAGCGCATATCCTTTTTGCATTTGCAGTCCATTATTATTAGAAGAAATAATTTGCATAGAAACCTTTAAGTTATTAATAAAAGAATTGGTTAGCTTGAAGGCTTAATTAATCAAACTAACAGTACTATGATAACTATTTTCAAAATTTTTCAAAATTTAGGGATGTTTTGGATATTTTTCTGAATCCCTCCGCTAAATGGGGAGTTAGATTGCATCTTGATTAAAATTCAGAGAAAAACACAAAAAATTTTTTAGATAAATAGAGAATTAAGTAATGTGTTTTGTATATTTATCAGGAAATTATTGAAGTTGGTTTATTAATTGTTCAATACTTATTACTGATAGGTAGGCTCAAGTTACTCTTCACGCTGAATTGTCTAAGCACTTAAAATATAGGTTTACTTTCTGGACTTTTTAATAACCACGACTAAAACTATTGTTAATACGGTCGCAGGTAATAACCAAATATATTCCGCCATATTATTCATCCTCAAGGTTGTACAGTGATATTCCAACATTAATGATTTTTATTATTTTTGCAAATTAAACCAACAAAACGCAATTCTTCACTTTTACCCATTGCATGGCCCTAGTTAATTTCAGGACAATTAACGAGGACAAATCATGAAAAACACTAAATCTCAATTTATTCGCCAATACGTTCGAGCCAGTAAATCTCCGTGGGATGACTGTTCTACAATTTTATTGCTAGCAGATGTAGTTAACGAACAAGCGATGGAGCTAAATTTCAATAAATACATATATCTACATAGAGATAGCGTTGGAAAAATACTTGGTATTAGTATTTCAAATAGTATGTTAGAAAAAAATCCGAGTTTTGAGAATAGGTATTTAGAAGGGCACGATATGACGTTGTTTTTACTTATCTACATAGATCAAATAACACAGTTTTGTGCGCTGTTCTCTGAGGAGTTCGAGCAAATATTTATGCAAACGCCAACGACATTTTTTGCAGCAGCAGAGAGTGATTGGGTCGATATTATCGACAATGCATAACCCTCCTAAGCAGACTTCGGTCTGCTTTTTTTATAAGAATTTTTCGTAAACCGATTTAAATACCCATGTCTGATTTTACTTAATAATGAGTTATCGATTTTGATAACAAACCACACAAGGATAGTGAAAACATGAAACATGCATACGTATCAACATTAGATTTTTTAAATTTATTACACACATTTAGCCGAGTAATCACCGCTAATGACCACCAGATTAACTTATTAGAATTACGCAGTGATAATGCGAATTTAGATGAGCTTTGGGAGGTTGTTGGCTCTGAAATTACAGCGAATAAAGAGCTAAATCAGTACGCTATGCGAAAACTCACCTACGAGCTTATGCATGCTCTGATCAGCGACCCAGTAGAGCGTGTGGAGCTGCCATGTGACTTCGAGGATGATGTTTATCCCTAGGGTCTAATTGAAAAAATTAACGATTGAAACTGAGGTCATAATGGTTATTTTCAAAATCAAAATAACAGCCTAATCATATCTCCCAAAATATGCCTGAATCATTATTTGCTGATTCGTTGCCCTAACTGCAATAGCGTTTAATAGGGCATTTTACTCAGTTACTGAGTATCAAACCTGGGAGGGGGTCCTGCGCAAATACAGGGTTTCGTTACGATGCCTCAAAAGCGAGGTCATTGTAATCATGTTTGGCAAGGCCATAGGTCAAATGCACAAGGGAGGTAGATTTATGTCTATCTCCCTTTTGCGTATTTCAGTAAGTCAGTTCACTCAGTAGTTTTATTACAAATGATAGTGGCGGGGTAAAAAATAAAAAATAAAAAAATAATTAATTTATTTTTTAACCGTCAGAAATGAATTAATAAATTTATAAAAGTTGCAAATGTGCCTGTATTTTTATTTTTTCTATTTTAATACTTTTAGAGGGGGTTATCTTATTGAAATTAAATAAAATATTTACTGTTTTGGTGGGCAATTTATATGTTTATTGTGGCATTTTATACGAAATGAGTAGGCAATTTATACGGTTTAGGGGGCCATTTTCACTGTAAATAAATAAAACTTTTTTTACCAAAAAACTTACCGAAATTTCTTTTATTCGTTGAGCCGCGGTTAGCATAACAGCATAAACTAGAAATGAGGTAGAGAAATGAGTAGTAAAAATTCTCCAAGAATTGTTTTCGGCAATAAGCTGTTACATGCGGGTTATTCGCTCGATATTAATGAGCAGCGATTAATAAATCTCGCGCTGTCTAAAGTAAACTCCAAAAAGTCTAACCCAGGAAAAATTCTGATTTATCCAACGGAATATGCCAAGTGTTTCGGCCTGAGTAAGTACAGCGTTTATGAGCAGCTGAGTTCTGCCGCAGAGTCACTCAGAGATAAATCTGTAAGCATTTTAGACGATAGCGGGCAGTCGCTTTCAATTCCTTGGGTGAGTAGCGCTTCATACGAAAAGGTGAAAAATCAAGGGTCTTTCATTACACTTGAGTTTTCAGAAGAAATCGAGCCGTATATTTTTAATATAGAGAAAAATTTCACAAGGTTATTTTTTCATAACACAGTAAAATTAAACAGCCTAGCATCATTTCGGTTGTATGCACTCCTAAACGAGGTGCGAAATTATAAAAATTACAAACGACAGGGCGCGGTAGTTGTGAATTTTCAGTTGCCAGAGATGAAACAAAAATTATTTTTATCTGAATCATATGGAGCATGGCGCGATTTTAAAAACCGCATCCTGTTACCTGCTATTGAAAAAATTAATGCCCACACAGATGTACGCGTAACGTTTAAGCCTAAAAAAATGGGTAACTGTATTACTGCCATTGAATTTTCCTATTTTACTCAATGCTCTAGTGAAAGTGAAGAGTTTGCTAGGCCAAGACTATCTCGTCGCCCTAAAGTCAATAAAGGGTCGCATGCTGAGGGTGTGTGGGCTCGGGGAAACCTCAATCGATTAGGAAATTATGAGCTATCAAACCAAAACGAAAACCCCGCTTTTAGATTGGCAAAAGCAGATATAAGGCGCTGTATAACGTATGCAAAAATCATTGGTGACGATGAAGCTAAGATTTTTTACTCTAAACAATTGAATAAATAAAATAATCATGATGTCTCAATGTTGATACTACTGCATTACGAGTAAAACATTTTTTCAATTTCAGAGCACAATTTAGTTCGGTATATTATTGAGGCACGCAGCAGCTCAGCATCGCTCTCACTGAGAAGTGGTGCTCGTGTCTTCTTGTCAAAACGTTGCGGCATTTCCTCAAATAGTTGTTCGTGGAGTCGTTTAATGTCATCAAAAATTTTGACCGATTGAGAGAATAAAAAAATCTTACTGTAATCGTTTTTTTTTAACGAGGCCAAATATTTTAGTAAAATGACCTGTCGTGCCGTTTTATTTTTAAATGAATGCTCAATTTCAACTGCTGCAACAGAGCCATCTAGGAGTCGCACAGCACCATCCACAGTTCGTGCATCAGATAGGTTATTAATACGTTTAAATTCAGGCTCGGTAATGAATCCACTCCACATTGGGGCGTACGTTTCATCACTGTGATAATTATGTATACCGCGCAACATTACAAATGCGTTTATAAGGTTGTGTGCTACATTATTTTGGTTGAACTGCAGAGCAGGGTTTTTATTACTCCTAAAATACACGTCGATGCCCATTAACTCCTCGGCAAATTTGGCAGCAGTATAGGTAGGCACATAGACGCGACCATCTGGACTGCGGTGTGTTTTTACTACACGCAGTAAACCATCTTTTTCTAGCCTGTTTAGGTGTTCCAACGCGAGGCGATGATTAATGCCGTAGAGCCAACGCACAATGCCTGGTGTAACAATAGAAAACCGAATTGCAATAAGCACCGAGACCTTGGTTCTGTTAACCCCTTTTTGGTGGTTATTTTCGCCTAGATAATACCGCATATTAATATCAAAATAGCGAGGGTAGTGAGTATGAAGCGGGTTTTTCGTTTCTAAATCTTTTGATGGTTGCTGAGTCAATTCAAAAATCCTTTTGGTGAGTTAATTATTAAAATTAACTAGCACCGCAACACAAAAATTATCATCATTTTATAATTATATTGCCGTTTTTCATTCCGAGATGCTCTGGCAGCATGTACGGAATGATTGTCGCGATAATTATCGCAACAAAAGCCGCTTTCAGCGGATGGCCTCGTCGCTTCGCTACTCAACCATAGGTCTAAAACGCCCGTCAGCTCTGGTGTTGCTCCGCAACGAGCTGGCTCAACGCGCTATCGCGCTAGCGTTTTATACCCAGCGCGAATGCACCGAGCTACGCTCTGTACTGACCGCCATACTGCCGCTTCAGACAATGCGATGGGTGCCCCATTATCCGCATTTTTCTTCGCTTTTATTTTCTGACGAAAATTATGGTTCGATATCAATTTGTGCCAAATTTTAATCGAATTTCGCTGATGCGAAACACTATCGCGGTCAGTACAGACCAGCTGTACATTCGCGCTTTCTCCATGTGTCTACGGCTTCGCCTACACCACATTACGCGCTTGTTGGCCTCATTCTGAGGCGCTATTTTGCAGTTTTTCGTGCCGAAAAATGCGATCTAAAAACCTGTCTTGCAGACAAAAGCCGCCTTCAAATTAAACTTATTAATAAACTTTTTAGATAAAGAGGAGAGGGTTTTTACTAAAAAAATTAAGTGAAAATAGAAGAAAAGTGAATGCCTTATTCAAACTGTTTGTTGCTGAGCTGCGCAGTCAAACAAGTTTGTTTTTTATCACGAAATCATTAAATTTGAAAGCATTAATTAATGATTATTAAGGTTTAAAAATGAAAAACGACGCTAATGATATTGCTATTAATCCAACAACAGGACTACCTATCACAAATGCCAGTACTAATATCGTAGATGTTGGTGGCAATGTGGTGGGCCAGCCAGACAGGGTAATGACTGTTTATGAAATTGAAGAGTCGATAGGTGACTCTATAGAACATGATTCTTTTGATGCTTTTGATGACGGTTTTTAATGTCCAAAATTTTAAAGGCTTTTAGCCAATATCGAATAGAAATTACCTATTCGATTATCGCATTTAGTGGCTCAGCTATATTGTGTTTACAGTTCCAATCCACTGAAAACTTCGCTTGGTTTATCGCTCTAAGTTTTTTTTGCACTAGAATGATAACAGGTATCTATAACTACGAATATTATCGAAAAAGTAACACCCCAAGCATGAAGGTCATGCTTAAGCATCTCCTTATTAAATTTGTATAACCCTTGTTTATTTGTCCTAAACGCAAAGCGCTCTGAGTTAATCAGGGTGCTTTTTAGTTTTATATGTATGTAAGTTACTGACCAGCCAGCCTTTAAGCTAGTTAAAATATTTTAATTCGACAAATATCAACGTATAAATTATGAAATATAAGATATCGGGTTTGGGTTTGTGGGTACCATCACTTAAGCTGATTTTGAGTCACAGATTGAGAATAATAACTACAATTTGAAGCAAAGTAGGGCACAAAAATTGATATTTTTTGATTAGAGCTTAACTTTAAATTTAGAGTAAGAGTATTTTCAGTTAGTGCCAGAGTAGGTCGGATAAGCTAAGAGCCATCAGGCGGAGAAAAACACTTTATCAATTATTATTTTATCGAGTGGCTGGAGAGTGCCATAAGCGGACACTCATAACCTTAGTCACTTGTTAAGTGTTCTTTTCTGGGGCGAAGGTAAATATTATATTTTGTACTACTTTCTTGTCTGCTTCACTTAGGTACGAAATATCAAACGGTTCCGAAGATTTAATGGCTTTTAACGCTTCTTTTTCTAGCTCTTTTTGGCCCGTAGAACGCACGATTTTAGAAAACTTTAGATAACCATTATCATCAATATTTATATGCACTTGCACTTTGTGACCGAAACAAGTTTCGCAAACAAATAAATGTGATTCAATTAGGCTCTTATTCTTACTGACCCACTTTGGAACATCAGATTTTTCATTAAAATCTGCAGCCTTTCTAGTTGAAATTTTTTCTCCAGGTAATTCATGCTGAATAGTTGAAGTGCAGCCCACCATGAGCAAAACAAGATAAAGTTTGACTAGATATTTCATAATTTCCTAGAGCATATAGGATGTTTATAGCGAGCGAATCGCACGTTCTTCTACCACAGCGTCGCTCGTTTATCTTAATTACCCACTTGTAACAAACTTCTTAACTATTTGCCAGCACTACCAAAATACAGTAGTTCTGGTTTTTACTTCAGGACAAAAACGAGCGATTCGGTCGTTTTCTTGACTATGCAGGCAATATATATTTTGACGAAATTGAAAAGTAACTGCTAACGACCGCTTATCGCTCTTTGCCGAAGTTCGGCTCAGTGCCAAGAGCAGACATTGGTAACTGCCGCGTAGTTTTGATGTCCTAGGGAGCCTGCGAGCGCCTTGATGCGTTTGTTATATGCCAAACTCTCTCAATTTTCTATCTAGAACCAGTCCAATATCAGCTAAAATGCCATCATGCTCGTAGTCAAGAAAAATTCTCACATCGTCGCGATCACCATTGGCATCAACTCTTGGTATGCAAAAGCCACGTGAGCACTCATTAGGGTTTACTACATCTCTCTCTTCACTACCATAGTATGAGTGAACATAGTGAATATTTGGCATTGATATATCCATCATGACTAAATGATCGTTTCCCCTTGGAGCATCAACACTCCTATGAGCAGAGTATTTCATTCTCAAAGGAATAATTTTAAGAATATTAGGCATTTCTGAGTCAACCACTTTTATGAAATCAGATTTAAAAAAGTAATAGATTTGACCTAATCTGTTCAGATACGCAACTACCTCATGAAACCAAAAAGGTTGCTCCCTCACTTTTGTCTGCGCCATATAGTTATCAAAGTGGTATTCCAGTCCCTGAACCATAGTTTTAACACCAGAAACCTGCTTGTAGTGCACTTCATAATCTTTTAATTGATCGAGTTTGTGAAGAATGCTGTTGATCATGAACCACTCCCTGAGTTTCCCTTGGCATATAACACTTTATAAGAGAACATCTTACCTATTTTAGCGCGAAAACGTCCTTATTTTATGAACTTATATTAATAGCAAATAATGAAAACTATTTGTAGCTATAAATATTATTCTTTCTGTGGCATATATAAACATGTAAAAAAGAGGAACGTTTCCTCTTATTCTGACTAAGTTAATGACGACTCACCTGACTGACCGCTTATCGCTCATACCCGAATTCTTTTGTAGCGGGCTAAGCTTAAAACTCCATAAACACCGGAGTACAACTAATGCACCAGTTAACAATATATCAGCCTAAAGAGCCTTGGAATAAAAATAAGCTTGTAGGACAAAAGTTACCTCTGAAATTACAGCAAATATGGGCTATCCGAATACGACTAGAACTTTTTCATAAAATAAGAGATCTAGCACTATTTAACCTAGCCATAGATAGCAAACTAAGAGGGTGTGATTTAGTTTCACTAAAAGTTAACGACATCGCACATGGTAAAACAATTCAATCAAGGGCAATAGTCGTTCAAAAAAAGACTGGTATGCCCGTCCAATTTGAAATTACTGGGAATACAAGGAAATCAATTGTGGCGCTCATAGAGCAATTTACTCTCAACTCTTATGATTACTTGTTTAAGTCACGAATTCATTCCTCAGAACACCTTTCAACCCGTCAATATGGACGTATAGTTGATTCTTGGGTCACTTCAATTGGGTTAGATAAGACTCAATATGGCACTCATTCTATGAGACGTACTAAACCATCACTAATTTACAAAAAAACTAAAAATTTAAGAGCCTGTCAGCTTCTACTTGGCCATAGAAAACTAGAAAGCACTGTCAGGTACTTGGGAATAGAAGTTGATGATGCGTTAGAAGTATCAGAACAGATCGATGCTTAAGTTTGAACCAATGCCAGACCTGAAGTAAGCGTCTGGCATTGGTTTCTAAAAAAATGTTAATCCACGCTACTTTGTTCTAAGAAAATCATAATGAAGCTGTATCAATATTGATTTGATAAGGCTTACTGACAAATTCAGCCATTTTTATACACTCCTTAACTGCAAACCCTCGTCCTTTGTAGTTTGCGAAAGCAATATGAGTATTATCAGTTAACACTGCATATAATCTATAGTCATGTGTGTAGCCTTTTCTAGGTATAGCTTTAAAACCTTTAATATCTGATAATTTATAAACACGTTTAAAAATAGTATATAAACTACTCGACTTTAATTCCAAGGTTTGTTTTGCGAGATCAAAACGACATACATAGCCACCAAACGAACCACTCCACCCTAGCCAGCATATAAACCCAGATACCCATATCGGTAATGATTTTGCTTCATCAGAATTAAACACATTAATTAGCCCGATAAATAAAAAGAAACCACACAACAAAACTAGCAATAATCTAGTTAACCTCGGTTGTCGATAAATAGCTAGCTCACTAGATAGTTCTTTAAAATACATTACAGCACTCCGTATTTAACTAAGCCGGCAATGGCTGTAAAAACAAAAAATGGCAGGGATAGTTTTATTAGCGATTTGCGATCCCATATTTCAATGAAAACAAGATCTTCACTATTAAAATCTTCATCTTCCAGGTGAGAGTTTGAATTAGCTTTTTTAGTATCATGAGTAACTTGAGGTGAGTTATATAATTCACTTTGAGCAAACCTTATCGGTGTTTTATTAGGCCAATCCGATATGGTTTCAACTGCAGTAGTATTATATTTCGTATATAAAAACGAAATGAACATCTTAGCATCTGTATACTGTTTAAATTCATATAACTGATCAACAAACTTAATTTGATAAGGGCCTTGCGCGCCTATACTACTTAATTCAAATGATAGTGTATCAAACGGTACAACAATTTTACTTCTTTGAAAGTAACCCCATAATGCGGTTTTTAAATTAAGCTGTTTTTCTGTCCCGTTAAACTCTAAGCGGCTCTTTCGACCAAAAAGCAATATTGATATACTTAAAAAGAAGCTTGCAGAAATAGCGAAGAAAATACTTTCCCCTCCTTCGCTTGTTACTGTCATCACAATGCTAGTAATTCCAGGAATAAGCATAATAAACGCAAAAATTTTGCTTGTCATTTCGCGTCTTGAGGGCATTGTTGTATTACCACTTTGATCTGTTTTGAGAACTTTTTTTACAAGCTTGGATAGATTGTTATATTCCATTACTTCAACCTTAAAAATTAATTATTACCTTATTTACATTAACAAAAAGTAGCTAAGTAAACCTTATCTCACGATACTTATATCGCTCCTTATACAGAAGCAAAATTACTATTTACAATACAACAGTTAATTCAAGTCAGGAAATCTTAAATGCATTTGATATAAAAAGATGACCGTCTGCTTCTCGCTCTAAGCGGACTAGAAAAATTTCACAAAATTTATTAATTAAATTTATAAATTCTTAAACACTAGGATGATTAAAAATTTATTGCCAAAAGAATTCTGGAATCAAATTTAGATTAGATCTATTTAATAAAATTAGAGGGCTAGTGCTTTTTTAAATCATGCAATTGATAAAAAACTTTAGTCTCGTTGTAACTTCAAGATACCTTAGAGAAGCCAGAGCAAATTGATGGCATTTTAAGTTCAGGCAGAACCAGACTCAACTACTGAATCTGGTTCGTGCTATAAATAAGCTCGTCATCATATTTTTAAATTAAAGCTGTTATTTACCTAACAAACATCCAAATACCGGCAGCTATCATAAATAAGTTTTCTGTTAGAGAGATAAACCCTAGTGGTACGTTACTGTCACCGCCTACACACGCACATTTTAACTCTCGTTTATCTATATAGACTGCTTTTATCACTGAAACAGCACCAACCCCACCTATGAATAATGAAATAGGGGCAATAATATAGGCTGGTAACCCGGCTATCATTCCAATGCCAACAAATGCTTCTAAAAATGGGTAAACATAAGCGTACCTGACTACTTTCATAGCGACTAAGTCATAGGTTATAAATGAATTAGTAAAGCTAAATAAGTCTTGAAGCTTTTGTATTGCTAACACTGCCATTGTTAGGGCTACAAACAGTTCAGCGGTTTGCATTGATAATAAGCTATTATCCGATGCAAAACTAAATGCCACACTAAGCAAAAAACTAACCGAAAAAATCGCAATCACGGGCGTGTAAGTTGTACCTTCTTGGGCTGCTTGTGGCTTATTAAAGTAATCACGTAAATCGTCGTAGCCACCTATACGTTTATTATCAATAAATGCTTGAGGTGTAGTTTCTACACTGTGTTGTTTTTTAAATTCATCTGTTTGCTCTCGAGAAGTTAAAAGCTGATCATCAACTGTATATCCCTCTCGCTCTAGTAGGTCTTTTGATTTTAAACCAAACGGACAAATATGCTCATCTGTTGCCATTCTAAAAAGTTGGGCTGATTTACTCATGCTTTACTCCTTATGTTATGCGGTTTATTTATTTATTTGAATTGAAATCTGGAACAGCTCTTAATTGTGCTTGAGCATTGGTTTGTGCAATGCCGTTTTGCTCTATATCTTTTAGGAGCCATTGCATTTCTTTTATTTCTCGCTCTTGGGCTTCAATTATATTTGTAGCAAGCTTTTGAACGCGTTTATCTTTGATTTTTGCCCTGTCACTGGTGAGTATGGCAATTGAATGATGTGGGATCATCGCCGACATCCATGAGCTATCATCAACAGTCACTTGTGAGCGAACTAAAAATAAACTTCCTGCAAATACGGCAACACTAGCAATGAGTACTGTTATATTTTTCTTTTTATCTTTATACATATTGAGCATGAAAAGTAGCATTATCACTGCCATCGTGGCTCCCATATAAAGCGCCATATAAGTACGAGTTTCACTAAAATAAACATGACTAAGTTGGTAGGTGTTCAAATACATCAATACAAACATGGTTATTGTGGATGTTGCTATCATTAAAAAAAATTTTGAATAGTGTGACATTGTATTGCTCCTTAAAAGTTTTGTATTTTGTTTTTACATGTGAGTAATTTTTACACTATCAAGCTCACAAATCAGTGTTTCCTGTTGTGTAAAATGGGTATTTAATAATTAACTCAAGAATTATGCCGTTAGGCTAAAATTGCTCGCTGGATTTACTTATGTATCTGTAGGTTTCTTCATTTGAGTTGTCAGTGAGTAGTTCAATATTATATTTGTGAAATATACCCTCCATTTCCATTCCGGGAGTGCCAATAGGCATGGCTGGTACACTTAAGCCTGTAATGTGCGGAGCGTGTTGCCCAGATAAAAACTGTTTTATATGTTTAACGGGAACATGACCTTCAAATACAAATCCATCGGCTGACACGGCTGTATGGCATGAGCGCATATTAGGTTTTATTTGATACTGAGATTTAATCGACCCCATGTCATTAACGTTAATTGCTTTTGTTTGAATATTGTTTTCACTCAAATGAGCAATCCACTTATTACAACATCCACAATTTTTACTTTTATAAACGGTAAGCTCAATTTCAGGTTTTTCTGAATTTTCATAGATTATTGATGTTTTATGCTGTTTTTCGATACTCATTGCCGAAAATGACATAGTTAATGATAAAAAAAACGCTGAGGTAATGTAGATTACTCGCATTGTTAACTCCTTAATTAGACCAGTGAATATGAGTGATTTTCCAACCTTTATCGGTGTTTTTTAATGTGATTGATTCCATTCCCGTAGACTTAATATCTTTCCCTTTATACTTTCCTTGAGTTTTACTTCTTGAAATTGAGTAAGCTATGTCTCCATTTGTGTGAACTTGATGCTCTAGCAGTTCACTATCAACTGCACTTAAGAATTTCATATCCGCTATCATATGATGGTTCGCGTATACATCTGCAGAACGCTCAACAATTCCGCCTTCAAAAATGACGACATCGTCGGCCAGTAATTTACGGGCACCTTTGGCATCGCCTTGTTTTAGGGATGCATGAAATAAGCTAACTGCCTTTGCAGCTTCGCTATCAACATTAACAAAGACCCAGCCTTTTTTTGTGTGCTCTTCATGGGTGTGTGCGTTCACAGCAAAAGAACTAACAGCGCTAAAAATTAGTAGCAATAAAATTTTTAAATTAGAGGATTTAATTAACATACATTTTCCTTTTTTATTAATCGTTAAATAGGCGGACCAACAAGTGTTGTAAATACACTTGTTGTAATAAGTACAAATAGGGCAATTAATATTTCAACAGTGATCGAGCGTTTTAATATACTTATATGGTGTTGTTGAGTGATTTGCGGGACTAAAAAAAGCTTATGCCATGCACCTAGTAACAGCATCGCGCTGACGAGTAACAGCTTTAATAAAATTAGTTGCCCATAATTTGATGTAAACAATGCAGAAAATGACTCTAGGTACTGCAGGAGCAGAGTTAAGCCCGAAATAAGTAGTACAAATACAATAACAATAGCGAGTTGACCAAAGTAATGCATTAACCGCTTTACTTCACTGGTAGGTAGTAAAGTGCAGCTTTTGTAAAGCGGCCACAATGACCCTAACCAGCTCGCAATGGCAATAAGGTGAAAGGTTAAAATACTTTTCACTAACCCATTTTCATTTGCACTGTGCCCAGTAAAAGTGAAGCTATAAGCGATAAACCCAAGCATGATTAGTATAACGGCAACGTTTTTATAACCTGCTACGTTATCATCTGATTCCACACTCCACATACATGCGCTAATTAGAGCAATAATAAGCGCTGGTATTCTAAACGTTGCTTGGTCACCTATGACTGATTGCCAAACAATTTCAAGCATAAAGGGGTCAAACATTCCCATAAAGCCTGATTCAGCCATTGCTCCAGCTTCTATTGGTACTTGTAAAAGTGCAGCAATACTACCTGTAACTACACACGTAATTTGCCAACGTTTTAAGAACTGATAAAAGCTAATTAAGTGATGCCCTGCAACATTGCTGTTGCCACACATAAAGCGCATTAATAAAGTGCCCGCAAGCCCTGAAATTGCGATATAGCTTGCTAGTTTTAATAATAGTAAGAGTACTGACCATTCACTTAATTGCATTATGTTGCTACTTAATGATTATGTTTGCTGTGGGTATTAGATTGTACTTGCATCATCTTATGCGATTCACTTTTGTGTACCATAAATCTAAACGTGTCGGTCATTTTATGTCCATCACCACCCAGTGCTGTCCATTTAACCGTGTAAGTGCCTTGGACTAAGCTCGGCAATGACCAACTAAAGTCTGTGCTTGGGGTAGAGCTTGGTTTGAAATCAAAGTTTATTGATTTATTTTTTTCATCTTTGATGATGACTTTTGCTAGCCTTACTTCACCACCAAAAGTTAACGAAAGTTGCTCTGGGCTTTTCATTAACATGGCTTCTTGCGCAGGTGTTGATTGCTTGAGTGATATATGCGCTGATGCGGAAAATGTAAGTACTAAACCTAAAATAGCTACTGCAGAATTAAAAAACTTCATAATTACCTCTTATTTAAAATGATTAAAACCAAAATTTAATACCCGTAACAAATGCGGTGTTGTTGCTACTTTGTCCACTTGATGTGGCATAGTCGGCGGTATTGCCAAATTTATTGCTCCATTCAACGCCAATATAGGGCGCAAACTGGCGTGTAAATTCATAACGAACCCTAAAGCCAATCGCGCTGCTTGATAGGCCACTTCCAAGTTCGTTTTGTTTATCGTTTTTGCCATAAAGTGTAATTTCGGCTCGCGGTTGTATAATTAGCTTTTGCGTGAGTAATAGTTCGTACTCTGCCTCTAACGTAAATGCGGTATTGCCTCGCTCACCTACGTATGCTGTCATATCAAGTTCAAACCAATAAGGGGCTAAACCTTGTAAGCCAAAAGCCAACCATTGCCGATTTTCACCTTCTTTATTGTAATCAAGACGAACACCTGCTTGAGTATCCCAATATGCTGATACGGCGTGACCCCATAAAATATCGGTTTGGTTTTCTTCAATACTTCCTTCGCTGAAATCACCCTCGGTTTTAATTACCAATCGATCAAAGGTAGTGCCGTACCATGCTTGTAAGTCAAATACACCTGCGTTTGCTTGCTCGTTATATTCAAGACGATCGCCTAGTAATGCGTAAAATGGATGCTCATCAGCGAGTGTTAATCGCTCATTGCCCTCAAGCGCATATGGGCCTTCTGTTAAAGTTGTTCCCGCAGAGTAAGCATGGGGGTCTCTTGCATCTTTAGGTGCACTTCCTCCTTGTGGTTGCATCTTAGCGCTATTCATTTGTGCCATTTCACTTTGCGCTAATAAAGGGAAACTAATTAATGAAGCCCCTGTTAACATTAATAAACCTAATGATTTAGATAGTTTTAATTGTTTCATGATACGACTACCTCTCTAAACATACCGGCATCCATATGGAATAATAAATGGCAATGCCAAGCCCAGCGACCTACATCGTGAGGGGTGGTTAAAAAGCTGATTCTTTGTGCGGGTTGAACAGGTATCGTATGACGTCGCACTTGCACATCACCTTGCTCGTTTTCTAAATCACTCCACATACCATGCAAATGCATAGGGTGCGTCATCATGGTATCGTTTTGTAAAATAACTCTTAAACGTTGGTTATGCTTCATATGCACTGGCGTGCTTTTACCAAATTCTAAGCCATCAAATGACCAGCTATAACGCTCCATGTTTCCGGTTAAATGCAGCTCAATTTCAGCTTCTGGCTCTTGCTGGTTAGTGATCCCTTCAAGTGAGTGTAAATCTGCAAGTGTTAAAACACGACGACCATTTTTACGTAAACCAATACCAGGATCATCAAGATTTGTTCTAGGCATATCAACGCGCATATCAACTGAAGCTCCATACTCCGTTTTTGCATGACGCACTTTAGAGCTGGCAACCGCTAATGGGTTTTCAGACATACCATGTTTGCTATGATCCATCGCCATTGCACCGTGGCCCATAGCGCTATGATCCATTTCTTTAGAGTTCATACCTGACATGCCTGCCATACCAGCCATTGCAGAGTGCTCACCGCCGTGGGTCATATTGCCCATCATATCGGTCATCGTTAACCATTCAACAGGGTCAAGTGCAGGTACTGGCGCATCAATATTAGGCGAGCTTGATAAAGTTCCTTTTGCGTAACCAGAGCGATCCATACTTTGAGCAAAAATCGTATAGGCATCATTTTTAGGCTCAACAATTACGTCGTAGGTTTCACCAGGGCCGAATCTAAATTCATCAACTGTCACTGGTTCAACGTTTTGCCCATCTGCTTGTACAACCGTTAGTTTTAACTCGGGGATACGCACGTCAAAAAAGCTATTACTAGAGCCATTAATAAACCTTAACCTAAGCTTTTCACCGACTTTAAATAATCCACGCCAGTTTGCCATTGGAGTACTACCGTTCATTAAAAAAGTCATTGCTGATGCAGATAAATCAGCTAAATCTGTAGGATTCATTCGCATCTGATTCCACATTTTTCGGCGCTGTAGAGCATTTGAAATACTGCTGCTTGAAACGTCATCGAAAAACTCTGGGACAGTGGGTTGATTGAAATTAAATACATCACTCTGTACTTTTAATTTACGGAACAGCGCCATTGGGTCATCATCAGTCCAATCAGATAATTGAATAACATGCTCGTTATCTGCACTAATAATATCGTTTTCTCGCGGTTCAATAATTAATGCACCGTACATGCCTGTCATTTCTTGAAAGCCACTATGTGAGTGATACCAATATGTACCGCTTTGTTGCAGTTTAAATTTATAAACAAAGGTTTCGCCCGGCATAATGCCTTTAAAGCTGATACCTGGTACGCCATCCATTTGATACGGTAAAATAATGCCATGCCAATGAATTGAACTCGGTACTGATAACTTATTTGTTACTCTAATAGTAACGTCATCGCCTTCTTTGAGGCGCAAGGTAGGGGCGGGTATAGAGCCATTGATAGTTGTCGCCATACGTACTACGCCAGTAAAGTTAACCGGCGATTCATCTATAACCAGATCAATTACTTTGCCGCTAAGTTCGGGCACAGTGCCTGTTATTGTTCCTGCTACTAAAGATGATGCAGCATGTAATACACTCGGAAAAGCAGCAAGTACACCTCCTGCAATTAAGCCTTGAACAAATCGTCTTCGTGGTGTGCTAACCTGTTGTGATGACTTTTTAAACCCCATTTCCTTACTCCTTCATACCAGAATATGTATTAAGTATAGAAAATAGACCTGTCTTCAACATGACGCGAACATTACAAAGTTGTAATCTTGGTGTCATGTTGCTGTAGTGACAGATACTGCATAATATTTGCAGAGGTAGTTGTTAGGACTTTAATGAAGGAATTGTATGCGCTTATTAGTTGTTGAAGATGAAGCAAAAACGGGAGATTATTTAAAACAGGGACTAAGTGAAGCTGGTTTTCAGGTTTCTTTGGCGCGCAATGGTCTTGACGGTCATCACCTAGCAATGACCGACTTATTTGATGTAATAATACTTGATGTCATGTTACCTGACGTATCCGGTTGGAAAATTTTACAGTCGCTACGTGAAGCAGATAACAAAACCCCAGTACTATTTTTATCTGCTCGCGATAGCATAGACGATAGAGTAAAGGGGCTCGAACTTGGTGCTGATGACTATTTAATAAAGCCTTTTGCTTTTGCTGAAGTTTTAGCAAGAGTACGCACTCTTATTCGCCGTGGTGCAGTACAAACAGTTGACGATATACTGATCGTTGCTGATTTAGAAATGGATATTCCAAAGCGAAAAATACAACGTGCAGGCAAGCGTATTTTATTGAGTAATAAAGAGTTTAGCTTACTTGAACTATTGTTACGGCGCGAAGGTGAAGTACTGCCACGTTCGTTAATTGCTTCTCAAGTATGGGATATGAATTTTGATAGCGACACCAATGTGATTGATGTTGCCATTCGTAGGCTAAGAGCAAAAGTTGATGATGACTTTACTATTAAATTAATTCATACGGTTCGTGGTATGGGCTATAAATTAGAGGTTGAAACTGATGGCTATTAAGTCACGGCCTTTATCACTTACGATGCGTGTTGTGTTGTTTGTGGCTGTAACCGTTATTGCGTGCTTAACTTTAGTTGCCACCTTAATAAATAGTTCGATAAAACATCATTTTTTCAAGCAAGATAGTAGTGAACTGCATGTTATTAATCAATCTATTGAATTAGTTTTAAGACAACAGTATAAATCAAACCTGAAACTTAAAAATGAATTATCTAACGCTGTAGCGGGTCATCACGGTGTTTACTATCAGGTAAATACCGCAAAAGGAGAGCTCATTTTTCAAAGTTCTGAACGAGATTTTAGTGATTTTGTAATGAGTGCTAATGCTTCAGCTGGCTTTAACCGTAACAACATTACCTCATGGCAAAATGATACCCACACCTACCGAGCTCTGGTGAGTAATTTAAGTACTGGGCAACAGCAATACAAAATTACTACAGCGATAGACATGAGCTTTCATTTACACTTTCTCAATCAATTTCAACAAAGTCTTTGGGCTATTATGTTTGGCTCTGCGGTACTCATTTTATTGGTGGCTTGGTTTGCTATACATCAAGGATTGAACCCTTTACGAGGTTTGAGTCAGAAAATGCATGACATCCAAACTAATAAGATGGATGTAAGGCTTGATGAAAATAAAGTGCCTATTGAGCTTGTTAATATGGTGCAGTCGTTTAACTCGATGCTCGACAGGCTCCAAAGTGAATTTATTCGTTTATCAAATTTCTCTAGTGATATTGCGCATGAGTTACGTACTCCACTAACAAATATAATCACTCAAACACAGGTTGGTTTATCTAAAAAAAGACAGTTGTTAGAGTATCAAGAATTATTGTTTTCTAATCTAGAAGAGCTGGAACGACTAACTAAGATGGTTAGTGATATGCTTTGGCTTGCAAAAACTCAGAATGGACTGGTTAAACCCGTTCAAAATACTCTAAAAAGCCATGATGAAATTGAAGCATTATTTGAGTACTTTGATGCTTTGGCTGAAGACTCATTGATTACATTTAAGAAAAAAGGTCAAAACCTTTGTTTTTATTGTGACAAATTACACTTTCGCCAATTATTATCAAACCTCCTATCCAATGCAATAAGGTATGCCCCAAAAGGCTCATCAATCACAGTAAATAGTGAAATATTTACCGCTGATAAAATATGTATTTCAGTGATTAATACTGGGGAGAGAATACCTTCTGAGCATTTACCTTATTTATTTGACCGCTTTTATCGACCTGATAAGTCGCGGCAACGACACAGTGACGGAGCAGGTTTAGGGCTTGCAATAGTTAAAGCTCTAGCGCAAGCAAACGGTGGAGATATAGAGGTCAGTTCAAATAATCAAACTACCAGCTTTAAAGTTTATTTAAATTTAGTTAAAAGCTAATTATTAAAACCAATAACTCAATGTTTGCTTGTAGCTCTTTGGCGAAGTTCAGCTAAGTGCCATAAGCCGACCTTGAGACACATAAAGATTAAGACTGCAAAGATACGAAAGCGGAAGTTAGCTTTGGCCTGTTTAACGACAAATATTCCGACAAAGCAGTCATGACTATTAGTTTATTGTTAAATCTAATCTTTCTTTTCGTTCATCTACTCAATAACCCCACGCTAAACGTGACTTTAGCGTGGGGTTAGAGTTCACAGTCATTTTATCTGGATAGCTCTTTTATTTTTTTCTCTGAAAACCAGCGATATAAAACAGGTAAAACAAATAATGTTAACAGTGTTGCAGTTACCAAGCCGCCAACAATAACACTCGCTAAGGGGCGCTGTATTTCTGCACCAACACCATTAGACATTAACATCGGTATCAAACCTAAAGCTGATGTTATAGCAGTCATAAGTACAGGTCTTAATCTTGAAGTAGCGCCTTCAAAAACGGCTTTAGATGCTTCTAGACCGTCTTTAATACGTTGGTTGATACTTTCTACCATAACGACCCCATTCAATACCGCTACACCAAATAAGGTAATAAAGCCAACGGAGCTTGGTACAGACAAGTATTGTCCAGATAAATATAAGGAGAAAACTCCGCCAATTACAGCAAGCGGCACGTTGACCAATATCAGCATAGCTTGACCAACAGAACCAAAGGCAAAGTAAAGTAGTAGTGCGATTAGTGCTAACGATAAAGGTACAACTATAGCTAACCTATTTTGAGCACGTTTTTGACTTTCGAACTGGCCGCCAATCGAAACAGAATAACCTGAAGGTAAGTCAACCTTTTCAGCAATTACCGTTCTGATATCGGCAACCACGCTTCCCATATCTCGATTTTGTACATTTGCTTGGATAACGACTCTTCGTTGTACATCATCGCGTCTAACTTGTGGTGGGCCTGACTCAAATGAGACTGAGGCTACGTCACCCAGTCGCACCCAAGCACCAGTAGGTGATTGAAGCCGAATATCAGCAATAGCTTCTTTGTTACTTCGGTACTCTTCCTCTATGCGAACGTAAATATCATAACGTTCATTACCATTGATTATTTGTCCGGCTTCAACACCACCAATACCATCACGCACAACCTCCATTATGTCACTCACAGACAATCCAAAGCGCGATAGTTCTTGCCTGTTAGGACTTATCACCAATTGCGCTTCACCAGCAATTTGCTCCAATGCAACATCCCTTGCACCTTCAATGTTTTTAATTGCTGTTTCTATTTCTTGACCTTTAGCCGCCAGTACCTCAAGTTCAGGCCCAAACAACTTTATCGCCAACTGAGCCTTAACACCAGATAGTAGCTCATCGACACGAGTCGCAATAGGTTGAGAAAAGTTGAGTAGCAACCCAGGGAATTCTTCTAAAGATCTCTCCATTTTTCCTTGAAGTTCATATCGATTAGATGCACTGGTCCACTCAGAAACAGGCTTCAACCCTATGTAAATTTCGATGTTATTCACAGGCTCTGGGTCTCCACCTATTTCTGCTCGACCAATTCGGCTTAATGCATAGGTTACTTCAGGGAAAGCCATTAGTTTTTCTTCTAGAATTGGTGCCACAGTGAGCGCGGTATCTAAACTGGAAGAAGGTGCAAGCGTTGCTCTTAAGTTTATCGTCCCTTCTTCTAACTCAGGTACAAATTCAGTACCAATTAATGGAACTAATGCAAAGGCAGAGAAAACTAATATAAGTGCGGCTGAAATGACTAATTTGGTGCGTTTTAGTGCGAATGTAAGCCCTTTTCTGTAGAGTTTGTCTAATGGCCTAAGAACAAAGCTTTCCCTCTCTTTTACACCTGACTTAAATAAATAAGTAGCTAAAGCGGGTACAACAAACAACGCAACCACAATAGCAGATATAACAGCTAAAATGATGCTTATTGCCATAGGTTGAAATAACTTTGCCTCAACACCTTCAAAGCTAAATAAAGGCGTAAATACGACTAAAATAATAGAAGCTGCAAAAAATACGGGACGAGCCACTTCTTTACCCGCATTTTGAAGACGTAACTTAATACCATGCTCATCTTGTTCTACATCATGTGGATCAGTATCAGCACTAGGCACTCTTTCTTTTACAGTTTTTAAATGGGTAGAGTCTGGTCTATTTAAATGCTTAAACATGTTTTCAACCATCACGACTGAACCATCAACTAGCATACCAATGGCTACGGCAATGCCACCCAATGACATAAGGTTTGCAGAAATGCCCCACCAAGCCATGATCATTAACGCGATACCAATTGAAATTGGAATAGATATTAGGACAAGGAAGGTTGCACGTATATTCATTAAAAATAGTGCTAATACAATACAGATGAAAATAAATGCTAGTAATAGTGCATCAACTACTGTATCAACGGCTTTTTCAATCAAATCAGCCTGATCATAAAATGGTTCAAAGCGAACACCTTTAGGCAATGCTTGATTAATTAATGGGATTCTTGCATTGATACCATCAATGGTGGCTTTAGTATTAGACCCCATGCGTTTTAAGACAATGCCAGAGACAACTTCACCTAAATTTTCGACTTTACCGTCTTCGGTTTTGCGCGTCATTGTGACAGCACCTTGACGAATTTCACTGCCCATTTCAACTTTAGCAATATCCGAAACCGTCACAACTGTCCCATCAACTGTTTTGACGGGAACTTGTTTGATATTACTAATACCAGCGTCACCACTTTCAAACCAACCTGCACCTCTAATAACAAGCTGCTCTTGCCCACGGTTCATATACCATCCGCCAACATTGGCATTGTTGTTATCTAGGGCACCAACAACGTCTTCTTGCGTTAGGTTATAAGAAAGAAGCTTAGATGGATCTACATTTACTTGGTACTGCCTAACAATACCTCCAAAGGAGAGTACATCAGTAACACCATCGACAGGCATAACGAGTAATTTTACTACCCAATCATTGAGACTCCTGAGTGCCATAGCATCATAGCCTGCATCTTTATCTGAAATAAGAAGGTACTGAAATACTTGGCCTAGCCCTGAGGTGTTTGGCCCCATTTCGGGTGTGCCGACACCTTCTGGTATCAGTTCTTTTGCGGCTTGAAGACGCTCAAATACAAGTTGTCTTGCAAAGTAAATGTCGGTGCCTTCTTTGAAAACAACCGTGACGCCAGACAAGCCTGTTTTAGAAATTGAGCGCACTTGTTCTACATCAGGTAAGGCATACATGACCGCTTCAATGGGGTACGTAATGAGTTGTTCAACTTCTTCAGCAGCTAGTCCTGGCGCTTCAGTATTTACAGCAACTTGAACATTAGTAACATCAGGAAAGGCATCTAAATTTAGTTTTGGTATAACCATAATTGCGCCGACAATTGTGGCAAACAGCGCAATCAAAATCAGGAGTCTATTATTAACAGACCAATCAATTATTTTATTAAACATAGTCTTGCTCCTTAGTGGTTATGCGGATCAAATCCGCCTTTAGCGATTTCAGAAGCAACAAAAAATGCGCCTTTGGTTACAATTCGCGTCCCACTATCAAGGCCAATGATTTCCCTAAAATCACCTAAGGCTCGGCCTAGTTCTACTTCTACAGCTTTAAATTCTCCAGGGTGGTCTTCGACAAATACGGTCCAATCACCATCTGCGCTGCGGATCAATGCTTCTTCTGGCACAGCCATCACTTTCTGCTTTGTGGCAAACTGAAAGTAAACTTTTACAAACATACCTGAATGAAGGTTATCATCAGCATTCTGTACCCCCAATCTAATAATTCTTGTACGAGTTACGGGATCAATTGTATGGGCTTCTTGGATAACTTTGGCATTGTAACTCTGGCCTTCTAATTTAAGTACCGCAGGAGAATCAATTGATAAATTTAGCTTTTTATTTGGAGAAACTTTTGCTTCAACCCATAGTTGTTTTTCATCAGCTAACAACATGACTGAATCCCCAGCATCAACACGTTGCCCTTGGATAAAGTCGTCTTGAAGCACGACACCTTCACGGTGCGCCGTTAATGCATATTGCCCAAATGCTTTAATGTCTTTGTTAGAAATACCATTTATTGCTTTTTCAGTTAACCCTAAAGCAATGAGCTTGCCATAGCTCGCATTGTATGTTGTTTCAGCTTGTAATAATCGACTTTCACTCACCGTCTTATTACCCAGCTTTTTTACACGTTGCCATTCGGTTGAAGCGATTAAATAGTCAGCTTGTGCTTGTGCCATTGCTTCACTAAATAATGTAACTAACTTCTGACCTATTTCTACATACTCGCCAAGCGCTGCATGGCGACTGATAATGACTGACTCTGTACGTGGTGATACCACATAACTTTTATAGCCATTAGCTTTTATTTCGCCAGGTGCATATACGGAGCTAAATTGATATTCAGGCTTAACACTTTCCACTTTAATTTTAGCAAGCGACATCTTCTTTGGATCAATAGTGATACCTTCTTCATGTTCTTCTTCTCCCTCTTTATTACCACCTTCATGGCCGTGCTCGTCATGGTCACCTTTATCTTCTTCATGTCCCTTTTCGTGTTCATGCTCATCTTGATGTTCTTTTTCTTCTTGTTTCGAAACGTTTGTGACAGAACCAGTTCCATCTGACGACTGTGCAAAAGCATCATGATTTGTAGTAAACCCAACTAACAGGCTGCTAATTACTACGGCTAAAAATTTTTTACTAATTACTGTATTCATTTTTGTAACCTATATTTTTAATAAATTTAAGATTTCGTTTTTCGCTACTGAAAAAACAAAGCGCTCAAATCTCAAATTTGGATAACTGACCCATACTTAAAATGAAGGATATTTCTGCAAGCTTGAATTGATTTTCCAAACGTATTCCTGCATGAAGCCCTTCCGCACGTTGATTTAATGCAAGTAAGTAGTCAGAAGTATTAATATCACCAGCTTGCCAGCGCTTATTTAATAAGTTTTCGCTGCTATCTAATCTGCCTTTTGTCAGTTTTTGCCATTGCTCATAATATTTTCTACTGACATTAAGCGATTCATAATTAGCTTTTGCTTCAAAAGACTGCTTTCGATATACCGACTGAAAATTCGCCTCGGCTGCAATGGCTTCTGAATAAGCGGCTTTAACATTATCTGTATAGTTATTTCTGATGTTTAAAGGCATTGAAAAAGTCACACCAACCAAGTCTTCATCTCCACTTTTCCCTGCGCTAACGCCAATGGTTGGATTAGCTTTAGATTCCATAGTGGTTAGTTGAGCTTTAGATTGTTGTCCCTTCCATTTCGCTCTAGCAAGTTTAACTTTTGGATGTTCCTCAACCCACTGGGAGTTAAATGAGTAGCTTGTTGCTCCAAAAGTAAATGAAAACAAATTGGTAGTATTAGGCGTCCAATCAGGCAATAACTCCTGAACCTTTACCTCTGCATTTTTCAAAGCAATTTGAGACTCAGATATTTCACTAAAAATTTGCGACAAGTTTAAATAGACTAGCTCAGCGTCAAGTGGCTCTAGAAGTCCAGCTTTTCGTTTGTCTTCAACAATTCCAACGAGCGTTTGCAATTGCTCTTCTCTTTCTGAAAGTAACTGAGCAGCTTTTTTTGCTGCTTGCCAATTAACTAATGCAGTTAAGGCATTAGCCTTTTTAGAATCGAGTAGAGATAACAATTGTTGCTGGTTTGCATAAACATCAATTTCACCAATGGTTTTATTTGTTGATTGCTTATCCCAAAAATCTATCGTTTGACTGATACCAATAGAGTAATTATCAAAATCACCTTCTTTTTCATAGCTTGCTTCAAGCTCTGGGTTATATACGGCTTGAGTTAAGCTTTTGGCTCTATGATTACTTGCATTAAGTAACTCTTTAGCCGCAACAACTTCGGGATCTTTATTTATTTGACTATCTAGCCATGAAATACTTTTCTGTTTGCCATAAGTGGCAACTGAAAAACTCACAGCCATGCATAAAGACAGGGTTAAACCTGCATTTTTTAAAAATATATACATAAAACTTCTTAATTTTTTAATTTATAAACACGAACCCTTTATCCTTCTCATGGACAAATAGGTCATTAAAAATCAATCTAATTAAGAAATGGGTGGGCGAAGTATCGCTTCAAGGTAAGTATTTGTTTGATCAATTTGATAAGGCGTTTTATTGATAATGTTTAGTTTGCCCGTGGTATTTGAATTACTGACTAAAATCCAAGATAAGTGGCTGCCACTGCAATGACCGCAGTGATGACAATCTTTTTCATTATGCTGCTCATCACCTACATTATCATTTGAGACATTTCGATCATCTGCATGATCATGTTGAGTTTGAAGGTGCTCTATATCTATTTGGTGATTCTCAGATGTTGAGGATGCTACAGCAGTTAACGATTGTAAAACAATCGAAATAACCAAGAGCATTTTTAGTACAACATAACATTAAGGTTCAAAGTTATCACCAGTTAAATATAGTATTTAAAATACTAGCAGAAACTATTTTCTTAAACTAGCTTTTCAATTCAGTTTCCACGCTTTTACATTAAATAATTTTTTATTTGACTCTATAGCCACTATAGATTTTATACTTATTTTAATATTATTACGGAGTGTTAAATATGTCAGAAAAATGTAGTGGTCAGTGTCAATCATCTTCTACCAATGAAGATGTAAAAATTGATACACAATTAGATAACTATAGTGGCGCGTTTGTCAGTACATTTAAAGTACCTCAAATGGACTGTCCTTCAGAAGAGAGATTGATTAGGTTAGCACTTGACTCAATTGAGCCTTCAGTTGGGTTGCAATTTGATATTCCTAGCCGTTTAGTCAAGGTTTTTCATGATGAAAATTTAGATGAGATAACAAAAAAATTACAACAACTCAATCTCGGTGCAGAGTTGGCATCAACTAAAGAAAGTTGCAGCACCGAAGCTGCAAAAGCAAAAGATCTAGCCCAAAAAAATGAGATGAAAGAAGCATCAACGCTAAAATGGTTGTTAGCCATTAATGGAGTCATGTTTTTTATAGAAGTAATTGCTGGGATTATTGCGCAATCTGCTGGCCTTATTGCCGACTCATTAGATATGTTTGCTGATGCTGCTGTTTATGGTTTAGCTATATATGCTGTCGGTAAAAGCATAAGCATGAAACTTAGAGCGGCACATATATCTGGTGTACTTCAAATTATTCTAGCGCTAGGTGCTTTGAGTGAAGTCGTAAGACGCTTTATTTACGGTAGTGAACCTATCTCTTCTTTAATGATGATATTTGGTGGAATAGCACTAATCGCTAACATTGCTTGTCTGTTTTTAATATTTGGCAACAAAGAAGACGGCGCTCATATGAAAGCGAGTTGGATTTTTTCCGCAAATGACGTAATCGCAAACGTAGGTGTAATCTTAGCTGGCTTATTAGTTACAGTAACTAGCAGCCGTTATCCAGATTTAGTGATTGGTTTGATTATTGCTGTTGTCGTTTTAAACGGTGCTCGCCGCATCTTACAGCTAAAGTCTTAAGTAGAAAGTAGTTAAAAGAATGCACCCGTCATATTTTAAACCATATATATCATACGTGATAATGATTTTAATCGCGGTGCAGTCTGTGTTTTTTTCGCAAGAAGAGATTGAAGGAAACTTAATTGAAAGTTCTTTTAATATATCACTAACTGAGTCTATTACCCCGCTAAAAGCTCCTGAAAGCTCTAATTTATTTGAGGAGGGTAATAGCCAAACTTTAATTGATAATTGTAATTTTTGTTGCTGCTGTCAGTTATTTTTAAATACAGATTCTTCTTGTAATATTTTACAAGCAATAGAATATTTCCCTACCTACGCCTTAGTTTCCCCTGAGCTAAAAGGCTATATGTCGGTGCCATTCCGCCCACCTAAATACGCCTAAATTTTATAGAAAATTAAGAAAGGTCACATGTTAATGACCTAAATATTACATATAAATTTATAGGAAAGTATACATGGCACTTAATACCTGTGTGCATCGCAAGATAGCAATTTTGAGGTGTGTAACACCTCGGCTTAAATATATCGCGTTTCTCGCTTTGTCACTTTTTACATTTAATGTTTATGCGTTTGAAAATCAGTTAAACCTTCAAGAAGCAATTCAGTGGACGCTTAAACAAAATCCAGAACTTAAAATATTTGATTTCAAGCAAACGGCATTAACAGGACAAGAACAAACAGCAAGTTTAAATCCTGCTTATGAACTAGAGCTTGAAGCTGAGAACTTTGCAGGTTCAGGTGAATTTAATGCATTCGGCAGTGCTGAATTAACTGTCGCTCTATCTTCGGTTATTGAAATGGGAGACAAACGCTCAGCGCGAATTGGGCTTATTTCAAACTCAAGAGCACTGCTCACTGCTGAAAAAGAGGTAGCAGCGCTAAACTTAATGGCTCAAGTCACTGAAAAGTACGTGGAAGTACTAGCAGCACAACAAAGAGTAATATTGGCAAAAAATGCACTGAGTTTAGCGAAAGAAACGTTAGAGATTGTATCTCAGCGTAACCGTGCAGGTGCTACTCCTGAGGCTGAAGTGAAACGTTCAAAAGCAGTTATTGCTCAGGCAAATTTGACCGTTCAATCTGAACAAAAGCGCTTGGAATATTTGAAGCTCTCATTAGCAGCCTACTGGGGGGAAAACTCTGTAACCTTCTCTGAAGTACAAGGGGATCTTTTTCAGTTTGGCAATGATAGTGACTTTAACAGCCTTTTTGCGAAGTTAGAGAAGAACCCTGCTATTCAAATCTATGCAAGTGAACAGCGACTAAAAGAGGCCGAGTTACAGTTGGCTAAAACAGAGTCAACGGCCAATATCAAATGGTCTGTTGGTGTTAGGCGCTCTCAAGAAGCCAATGATACGGCACTGGTCGCTGGCTTTAGCTTACCTTTGTTTGCTGAAAAGCGAAATTCTGGCGCAATCGCTAGTGCGCTAGCAGAGCGTGACCAAGTTGCCATAGAGAAAGAGGCGACTAAGTTAAGATTTAGAAATCACTTACTACGAGCATACTCCAATAGAAAACAAGCCATATTAACAGCTAATTCATTAAAGCAGTCGGTTATCCCAATGCTTGAAGATGCACTGGAAGATACTCAAGACGCCTATCAAAAAGGTCGATATGGATATCTTGATTATGTATCGGCTAGACAAGAGCTGTTAAATGCTCGGCGAACCCTTATTGACGCGGCATCTGCTGCCCTAATTTATGGCGCAGAGATAGAAAAACTAACAAACGAAGCGCTGTCACTCTAAATAAACATCACTTTAAGTTTAATAACAATTTATTGATTCAGTGATTAACTGAATCGTTTAGGAATTCAAAATGAAAAACTATTTACTCGCACTATTGATTTTTATTGGGTATCTATCACCCATTCAAAGTGTTTTCGCTAGTGAAGATGAACATGAAGGCGAAGAAGGCATAAGCAAAATCGACAATAACATGGCAAAAAAGGTTGGTGTTGAAACAGCCTATTTAGCTTCAAAAACGTTGAACCAAACTATCCCTGTATACGGCTCTACGACGATAGGCGCTGAACAATTATTTCAAGTTAGCGCTAGATATAACGGCGTTATAAAGACAATAAACTTCACTGTTGGTGATACGGTAAAAAAAGGCGATCTATTAGCCGTTATTGAATCTAATGAGAGCTTAAATACTTATAAAATAACATCGCCTGTTTCTGGGACTGTTTTACAGCGAAATGGAAATATTGGCGGTATCACGCAAAACACTAGCTTGTTTGAAATCGTCAAATTTGACACCTTGTGGGCTGAATTTAAGGTGTTTACCAGCCAATATAATCAAATCAAAGTCGGTCAGCATGTTGATATTGAGCAAGGTGAACACGCATTCAGTTCAGTCATCACTAATATTATTCCAGCTAAAGATCAGCCTTATGTTTTAGCACGGGTACGATTAAACAACACTGAGTTAAAGCTAACGTCAGGTCAATTATTAAAAGGCAACGTAAAGATAAACCAATTTGAGGTGGATTTAGCGGTCGAGAAAGTTGCCATACAAGAGCTAGGTGGACAATTAGGTGTCTTTGTAAAAGAAAATGAAGAGTACGAGTTTGCACCACTTGTCCTTGGTCGTTCAGACAAAAACTATATCGAGGTCATTGATGGCCTCAGTAAAGACGCTGAATATGTAAACAAAAACAGTTATCTGATTAAAGCAGATATCTTGAAATCTGAAGTAGAAGACGACGATTAGGAGACGCAATATGATTGAATCAATTTTGCGTCTTGCAATAAATAGGCGCTATTTAGTATTAAGCTTGCTGATGGTAATCATCGGCGTTGGTATGTGGAGTTATCAAAAACTTCCCATTGATGCTGTTCCAGATATAACAAACGTACAGGTACAAATAAATACCTCTGCCCCCGGTTATTCACCTTTAGAAGCGGAGCAAAGGGTAACTTTTCCAGTAGAAAACGCATTAGCTGGACTACCAAAGCTGTCTCACACCCGCTCTCTTTCAAGATATGGTTTATCCCAGGTGACCGTTATCTTTGAAGAGGGAACCGATATTTATTTCGCACGCAACTTAATCAATGCAAGATTAGCTGCGATAAAAGGCGTTATTCCCTCTGGCTTAGAGCCAGAGATGGGTCCTATTTCCACAGGGCTTGGTGAAATATTTATGTATACCGTACAAGCTTCTCCTGACGCTAAAATGCCTAATGGAGAGCCTTATACCGCTATTGCCTTAAGAGAAATACAAGACTGGATCATTAAACCGCAATTGGCTCAAGTTAAAGGCGTCATTGAGGTCAACAGCATCGGCGGCTATAACAAGCAGTATCATATAACGCCGAAACCCGAAAAATTACTTTTTCATCAGGTAAGCTTTGAAGACGTTTCTGATGCATTACGTAAAAATAATGATAACCGTGGCGCGGGTTATATTGAGCAAAACGGACAACAAGTGTTAGTGCGCTCCATCGGGCAACTTGCGACAATGGATGAAATCCTCAATGTCATCATCAAAAAGAACGATGGTATTCCTGTAAAAATATGTGATGTTGCCAATGTTGCTATAGGCAAAGAACTTAGAACAGGGGCTGCTACTCGTAATGGCATTGAGACAGTGCTTGGTACAACCATGATGCTGATTGGTGAGAATTCTCGCACCGTTGCTTTAGAAGTGGAACATAAGCTCAGCGAAATACAAAAATCTCTGCCAAAGGGCATTACCGCAGAGCCTGTTTACGACAGAACAACGTTAGTAGATAAAGCGATTGCAACCGTTACCAAAAACCTCGTTGAAGGTGCGCTTTTAGTTATTGTTGTGTTATTTATTCTACTTGGAAATTTACGTGCAGCTCTCATTACCGCTGCTGTTATCCCTATTTCCATGTTAATGACAATCACAGGTATGGTGCAAGCAGGAGTATCTGCCAATTTAATGAGTCTCGGCGCATTGGACTTTGGCTTGATAGTGGACGGGGCTGTAATCATCGTTGAAAACTCTGTCCGTAGGTTAGCACAGGCCCAACACAACGGTCATAGGCAAGACTTAAGAGAACGCCTAAATACCGTTTTTGAAGCCACTTCAGAAGTGATACGTCCAAGCTTGTTTGGTGTGGCAATTATCACTGTTGTTTACATCCCCATTTTCACGCTAACTGGCGTTGAAGGGAAAATGTTCCACCCTATGGCGGCAACTGTCGTTATGGCGTTAATTTCCGCAATGATCCTTTCAGTTACACTGGTTCCTGCTGCTGTAGCTGTGTTTATGAAAGGTAAAATCAGCGAAAAAGAAAGTGTAGTTATTCGTTCAACCAAGTCTATTTATGAACCATTGTTAAAAATGGCGATGAAATTTCGTTGGATTATTGTTTCATTCTCAACGCTGTTAATGGGGTATAGCCTTTGGTTAGCAACTACGCTTGGGACAGAATTTGTTCCTCAATTAAATGAAGGTGATATTGCACTACAGGCATTAAGAATTCCATCGACTGGCCTAGAGCAATCAGTAGAAATGCAAGAAGTACTTGAGCAACGTATTAAAGCGTTTCCTGAAGTTGATAAAGTATTCTCGCGCATTGGCACACCAGAAGTAGCAACCGACCCAATGCCACCGAGTATTGCTGATATCTTTGTTATTTTAAAACCACGTAAAGAATGGGCCGAACCTTCAAAACCAAAAAGTGAATTAGTTGAAGAAATGGAAAAAGTACTGAAAAACATTCCAGGCAACAACTATGAATTCACTCAGCCTATTCAAATGCGTTTCAATGAATTGATTTCTGGCGTTAGAGCTGATGTCGGCATCAAAATATTTGGTGATGATTTGGATCGGTTATTACTTACCGCAAAAGATATTCTAAATATTGTGAAAACCGTGGATGGTGCCGCTGATGCTCGAATGGAACAGGTCACAGGTGTTCCATCTTTATCAGTAATTCCTAAACGAGAAGCGCTTGGTAGGTATGGATTGAACGTTACCGAATTGCAAGACTGGGTTGCCACTGCGATTGGCGGTGAATCTGCGGGGATCATTTATGAAGGTGACAGACGGTTTGAGTTAGTTGTTCGCCTACCAGAGCAAATAAGAACGGATATCGATAGCTTGAAGCATCTGCCGCTTCCACTTGAGAATGGTAACTATGTGCCAATTGAAGAAGTTGCAGAGCTTAAATCAGAGTCTTTACCCGCGCAGATTAGCCGAGAGAACGGAAAAAGAAGAGTTGTGGTTACCGTCAATGTTCGTGGTAGAGATTTAGGCGGTTTTGTAAAAGAAGTTAAAGCTAAAATTAATCAGGAAGGAGAAATTCCAGCAGGATACTGGCTTGATTATGGTGGAACGTTTGAACAACTAGAATCAGCAAGTAAGCGATTAAGCCTAGTTGTACCGATAACATTGGTTGTTATCCTAGGTATTTTGATTATAGCATTTGGTTCATTAAAAGATGCATTAATCATTTTCAGTGGCGTGCCTTTAGCATTAACAGGGGGCGTATTTTCACTTTATTTAAGAGACATGCCCTTATCAATTTCGGCAGGTGTCGGCTTCATTGCATTGTCAGGTGTCGCAGTATTAAATGGCTTGGTTATGTTGGCTTTTATTCGAGATCTTTGGCATGAAAAAGGCGACCTATACGTAGCGATCATTGAAGGTGCCATCATTCGTTTAAGACCTATTTTAATGACGGCACTGGTCGCAAGTTTAGGTTTTATTCCAATGGCGTTAAACACTGGAATTGGTGCAGAAGTACAACGACCACTAGCAACAGTTGTTATCGGCGGTATTGTATCTTCTACCATTTTAACTTTGTTTGTATTGCCTATTTTATATCAATGGGCGCATGGCGCTGAGAGTAACAAACAGCAATCCGACGAAATCTAAAAGCAAAAAAGCAGCTTAATTACTAAGTTATGCCTAATTAAGCTGCTTTTTATATTGTATGCTCCAAAATTTTATTGATAAAACTTACTCTGCTTCATCCCTACAATTTTCATTTAAAAACTCAAACTCTATCGTCGTATGCGATAAATGATAGGAAGATAATTTAGCTGCAACCTCTTGTTTAAGCTTAATTAATTCTTTAACGTCAAAGTTGTCACTCAGCTCAAGGTGCGCTGTTAAAACGTGACTTTCACCATCCAGTGACCAAAAATGCATATGGTGTATACCATTTACTTCAGGAAATTCAATTAATGACTGCTTAATACGCTCTTGGGTCTCTTTATCGGGTGCAGCTTGAAGAAAAAGCACCAATGTTGATTTAAGATTTTTGAAAACGTTAAATAAGATAAACAGCGTAAACCCTATTGATAATAGAGGATCTAATATCGGCAGTTCAACGAACAACAATACAATAGAGACTATAAGAACGGCAACCCAACCGAGTACATCTTCAAGTAGGTGCCATGTCAGCACTTTTTCATTTAGTGTTTCACCCGCTTTTAATTTGAATACCGCATAACCATTTACGGCAACACCGAGTATGGCTAGCCCTAACATCCCCTCAACTACAGGCATTTCAGGATTGGACAGCTTAGGTATTGCTTCAAATAAAACCCAAATAGAGCCGATAATCAAAACAATACTATTTACCAATGCACCAAAAAGTGTAAGTCGGCGATAACCATAGCTGAATTTGTCTGATGCTTCTTTATCTGAAAAACGACTTAAAATCCACGCAAAACCTATTGAAAGACTATCACCAAGATCGTGAACGGCATCCGCCATTATCGCCGTACTGTTTGTGAGCCAACCACCTATAAATTCGATAATGGTAAATATCACATTAAGGAAAAATGCCCAACCAATCCGGTCGTCTTTACCATGCTGATGACTGTGACTATGGTTGTGCATTTTGTACCTCCAGTACTTTTTTATTTCTTATTTTTGATACATTCATATTAATCAAATGTCGGATCACTCGTTGATACAACCAACGTTTTACACCTGATAGATTAGTACCTTTTTCGAGATAGAACTTATCTGGTGAATCATAAAGCCCAAAGTCGTCATGAATACCTTCTTTTTGAATATAGGTATCCTCTCCACGCCAATCCGTACCGGGTGAAGATAAGCACTTTGTTGCAACACCATAACCACAAAACTCATCTTTTGCTTGGCTAAATTTCTGCTGTAGTGAGCTTAAGTATTGCTCATCCAATATAAAGCCCTCTAAGTTTATCCAACGCCCTTCAAAGTAAACTTCTACCCAACTATGAATGATGTATTTAGGTGCTAACCAAAATACAAGCTTAGGATAGCACCTTTTTATAGTTGCTGATCAATGGTAAAACCTTGGAAACGACACTGGATACCTAGTCCACGCAATAGTGCCATTAACAGATTACCCTTAGTATTACATTGTCCATAACCATCTGCTAGCACATCGCTTGCTGAAATATCATCACTCTTGTTATAGCCAAACATTATTTCATCTTTTACAAACTGATAAGCGGCACCAATTTTGTTGAAATTATCCAAATTTTTCCACCCTCGTTGATCGATCAGGGATTGGATATCTTTGTGTTCAAAATTAACGATATTCGTATTGTTTAAATATTTCTCAGTCATTTTTATATATCCCTTTCGTTGCATACCTATACTATAGATCCTATAGTAACTATAGAGTCAAATGTCTGGGGGAAATTGATGAAAATAGGCGAATTGTCAAAAAAATCGGGCTGTTCAATACAAACGATTAGATATTATGAAAGAGAAGGATTACTGTTAAATCCAAACCGTTCAGAAGGTAATTTCAGGCTGTATGATAGTAAAGCACTTAAACAATTGGAATTCGTAAAGCATTGTCGCAGCCTAGATATATCACTCAATGATATTAAACGTCTTATCGAATTAAAAAATAAGCCAGAAGAAAGCTGCTCTAGCGTTAATGCATTAATTGATCAGCAACTTGCACTAGTGAATAAACGTATGAAAGAATTAAGGGCGCTTAAAGCTGAATTACAACAGATGGCAAGTGCTTGTGGTTCAGACAATACAATTGAAGCGTGCGGCATCATCAAATCATTGGATAGCTAAACTAAATATAACTTTAGATTAGTAGTATTCACAAAGGCAATAATGTAAACCATTGGCAAATTAGCACAATCATTAAATTTAAATGTAGAAACCATTCGTTTTTATGAACGAGAAGGGCTGATTACACAACCTGAAAAACCAATATCTGGTTATAGACAATATGACGAAACAATAGCAGGACAACTTAGGTTTATCACAAAAGCCAAAGCGCTCGGCTTTACGTTAAGAGAAATAAAATCGCTAATGTCTATGGACAGCAACTGCACTCAAGTTGAGCTATTAAGCCGACAAAAGTTAGCAATCATTCGAGACAAAATTAATGACCTTCAACGTTTAGAGAAAGTAATTGTGGATATGACAAATACCTGTATGCAAAACGAAGATCCAACACATTGCCCCATAATTGATTCATTAAAATGATTGACTCCGTACTTATATACGGAGTTTAGAATGATGGTAATATCAACCAATAGACTTTCAAATGATAAATAAAATATTAGACAGAGTAGGCTCTAGTGGCGTTTGGCTAGCGGCACGGCCTGCTTCCCTGCATTAAGGTCACTTGCATCGGCATTAGGACTAGGCTTCTTCTCTCACTTCGAAGGAATAGCTGTAAATACGCTTTTACCTATTTTTGCATCTTTGGAACTATTGGTAAACTTATACAACTGGCACAAAAATAAAAACCATACCAGAGCTGTCTTCAGCATTCTAGGGCCTGTAGCAGTGCTATTAACGCTTTATCCTCTTTGGCTATATGATTGAAGCACATACCTATTTTACTTTGGTATTTGCTTAATGGTCGTTATGTCGGTTTTGGATATCGTAAAACCAGTAAGGGAGCAAACATGCAACGTATGGCTAATTGCCGTCGTTGAAACGATTAACGGTCAATGTCTGCTTTTCGCTCTTTTGAGGCATTCGCCTCAACACGTTTTGGGGCAGAAACGAGTTACGCTTTAATGCCCGCTCATGGCACTTAGGCGAACTTCGGCAAAGAGCGATAACCGGTCATTGAGATTTGCTTAATATCGTCGTTAATTGATTGGTTAAACTGCTCTTTGCGCATATATTCATGAAAAAGACCGCTGCGCGCATATTGGTTCATTTAACTCTACCTAAAAATTTTATAAAACTTAGTGATAGTAATGCCTTAGGTTATTTGTTAAAACATATAATGTGGATAAATTAGCGTGGAGTCGGTAGAAATATGCGCGACGAGCGCACTATTTAATTGTTAGGCATAAAAAATGGATTTCGAAGCATTATTCATCTCAGAGGTGAAACCGTATAAAGGTAAATCAAGAAAAGATAAGTTTCTTTCGCGAATATTCGGTATTTTCAATGAGGAAATAATTCGAATTTGGTGTGAAAACAAAAAATCTCCTTTCACTAATATCGGTCGACCAACCATTTATGATTCTAATGGAAAGTATTTCACTTTAGATTTTCTACTAAAAGATACTGAAAATCGATTGTTTGTAACTGAAATGAAGTGTGAAATTGAATATCAAAAATATAAATATTTAACCTTAAATGAATCCAAACAACTTAGACATCATTGCTCAAAACGTGCTTTTGAATTGTTTTTGGAACTATCGCATACACCGAAAAAATATGATGTAAAATGCAATAATAAAAACCAAAATATAGCTGGTACTGCTTTGGTTTGGGGCAGAACATCAACTTCCGGTGAAGTTGAAATTAAACAAAAATTTAAAATTAATCATGTAATTTCTACAGAAAAAGTAGTTGCTGATTTAATCGAGTGGGAAGATGAAGAGTTTAAAATATTTATAAATTCATATAAAGGTTGGGCTAATCAACTCTTTGATGGTTTATTAGGTAATTATGCCTAACAAGGGTTTTTAAATCGGACAAATTTCAGTTGGCTTTTTGTTCGTGCCTCACTTATTTTAGCCAACTGAAATTTGCCGTTTAAAACGGCGTTACCACTGTCCGCTTATGGCACAAACCGGAAATAGCTTCCAATTAACTCCGTATTTAAATTTTAGGTTTTAGCTGGGCTCTAATTAATAAATCATAATCTATTTGCAACACCTCGCTTAAATTCAAACTATTCTGAAGTTAACGCAAATTTTCAATTTAATTGGTGCTGGCCGAATAAAGGCTCATATGAGAATCAAATCGCCAGCTTCTTAAATAGAAACTAAAGATGTGACCGTTAAAAGGTTTATGCTAATTAAAAAATAACTACTCTTAACTATGACTCAGTTTTCTCTTTATAGTCACACAAATCCTCAATTATACAACTTCCACATTTTGGTTTTCTCGCTGTACACGTATAGCGCCCATGTAAAATAAACCAATGATGGAGGTTAAACATAAATTCTTTCTTATTTGGCGTATTTTTAATTATAGCCTGTTCAGTCTGCTCAACAGTCTTACCCTTAGCGTAACCAGTACGGTTTGCAAGACGTTGGATGTGAGTATCTACTGCTAAAAAGTATCTACCTTCATTATCTTTTAGCCAGCCAAAGGCTGTGTTGAGTACAACATTAGCGGTTTTACGGCCAACGCCTGGTAGGGCTTCTAATGCTTCACGATTTTCTGGCACGATGCTGTTGTGTTCATCCACCAAAATTTGGCACATTTTGTACACGTTGGCAGCTTTAGAATTAAATAAGCCAATGGTTTTTATATAATCACGCAGTGTGTCGTGACCTAAGTCTAAAATGGCTTGTGGTGTATTAGCAACAGGGAACAACTTTCGAGTGGCTTTGTTAACGCCTACATCGGTTGCTTGCGCTGAAAGAGTTACTGCTACAAGTAACTCAAATGGGCTTGAATATTCAAGCTCTGTAACTGGATGCGGGTTATCGTCGCGCAGGCGCGACAGTATTTGGTGACGTTTTTCTTTATTCATGCAACTTAAAACGTATTAGTGCTAATTGTTGCTCTAATACGTTCTCCCCTTAAGTTAAGCTAGTAACACGTGCTCGAGGTCCTTTTTCAGCCTCTGGCGGTGCAACTTGTTTTGATTTTATTTGTGCGTCAATTACGTTTTTTGCAGCAATAAGTAGCCCAAGCCCTAAAAAGGCACCTGGTGGTAAAATTGCCAGTAAAAATTGGTTATTAAAATTAAATACTTCTATGCGCATGCTCTGTGCCCATGGGCCAAGTAATAAGTCGGCTCCGTCAAACAGCGTACCTTGGCCAATTAATTCACGCATTGCGCCTAAAACAACGAGCACAATCATAAAGCCTAAGCCCATCATTAAGCCGTCAAACGCTGATAAATGAACAGGATTTTTAGACGCGTATGCTTCGGCGCGGCCAATAATGGCACAGTTAGTTACAATGAGCGGAATAAAAATCCCCAATGATTGATACAAACCAAAGGTATAAGCGTTCATAAGTAATTGAACAATGGTTACAAAGCCCGCGATGATCATTACAAATACAGGTATACGAATATCTTTTGGCACCCAGTTACGCACAATTGATACGGTAACATTAGAGCCTATTAGTACGAGTAAAGTTGCTAAACCTAAGCCTAAGGCATTTGTTACAGTTGAGGTAACCGCAAGTAGTGGACATAAACCTAAAAGCTGTACAAGGGCAGGGTTATTTACCCATACGCCTTCTTTGTATAATGTTTTTAACTCACTCATTTAGTAACCTCTACACATTCGGCATTAGGTGCTGCAAAAATATCATCAAAATTAGTTTGTGCGAACAATACGGCATTTTTAACAGAGCCCACAACAGCACGTGGCGTTATGGTCGCGCCTGTAAATTGATCAAACTGGCCGCCATCTTTTTTAACAGCCCAGCGAGCGTCTTCTTCGCCTTCAACCGTTAAGCTTTTAAATGTTGTAATCCAAAGTGATTTTTTAACTTCGACTTTGTCACCTAAACCAGGGGTTTCTTCGTGTTTAGTCGTACGGACGCCAGCAATAGTGCCATCGCTCAATACCGCTGTTAATAAGTTAATATCGCCACTGTAGCCGTTTGGCGTAACATGCCTAATAACAACAGCGACTGGTTTATTATTTTTACGAGCACGGTAAATTACTTGATTTGCGTGTGGGCCTAGTTTTTCGTCAGTAATAATTACGCAATCTTGTGATAATTGATTGTCGTACGATTTTGGGTCGAGCACTTCTTGTAGCTGCGCAGTAAGTTGCAGTTGTTCTTGCTCTGCAATCTTATCGGCAGTAAGCGCGTTGATAGAGGCAACTAAGCCCGTTGTTGCTAACGCAAACGAAGTTAAAATAGCACCATTTTTAGCCATTGACGAAATGATCATTTTACTGCTCCATGGCCATAAGTACGCGGCTGTGTGTAGTAGTCTATTAGCGGCACTGCAATATTAATCAGTATTACGCTAAATGCGATAGCATCAGGAAAACCACCAAAGGTACGGATTAAATAAATTAGTAAGCCAATTAGCGCGCCATAAATTAAGCGCCCTTTGTTAGTTGTTGCTGCAGATACCGGATCGGTTGCTATGAAAAAGGCCCCCATCATAGTAGCACCACTTAATAAGTGAAATAGGGTGCCCGGCTCTGTACCAGGTGATGCGATATAACCAATAGCACTACATACAGCTAAACTTGCGATAAAACTAACAGGAATATGCCAGTTAATTATTTTTGCTTTTAATAAGTATAAACCACCGGCTAAAAAGCCTAAGTTAACCCACACCCAACCAAGGCCAGCCCATTCGTTAAATATTGGTTTTTGCATGCTTTCGGTAACGGTTAAACCGTGTGCTATGTCTGTCTTAACAGTATCCAGCGGTGTTGCCATTGTTAGGCCATCAATCCCTGCACGTACTTGATCAAGGCTAAACCCAGAGGCCGTAAAATCGGTAAATATTAGCCTTAACTGATCAGCAAAGCCTATTGGCGTATTTATTAAATCGGTAACAGGCAACCATGCGGTCATTTGTACCGGAAAAGAAACTAAAAGCAGTACATAAGCCGCCATTGCTGGATTGAATAAGTTAAACCCGAGGCCGCCATAAAGCTGTTTAACTATAACAATAGAAAATAAACAGCCAATAACGATTATCCACCAAGGCGCAAGTGGTGGAATACTCAATGCCAATAACACGGCAGTAAGCCACGCACTGCCATCACTTAAAGCAGGCCAAACAGGGCGTTTTCGTATTAGCATTATTGCAGCTTCAAATACGCTTACAGCAACAAGCGCTAGTACCAATTGAATAAGTACACCTGTACCAAAAAAGAAAACTTGAGCAATTAGCCCAGGAATACACGCAGCAATAACGCTAAGCATTAATCGCGTTAACGATTTATGGCTGTGATTATGCGGCGAACTGGCCATGGTTAATTTCATGACTGATTATTTCCTTCTTTTTGTAACTTTTTAGCTTTTGCTCTCGCAATTGCAGCAGCCACGGCGGCTTTTTTCTTATCGTCGGCTGATTTAGGTTTATCTGCTTCAGTAGAATTGAATGAGTTATCGGTGTTACTTTCGGCACTTTTAGGTGCTGCGCTATCAACTTGTAGCTCTTGGGGCTGAGCTTGTTCGGTATCCTCAAATTCTTTAGCTGCTTTTTTAGCTTTAGCACGAGCTATGGCCGCCGCTACCGCTGCCTTTTTATCATCAACTGGCGTATCGCTTTGTGGCTCTTCACTCACGGTTTGCTCAGCGCCATCTAATGCTTTAGCCGCTTTTTTTGCTTTAGCGCGCGCAATGGCCGCCGCTACCGCTGCTTTTTTATCATCAACTGGCGTATCGCTTTGTGGCGCTTCACTCACGGGTTGCTCAGGATCTTCTAGTGCTTTAGCCGCTTTTTTAGCTTTAGCGCGAGCTATGGCCGCCGCTACCGCTGCTTTTTTATCATCAACAGGGGCATCGCTTTGTGGTGCTTCATTTGTTGATTGTTCAGCGTTATCTAATGCTTGTGCTGCCTTTTTGGCTTTAGCACGAGCAATGGCCGCAGCTACCGCTGACTTTTTATCATCAGCAGGGGCATCGTTTTGTGGCTCTTCATTTGCTTGTGCTGCCTTTTTGGCTTTAGCGCGAGCAATGGCTGCAGCAACTGCTGATTTTTTATCATCAACGGGTGCAGTCTCGGCCGATTCATCTGTTTGAGATTTTTGCTCTTTATATTTACGCGCTTGTTCTTTACGTAGTGCGCGTTCTTTTGCTACTTCGCTGTTATCTGGCTCTAGTTCTTCGCCTTGTTGCTTTTTAGCTTTAGCGCGTGCAATAGCGGCAGCAACAGCTGATTTTTCATCGCCGTTATCTGATTTATTTTTAACACGGGCTAGTGCCTCAGCTACTTTTTGTTTTTCGTCAGCAGATTTAGCCGCAGGTTTACGTTTATGGCGGTTTTGGCGTTCTTCTTGCTCACGCTCTAAACGTTCTTTTCGGGCATCAAAACGCTCTTTTGCTCTGTCGGCTTTAATTTTGTCAGCTTGTTGTTCTTTAATTTCAACTTTGGCTATACGGTAGTACTGTACAAGAGGGATTTCGCTTGGGCACACATAGGCACAGGCACCACATTCAATACAGTCAAATAAATTGTGTTCTTGTAGTTTGTCGTACTCTTTTGATTTAGCAAACCACTGCAATTGTTGTGGTAATAAAGAAGCAGGGCAGGCATCGGCACAGGCGCTACAACGTATACAAGCTTTTTCAGGGCCGGGCTCCGCTAGCTCTTTATGATCAGGCGCTAAAATACAGTTAGTTGTTTTAACTATGCCAATACGTACGGTGGGTAGCGTAAAGCCCATCATTGGGCCGCCCATCACAACACTTTGCTGAGGTACAGGCGAGAAACCTTGGCAATCAAGTAAATGTTTTATTTCAGTACCAAGTAGTGCCCATACATTTCCAGGCTTATGAATAGTGTTACCTGTTACTGTAACTATACGCTCAATTAGCGGTTTGCCTTCATAAACGGCCTGCTGTACGGCAAACAAAGTACCCGTGTTGTGCACTAAAATACCAATATCGGCAGGAATACCAATGCTAGGAACTTCACGGTTAGTAAGTAATTTAATTAATTGCTTTTCACCGCCAGATGGATAAATAGTTGGCACCGTTTGAATAATAATTTTTGAGTTATGCTCAGCTGCTTGCTTCATTGCTGCAATAGCTTCAGGCTTGTTGTCCTCTATACCCACAATGCACAGTGTTGGGTTTAAAAGTTGCTGCATTATTTCAATGCCTTGGATAACTTCTTTAGCGTGTTCGCGCATCAAAACGTCATCGGCAGTAATATAAGGTTCGCACTCAACAGCATTTACAATCAAAAATTCGATAGGTTGCTTGGTATCTGCTTTTACATAAGTAGGAAAACCAGCACCACCCATACCGCTAATACCGGCTTGGTGAATAATATTTATCAGCTCGTCATGACTAAGCTCAGCAGGGTTTTTATTTTTATTAAGTGCTACCCACTCATCTTTGCCGTCTGGTTCAATAATAATACTTAGTTCAGGCAGGGCCGATGGATGTGCTGATGGCATAGGTGCAATATCAGTAACCACACCAGAGCTTGGCGCATGCACAGGTACCGACCAGTTAGCAGCAGGCGCTGTTAGTGGTTGGCCTTTTAATACGTGTTGGCCTTTTTCTACAAGTAACCTACCGTTTGCACCTATGTGTTGCTTAAGCGCAACAATGAGTTTATCGGGCAAAGGTAGGCGAGTGATGCTCGCACTATTGGAGAGTGACTTTTGTTGTGGTGGGTGTATGCCGCCAGGAAATGCCCACACGGTGCCTTTTTTTATTTGTTCAAGTAACTTGTCCACTCAAACCTCTAATCTATTTGTGTAACAGGAATAGCGTCTAGCTGCCATTTCCAGTTTTGTTTAGTTTCGGCTACAGGTAGCATATCAATGCAATCTACAGGGCAAGGCTCAACACATAAATCACAGCCAGTACATTCATCAATTAATACAGTATGCATTTGACGAGTTGCGCCTAAAATAGCGTCAACTGGGCAGGCTTGAATACATTTGGTACAACCAATACATTCGTCTTCGCGAATATAAGCCACTGTTTTTATAGGTTCTGCTTGCTCACCACCGGCAAGTGGTTTTTCATCAACCCCCATTAAGCCGGCAAGCTTTTTCATGGTTGATTCACCGCCCGGTGGGCATTTATTTATTTCATCGCCATTAGCTATGGCTTCAGCGTAAGGGCGACAACCCGGGTAGCCACATTGTCCGCATTGAGTTTGTGGCAAAATAGTATCAATTTGTTCAACAATAGGGTTGCCTTCAACACGAAAGCGTATTGCTGCAAACCCTAAAATAAGTCCAAAAACGAGTGCTAGCGAACCAATCGCTATCAAGGCATAAAACAAGGTCATATTAAAACTTCACTAATCCAGTAAAACCCATAAACGCCATCGACATTAAGCCTGCGGTGATCATTGCAATGGAGGCGCCTTTAAAAGGCGTAGGAACGTCAGCAGCAGCTAAGCGTTCGCGTAGTGCTGCAAACAATACAAGCACTAAAGAAAAACCAACAGCAGCACCAAAGCCATATACTGCAGATTGTAAAAACGAATGATCTTCTTTGATATTTAATAAAGCCACACCTAATACCGCACAGTTAGTGGTGATCAGCGGTAAAAATATGCCAAGTAAGCGATATAGGGTAGGGCTGGTTTTACGCACAACCATTTCGGTAAATTGCACTACAACAGCAATCACTAAAATAAAGCTCATGGTACGCAAAAATTCGATATCCAGAGGGATTAAAATATATTGATTAACTAAATAGCTAGTTACAGAGGCAAGCGTAAGCACAAACGTGGTTGCCAAAGACATACCAATCGCTGTATCAAGCTTACCTGATACGCCCATAAATGGACATAAGCCTAAAAATTGTACTAATACAAAGTTATTGACCAGAACGGTTCCAATCAATAACAAGACATATTCTGTCATGTGTGCCTCACGCTATTAAAGTCCTGCGTATTATCCTTTTTTCTGCCTCGATAAACAACATTTGCGAGCTGTTATCAGTTAAATAAACGTCAGGACAAACATATTGATCACAAGGCTGTAAAATTAATGTGATCTTGATGTAAGGATAAAATAGTAGAAACAAAAAAAGAGCAACGAATGCTCTTTTTTGTATTAATTGAAAACCTGATTAGATGTCTTTAGGTTTTTCTATGTAATAACCTTGTACACCATCTAAACACAAAGTTTCTATAATGTGCTTTTCTTCTTGGCTCTCAACGCCTTCAGCAAATACGCTAACACCAATACGGTGGGCTAAATCAACCATTAAGCGCATAAAGTACTGATTGTTTTTATCGTCTTCAAGGCCGCGAGTGTAACTTGCATCCATTTTAATAAAGTCAGGTTTTAAATCGCGGAAAAATTTAAACGATGTTAAGCCAACACCAAAACGTTCAACAGTTACGCGTGCACCAACGCGGTGAACCATGTCGATAAAGCGTTTACTAGCTTTGATGTTTTGCTGTAAACCAAACTCGCTTACCTCAAATACTAGTTTAGATGCAATATGCGTATCTTTCAATAATCGGCGCTCTAGCCAAATTACAAACTGATCGTTGTGTGCACTTGAGGCTGTTACGTTTAAACCAAAAAACTTTTCAGATAAATTACGGCTTTTAACCTTTTCAAGAGAAGAGTCGATGATCAGGCGATCAATTTCTATTGCCATATCAAGCTTTTCGGCCATTGCTAAAAAAGAGGCGGTAGGCAGTACCTGATTGTCTTCTGTTTTAAATCGAACTTGTACTTCAGCGTAGGCTTTTATGCTTTTACCAAGCGGCATAATGTTTTGCATCACTAAATGCACACGCTTAGATTCAATAACTTCCTTAATAACCTTACGCCAGTTTTGATTACCAAACCCCGCACTTACGTTATTAACTAAATCGGTTTCGCGTTGTACGTGCCATGCATTAACTTGCTTTGACTGCGCCATGCTCATCGCGTTATCAACAACAGAAAGCAGTTCGCCTAACGGTTTACCTTTTTCGTAACCTACAATACCCGTATTAGCTACCGAGCTTAACTCTTGGTTTTGTTGGTATTGCGTGAAGCGCGATTGCAGGTTTTCACCAAAGCGCTCAGCTTCTTTTAAAGGAATGTGGGGTAGTACTACCGCAAAATCAGAGCTGTTTAATCTAAATACTTGGCTACCCGTGTAAGTGCCGCTTATGTGCTTAATAATATCAGCAACGCCTTTAACGTACTCGTCACCTTTTTGATAACCACGGCTTTGGTTTATAGCTTGTAGTTCGCTACAACGAACCATAGCTAAAGAGCCAAATGTACTTTGCTCAGTGTTTTCAATATTTTTTTCGTAATACTCAACAAACATATTACGATTACCAAGCGAGGTAATTACATCTTTGTACGCTTCATGCTTGATAGTCATAGCAGCGCTTTGAATGTCTTCGTTTTTGTTTTTTAAAAAATGTGATAACCGATTAAAACTAGGTACTAAATCTTTTCCCATTTTTTTCAATCGAGTGCCATCTAATGCTGCTTCTAAATCATTATCAAGTTGGTTTTGATTGATATAAATATCGATAATGTCAGCAACTGTTGTACTTATATTTTTATTTAAATGGTAAAAAATAGATTTCATTAGAATTATTGGAATAATAACTAAAATGGCAGAAATCAAAATAACAATAAAAAGGGACGTTTGTAGCTGCGACGCTAAATGCTCAATGTTAAGTACAAATTCAACTTTTATATCTGCGGCATCGTTTACAGCAAACTGTGGGCGTACAGAGTTAAAGTTAGAGAGTACAAAATCAGCAAACATTGGTAATTGAGTAGAGGAGTTAATGCTAAATACTTCAGCACCTTGGTAATCTCTTAGAGTAAAGCTTGAAAACGTATTACCATCTGCAATTGATTGTTTTAAATTTTGAGCAGAAATATCGTCTAAAGAAAGGTCATTAATATACTTAGTAACAGTTGTTTGTGCATTTTTTTGTGCATCACTTACCGCAGTATCAAAGCTTATAGATATGAAGTAGCTTCCTGCTGCAACACACAATAACCAAGAGATAATTTGTATAAAAATAAGTTTTTTAAATCCAGCCATGTTTTCAGTCTTTTAATAATCAAAAGGGAAGGAATCAAGTCCTTGATTAATAAACTAAGTACAGCGCATTAAAGAATTAAACTAATGCTTTAGTTATATAAGGAAGAGTAGTGGAAATAGCTTGAAATGTCTATGAAATTCTTAGAATTGGCTCCCCCTCCCCGACTCGAACGGGGGACCTGCGGATTAACAGTCCGTCGCTCTAACCAACTGAGCTAAGGGGGAACTAAAGTACTGATATTATGATGATTTGGCTCCCCCTCCCCGACTCGAACGGGGGACCTGCGGATTAACAGTCCGTCGCTCTAACCAACTGAGCTAAGGGGGAACTATATCATAAACATAAACTTGGCTCCCCCTCCCCGACTCGAACGGGGGACCTGCGGATTAACAGTCCGTCGCTCTAACCAACTGAGCTAAGGGGGAATCGTTTATGGTTGAAAAACTTGGCTCCCCCTCCCCGACTCGAACGGGGGACCTGCGGATTAACAGTCCGTCGCTCTAACCAACTGAGCTAAGGGGGAAGCGTCTTGCCTTTCAACGGGGCGAAATATTAATGATGGAGCCGCAAAGTGTCAACATATAAAAGTCATAAATTGAAAAAAGAGGTTTATTCGTTGTTTTTGTGTTCGATCTGCGTGATTTATAGCTCTATTAAAGCTATTTTTTTGAGAATTTAAGAATACTAATGCGAGTTTTATTATTGTTGAGTCTTTAAATTGGTTAAATTAAACACGCCATTAAAGCCACTTGTAATTAAAAAACAACTCAAAAACATAAAATTTCATTTTTTACTTTGGGGTATTCTTCGTATTTATTTACTTTTTTATTTTAATTTTCTAAAAATATACCTGCACGAATAGTCATTAAAGTATTTTTCCCCTTAATAGTGATCCAATTTTGATCTATAAATTGAGCATTTATTATCTTCGCTCAAAAATAGAACAATCAATAACTTAACTTTGTATTAAACGTTTTTTATTTACTAACGTATAACTATGTTAAGAAGAAAAATCGGCAAGCTTGCGTTTTCAGTGTGAGTTTATAAAAATGCCACAATTAGCAAATCAACAATTGATTGGACCTCAGCGAAAATTGCGAGTCTCTCAAGGCCTTTAAAAATGCGGCTTTGAATGAGTTATCCACGGTTTCTGTGGATAACTCTGTTTATGAAACTTTAAGAACATCATCGGCACCAATGTTTTAGGGTGCTACAACGATTTCAAGCTTTTAAATCACTATTTTTTATTCATTGTAAAACAGTAGGTTATGTTTTGGTGGCTAATAGATGTAACTCCATGAATGAATTTTTTCGTAACGATAAACCAAGTAGTTGCTTTGTGTAAAAAAGTATCAGATAACACAGGGTGTTTGTAATAAAAGTTATAAAAATGTGTTTTAATTGTTTTTTGGCGTGTTTAGGCTCTATTTTAACAAAAAGATGTAAAAATCAAGTTTTACTATTTTTTAGAATATTTACTTCCGTAATTACATCAATTGTAGTGATAAATCCGTGGCTTGAACTGCCTTGATGCTTTAAAATGATTCGTTCAGTAAAAAGAGGCCTATTTATTTCATGCGCGCAATTTCAAAATCTCAGACTCGCCCAGATTTACTAAACGATCCTATCTTGCCTACATTAAAGACGATGACCATACCGATGATATTCGGCATGATCACACTAATGATGTTCAATATTGTAGACACCTTTTTTATAAGCTTACTTGGCACCGAACCACTAGCTGCCGTGAGCTTTACATTTCCGGTTACTTTTACCGTTATCAGCTTAGCAATAGGGCTGGGGATCGGTACATCAGCAGTAATAGCGAAAGCGCTCGGCAGTAATAAAATTGATGAAGCACGTTTTGATGCCAGTATTTCTTTAATGGTTGGTGTGGTTCTGGTTATTGTGTTGTCATCTGTTGGATATTTACTAATTGACCCCATATTTACTTTGCTAGGAGCGGGCGCGCAAGTATTGCCGTTAATACACGAATACATGAATGTATGGTTTATCGGTAGCGTATTTTTAATAACCCCAATGATTGGTAATTCGGTACTGCGTGCCAGCGGTGATACCAAAACGCCAAGTATAGTAATGGGCGGAGCAGGGCTGATAAACGCCGTACTTGACCCAATACTTATATTTGGCTTTGGGCCGGTACCCGCGTTAGGAATTCAAGGCGCTGCCATAGCAAGTGTTGTTGCATGGTCGGTCGCTGTGGTTATTATTTTATATATATTAGCGGTTAAAAAACGTTTGTTGAGTCTAAAAGCGGGCAAGCAAACTGTAACTGGCGCTATTCGTAAAATATTAAAAATTGGTTTACCTGCTGCCGGCGCAAACATGCTTACACCTGTTGCAATGGCGGTAATGACCGCCTTAGTAGCGCACCATGGGCCAGAAGCCGTGGCCGCATTTGGAGTAGGCAGCCGGATAGAATCTATTGCAAGTATATTAGTGCTTGCGCTATCGATGACATTACCGCCATTTGTGAGTCAAAACTTTGGGGCTGGCAAATTATGCCGTGTTAAAGAAGCGTATACCGGCACACTAAAATTTGTGATGGTATTGCAATTTGCCATTTACGTATTACTAATTGCATTTTCAGGTGTAATAAGCCAATTATTTGGTAAAGAACAAGCCGTAATAGATGTAATTAAGCTCTTTATTTATACCATCCCATTAAGCTATGGCTTACAAGGGGTGATCATATTATCAAACTCATCGTTTAATGCTTTACATAAACCAATGAACGCATTGGTACTAAGCGTTATTCGTTTATTCATATTTTATGTACCATTTGCTTATATCGGCAACGAAATAGCCGGATTATTAGGGTTATTTATAGGCGCTGCCATAGGTAATTTATTTACAGCAATAGTGGCATATAAATGGTTTATGAAAAAACTAGAAGCGCTGAGCGGCGAATCGTTACAGGAGTGCAATAATTGAGCGACCATTTTCAGTTAAAATCACATTTCAAACCAGCAGGCGATCAGCCTACCGCCATTAAACAGCTGTGCGAAGGATTAGAAGCGGGGCTTGCACACCAAACGTTATTAGGTGCCACCGGTACAGGTAAAACCTTTACCATGGCCAATATTATTAGCGATTTAAATCGTCCAACAATAATAATGGCGCACAATAAAACATTGGCTGCGCAGCTATACGGCGAGATGAAAGAGTTTTTTCCTAAAAACGCGGTTGAATACTTTGTATCGTATTACGATTACTACCAGCCAGAAGCTTATGTTGTATCTAGCGACACATTTATTGAAAAAGATGCTTCGATAAATGAGCACATAGAGCAAATGCGTTTAAGTGCGACCAAAGCACTGCTTGAGCGTCGCGACACCATTATTGTGGCATCGGTATCGGCTATTTATGGTTTGGGTGACCCTAAATCGTACATGAAAATGATGCTGCTTTTAAAAGTGGGCGAAAAAGTAGATCAACGCGACATGCTACGCCGCCTTGCTGAAATACAATATACCCGCAATGATATAGATTTTAGCCGAGGTACATACCGTGTACGTGGCGAAGTAGTTGACATATTCCCAGCAGAATCAGACACATTTGCTGTACGTGTAGAAATGTTTGATGATGAAATAGAACGCTTAAGTATTTTTGACCCGCTTACCGGCGCAATTGAAAAGCACATAGTGCGCGCTACTATTTATCCTAAAACGCACTACGTGACCCCGCGTGAAAAAATACTTGGCGCTATCGAAAAAATAAAAGAAGAACTAAAAGAGCGACGCGCTCAGTTACTCAGTGCAAATAAGCTAGTAGAAGAGCAACGTGTAGCACAGCGTACGCAATACGATATTGAAATGATGACCGAGCTAGGTTATTGCTCGGGTATAGAAAACTACAGCCGTTATTTATCGGGGCGCACACCGGGCGATCCGCCGCCAACATTGCTTGATTACCTACCTGATGACGCATTAATGATTATTGATGAATCGCATGTAACCGTATCGCAAATTGGCGCAATGTATAAAGGCGACAGAAGCCGTAAAGAAAACCTTGTTGAGTACGGTTTTAGAATGCCCTCAGCAATGGATAATAGGCCACTGCGTTTTGAAGAATTTGAAGCTATAGCACCACAAACTATTTATGTATCGGCAACGCCTGGCGACTTTGAGCTTGAGCGCAGCGCAGGCGAAGTAGCAGAGCAAGTAATTCGCCCAACAGGGCTGCTCGACCCACTTATAGAAGTACGTCCTGTGGGCGATCAGGTTGATGATTTACTCTCAGAAATATACAAAAGTGTGGAGAAGGGCGAACGCGTACTGGTAACTACACTTACTAAACGTATGTCTGAGGATTTAACTGACTACCTAAGCGAGCATAATGTTAAAGTACGTTACTTACATTCAGACATTGATACCGTTGAGCGCGTAGAAATAATTCGTGACTTACGAGCTGGCGTGTTTGATGTGTTAGTGGGTATTAACTTACTGCGAGAAGGCCTTGATATGCCAGAAGTGGCACTTGTTGCCATACTTGATGCTGACAAAGAGGGCTTTTTACGCTCAGCTCGCTCGCTGATACAAACCATTGGCCGTGCTGCGCGTCACTTAGATGGCCGCGCTATTTTATATGGTGACAGAATTACAAAATCAATGGCAAAAGCCATGGACGAAACAGCACGCAGGCGCGAAATTCAGCATGCATACAACGTTGAGCACGGCATAGAGCCTCATGCTCTGGCTAAAAAAATACTTGATGTAATGGATGTAGGCGAGGAAGCGGCTCCTAAAGACAACCTTAAACTTATTCGTAAAGAGTCTAAAAAGGTTCTTAGTGCGAAAGAAATTGCCGTGCAAATTAAGCAGCTTGAAACCAAAATGCATGCATACGCAAGCGACCTAGAATTTGAAAAAGCGGGCTCTGTTCGCGATGAAATACATGAACTACAACAACAGTTGATTAATTAAAAATGACAGCAAACTTTACACCTCTTATTACTGCGCTTGAAGACGCGCCAATTTTAAAAAATGAACTGTGTCGTGTTTTTCATGGCCGAGGCCACAGCGTCGAAGCATTAAGCCATATTAATTTAGACTTTTACCCACCCAGTTTGTTTTTGGTTTCGTACGATGAAATTGACGAGCAAACACTAAGCGAGCTCACCAATGTTGTGTGGCAGTGGGCGCAAGAAAACCAGCCAGAGCTTATTACGTCACTTGTGTACCAGCAACGTGCTGGCGTACAAAGCCAAAACACCGTGGTTTATGGGCAATTACCTAACCCACATGTTGTAACCGAAAATGGCATTCGCTTTTTGGTTGATTTACAAAGCCGCCAAAATACCGGAATATTTCCCGATATGCGCAGCGGCCGTGAATTTGTAATGGCTAACAGCAAGCATGGCAAAGTGCTTAATTTGTTTTCGTATACATGTGGGTTTTCGCTTGCCGCCATGCAAGGCGGGGCAGATCATGTGATGAACATGGATATGAGCAAAGGCGTGCTTAAAGTCGGCAAGCAAAACCATCAGCTAAATGGTTTTGAGCGCGGCGTAAGTTTTTTACCTCACGATATTTTAAAATCGTTTGGAAAACTAAAAAAAGCAGCCCCGTTTGATTTAATAGTAGTTGATCCGCCAAGCTTTCAAAAAGGCAGCTTTATATTAACTAAAGACTATCAAAAAGTGCTGCGCAGGTTACCAGAGCTACTTTGCGATACTACACAATTACTATTGTGTGCTAATAGCCCAGAGCTTAGCGAAGATGCGTTTAAAGCATTAATAAACGAGAACACCCAAGGCGCAATTGAATTTGTTGAGCGCCTAGCCCCCACCGAGCGTTTTATTGAAGTAGACAGCGACAAAAGTTTAAAAGCGCTTGTCTATAAAACGTCACAAACACCTGCTTAAATGAAGCTCAGTAAACGCCTAACTGCCATTGATAAATTAATTTCGCAGCATCACGATATTATTTGGGATTGTTGCTGCGACCATGGTTATTTAGGCATGGCGCTATTAAAACGCGCAGCTGCAAACCACGTTATTTTTGTAGATATAGTCGCCACTTTAATGAACGACCTAGAAGCGCAATTATCATCTATTAATAAATTACAAAAAACCTGTAATAAAAACCCGCAGTGGCAGGTCTTGTGTCAGGATGTAGGCAAAATAGAAATTGCTCAAAGTAAAAGCCAAGTAGTTGTAATAGCAGGTGTTGGCGGTGAGCTGTTGTTAAGTTTAGTACAACAAATCATTGCTAATAACGCAGTTGAGCATTTAAATAATGTTCGGTTTATTTTATGCCCAGTGCATCACACTTATAAGTTGCGAGTGGGTTTAAAACAACTCGGTTTAGGGCTTAAAAGTGAACAAATAGTTTACGACAACAAACGTTTTTATGAAGTGATTGAAGTGAGCTTTAGTACCAATAATGAAATTAGCCATACAGGCAACAAAATGTGGGACTTTGCTAGTACAGAGCACGCTATGTACCAACGACAACTCATAAATCATTATAATAAAATGCTCAATAAAGATAAGCCATACTATCAAAAAGTTATAACAGACTATCAAGAACTCATCGATAGTTAAAAAAGCCCAAAAGTAGGGCGTACATGTGATCTAATTACGACATTGACGACGTAATGTGTTCATAGTTTATATCGCACAACGCGAGTTTATTTGGTTTATTTATGTCAGATAACAAGAGTCACATTAATCATTTGCTTAGCAATGAGCAAAAATGGCAACACAGTTATGAGCAACCTATTTCTTATGCACCCCTTGTGCAATTAGCTAATAGTAGTTGGGTGGTGCCACAGCATTTTTTACGTTACAAGCATACGCTTCAAAGTGTAAACGAAGTACTTGAGAGTATTGAGTTTTCGGCTCACTTTAGGGTGCTCGCTGCACAAAAAGGTGAAGAAATCTATCTGCAAGTAGCAGTGCTGAGCCCCGATAACTACCAAAAAAGCGCATCTACTAACGAAGGCAAGGCCAAAAAACTATTATTTGGCAGACGCTGGATTGTAGAGGAAAACTTACCTACTTCAGAACTTATTCAAACCGCATTTTTAGCGTTAAAAGTAGCGCGTGAACACGAAGTAAGAGAGCTTTTTCAGTTAACGCAACACCATGCAACGAGTACACCTTTTAATAATCATCACGACTTACCTGTTATGGCGCAAAATCCAGAACTTGTGAAAGGACGCTGTGTACAAACATCAGTTAATGAGTTACTAAAACGTGTTGTGTTTGCAGGTGCAAACGTTACATTACAAGGTCATCAGCAAATAGCAGGGCAACACCTATACACCGTTGAGTTGTTATGTAACGAGTGTCAGTTAAGTGAATTTAATAACAAGACTATTTCGTTTTTAAGGTCTGACTCGTCAGCTAATAGCTTTTTACATGGGTTTATTGCAGCCCTTGTTGCGACAAGCAATGAATACGTAAACGAGCAGTTTAAATACAAAGGTTTTGCCCGTTTTAGTAAGCACGTAGTGGTTGAACAAATAGGTAACCTAAGTATCGCTATGCGCTCGCCAAGTACCGTAGGGCTTTGCTCTATGGGTAAGCAACATGCTAATCAGTTAAACTTTGAGATAGACAGTGGGCGAGCACCACAGGGCTGTGGGCAAGCTATTGGAGGGTTTTTAGCTGCTCACGGCATTGAGCAGCCAGAAAATGCGCATTTATATCCAAATTACTTATAGCAACTTAAAGTTTATTAATTTCATCTTTAACGTTAAAGCTTGAATCAGTAACAATAGCCTCAAGTGTTTGTACACGCTCTTTTAATGCAAGCACTTGTGCGTTTGTTTCAGCTAATTGTTTATGGGCATCGCTGTTGTTGTTTTGCATTTTATGCTTAAACTCAAGATGCTTTTTATACATATCGTAAACTACTCCTGAGCCAACCGAAATTAGCACAATAAGTACAATCATAATGGTTATTATAAAAGTATAGCTAAGTTTCTAAATTGTGTATCATCTAGGTAAGTCAGATATTGAAGTTAATTTTATGAACTTAAAACCAGCATATTTCTATACTCGCATTTCATCAAAAGCTCAAATTTCAGGTGAAGGAATTAATAGGCAAGAAGATTTTATAACAAAATTCTTAGATGGTATTAATAACAATAGCGAAGGTAATGTTCAATATATTCAATCCAAAATAATCAATGATAGTGGTGTATCTGCCTATGATGGTTCAAACATCTTAGATGGCGAATTAGGCAAATTCATTATTGATGCTGAAAACGGAAAAATTGAACAAGGATCGTTATTAATTTTAGAAGCACTTGATAGGTTATCTAGACAGAAAATTAGCGAAAGCCGAAAGCTAATTCAGCGGATTTTCGATGCAGGTATCAAAATTGCGATAGTAAAATACAATATTATTTTTGATGACTCATCATCAAATGAAATAGGTGCGGATCTTTTAGTTACAGCGGGCTTACACCTTGCGTTTATGGAATCTGAGCAGAAGTCGGTCAGATTAAGGGACACATTTGCTAGAAAACGAGAAAAAATAGCAAATGGAATTGCTGTTAAAAATTCTCATATGCCTTTTTGGTTAACCTATGAGAACAACAACTTCACTCTATTACCAGAACAAGTAAAACATGTGAAATTGATCTTTAAGTTAAGACTTGAGGGAATGGGTCTACACTCCATAACTCGTTATTTTAATGAAAATAACCTTAAACTTGCGGGGAATAAAAGTAACAGCAAACATCAACTAAATTCAACAAGAGTTACTGATATATTAAAGCATCGTGGTGTCTATGGTGCTTATGAGATCTTTAAAAACGAATACACAACTACTCGTAAGAGGATCTCGACTGGCGAGATTATAGAAAACTACTACCCAGTTATTATAAGTAAAGAAGATTTTGATAATGTTCAGGGTATGTTTGAGGGTAAACGTAACATTAGAAAAGTTGTAAACATATTTTCAGGACTTACTAAATGTTCTTGTTGTGGTAATAACTACGGCTATTTCAAACAATCGGATAAACAAACCTTTCTTCGTTGTGCCAGTATGAGCCAACCTAAAAATATAAATGAAAAATGTAAAAATGGTTCAATAAATTATGAAAAAGTAATCCTACCTAATTTCATAAACTACTTTGGAAATTATGACTTTAGGGAACTATTAAAAGATACAAACGACAACGGTTTAATAATTGATCTTGAGAACAAACTCAATGTTAAATTAGATGATAAGAAAAAAATTACAAAAAATAAAAATTACTATGACACTTTGATGTCGTCTTACATTGAAAATGATGATCTTGAATCAATAGATGAAACTAGAAAAACAGTTTTAGCACTCTCAAGGAAAAGACAGAAAATTAATGAAGATATAAAAGATATTGAATCAAAATTAGTAATTTTCAAAAGAAACGCTGATCTTGATCTAGTCCTTAACTCTATAAAAGATATAAATAAATTAGATTTTACAGATGAAAGAAATAGAGTTTTATATAATGAAACTTTGAAAAGATTTATCGACAAAATTGAACTAACGAAAGTCAAAAGATCTGCTAAAGCCAAAATTCATTATAAAACTGGCTTTGTTGTAGAGTTATTTCTTCCTCATAAGGAATATGAGCAACAAAAGTTTGATAGTTTAGCTTTGTTATATAAAGCACAAGATAACGCATACAACGCGCTTACAGCATTTAGTAACCCTTAAAACTTGATACTTTTAAAGCTATGGTAACTGTACGATACCTACCTTTGATGAACCATAAATAATAGTACACAATGTTGTTTTGAGTGTTAAACGTTGTTGTTAGTAATTTTTAGAACCTTACTTGATTATTCGGGTAAGGTTTTTTTTTGCATTTTTTCTAGGAAGGGTTACAACACGTTGACGCGAACTATACACCAACAGTCAAAAGCTAATTTATTCATTTTTGGATAGTCCCCTAAAATAATAACTTCATTATTCTTCACGTTGTTTAAAACAGACAGGTAGTGCAAATGCAAATAAGCACATTACCGTTATAACAATCGCTACATACTTTGAATAACAGACAGTGACCAAGTTGTGTTGTAACCCTCTTTCACCCTCACAATAATATTTATGCGCTTTATATTGGGCTGTCCTTGCGAGTGATTGGAAACTAAAAAAGCTTCAGCAAACCATTCTTTCATTATTAACGCGAATAAGTGACATAAAGCTAAGCAGGAGAATCTTTATTCAAAGGATATTGTATTTGTTTTTATAAAAATATGAGCATATAGTATTAGCTAAGGTGGCTTAGAGTAGAGAAAGTTGTTTTATACAATCAAAAGCCCGCTAAAATTTATCTTTTTGTTTTGATGAAGATTGCAAGGAATGCACTGCAAAAATTAAGCTACACTTAATTAGCGTATTACTATTCACTCCATTCCTTCAGGTTTCATCTCTTATATTACAAATACAGCGAATACTTTCACCCATTCAGTTAGTTAGCTAGTTAATTGAATTTAAATTGGAGCTTTCTTAATGATAGAAATTAAATATGAATTTAAAAATAAAGTCGGTAGCTTGAAGCTACATAAAATAACGGATTTTTCAAATAAAGAGGAGGTACTTGATAGCTTGGGCAGCAGTTCGTTGGAAGAAGCTATATTTGAGGAAGTTTTATCAATATTAGATCCTGATGTAGATACTATCCAACCTATGCACTGCAATGATAGAGGAGCAAAAAGAGAGAGTTTAACCTTACCATCCGAAGCTGAAAGACTCGGTTTTTCAAAATTAGTTGCGACAATAGACGGTAATGAAATATTTATACTCATTTAGGTATAGATTCAAAGTAAAGATAAATTCATACTTTTAAGTAATATAATTTACTAAACAATTGGTTACTTGAATAATTAATAACTTTTCGTACAAGGAATAAAAGTGAATATTAAAGGAATTTTAAGTAAATGTTTTTTAATTTTATCAGCTGTTTTTTTGCAAGCGTGTGGCTCAGGTGAAAAAACATTCACTACAGAACAAATATGTACTGCTACCATAGCTGCAACTATGGGGCGTGATCCATCAATAATTCAGGTTGATTCATTTAAGAATAATACAGTTTTCCTTTCATACTCACGCCAAGGAGATGGAAAACACTGGAAGTACCGTTGTAAATTAGACGGTAATAGAGCTATTTGGGCTTCAGATTCTGGGCGGTGGCGAACAGATAAATATGACTCAAAGATAATTTTTTCAGAAAATGGTGATAAGTTGAGCATTACTGAAAAGTATTCTGACGGGTCAGGAGGTACAAAGCATTACTCAATATCTCAATTAAGTAACTATTCCCAGCCCAATAATTAAAAGTGGTTAATATTTGACTTTTTAAATATGAAAAAGGAGTTTTTGTGAAATATTTAGTTGCAGTGATTTTGTTATTTAGCACTCAAAGTTCGTACGCTAAAAGGATTGATTGTGAGCATGAAGCTTTTTTGCTTTCTACTACTATTTTGAACCATATATCAAAACAATTGGAATATGCAGAATTTATAGATGACCAGAATTTGAGCGATATTAATAGTTTTGGCGTATTTCAATCTATTATTAATAAAAGAAATTCTATCAAAAGGTCTGTCGAGAGATTCCCTGATATAGAAAGTCCACGAAGAATAGGAAAAAAAAGATTAAAAAGAAGTTGTCCTGAATTCAAAAGTATTTTTCATAGATCTTTCATGTCTGGATTGAACCGATTAGAATCTAAAGAATTTCTTTCAAAGAGAACTAGCCCGAAAACTATAAATCAACTACTAGCAGGTAATGCCTTACAAAGAGAGAAGACTAAAGATAAAAGTGCGTATTTTGGTTTTACTGGCTATCAAGATTTTATCGATTACCTAAATAATGCGGTAATTAAAGTAGATACTCAATCTGAAATGGTTCTTAGTAAGTTGAAAGGTGAAATAAAAAGTAAAGAAAATAAGTTGAAAAAAGCTAAAGCTCAAAATGATGAATTAGCAAAGCATGTTAAGAATGAAGAACGATTAAAGAAACAAGAATATGCAGAAGAAAAGCGATTAGCACTACTAAAAGAGAGACAAAAGAAAGCAAAAAATAATATAAAAAGAGGTTCAGGTTTTTTGAAAAGCGAATCGCTCTATTGCTATAGTGATAATTATTTTGATCTACAAATGAGTCTACTAGCTCAGAATATTTTAACTATTTCTGAAGGCTGCTTTACTTCATCAGGTCATGAGGATGTTATCTTAGAAGACATACAAATGTTCAGTGGTGAGTGCGTATTAATAAGGGTGCATGACAGAAAAAAAATCTGGTCAACATGCGAAAGTTATGAAAGTTACTAATCTAAGATTAAGCTAGAACTGGGAACTTGCTCTAAGTTTGGTATATAACGATAAGAGCGCTTTTTGAAGATAGATCAAGTCATCAAAAATAATTTAGTAAACTTTTATTTTCCATAAACAATTTGTTAGGTTTGTGAGTGAACCTAACAAATTTTTTATGGAAAAGCATACTAAACATAAGAATAGTCTAAACCCAATTTAGAACTATTTAATGATTAGGCTCTAGACTACTCACTCCATCCTTTTAGCTCCAATAAAGTACCATCTTTATCTTTTACTTGCTCATAAGTCAACGAGCCATCATATAGCTTGTAGAGTGGTTTTAAAGGGGTTAACTTCTTATCATTTTTCAGAACATCATTATTCACTAAATGAAAGAAAGCTACTATTTTGTCATGCACCATTTTAAGATCTACTTGTTTAGAGTGTTGCAAAAATTTTGTAATTTCATACGCAGTAAATACGTCTTCAACAGTGTAAAAACCGCTACCATCTTGTTTCTTCATTAGTTGATAATGGCTTAACATTAAATCTAGAATCGCTGGTAGTGAATAAAGCATGTTGTATCGAACCATGTTTAAATAATGGTATGTAAACCAGTGTAATGATTCATTAATGGGAATGTTTAAGGGTTTTGTGTGTATATTCATTTTGTTTACCTATCGGAATTGAGCTTTTAGAAAATAAAATAAATGCTCTAAAATCAAATATTTTGATGTTTTTTGATCTATTGCAATGTTCAAAACAGTATGATCGAATCTTAGGCCATAGCGTTTTAATATTAATGTAACAATCGCTTGCTTTGAATAATCTTGACAATATTGATCGTATAGATTGTTCAAATTGGCATGATTCGTTTCATCTTTTGCATAGAATCTTAATCTATTATTTTTTGTGTACATTATATTAAACCTATTCTGTAAGGGTTAAAATAATGTCAGTGAGTTTGAATACGTTAAAACAACATGGTTGATCGTTACCGAATTGGTGTTCGTATTCTGCACAAACTTGTTCAACTGTTACACTAATATTTAAACCAAGTAAGATAGTTTTAATTGCACGTTCTGCTTCATTATTATCATGTAGTTCGTGTTGAAAATACGTACAAACTTTATTTAAAATGTATTCTTTTTTACCTTTATTATTTTTCTGCATAGCCAAACCTATTTAATTTTTTATTATTCTCTAAAATCTGTTCTTTAATTTTCTGTATTTTTTGAATCTCTTCTTGTAAATTTTCCTTTGAAAGAAACGTTGATTTTTCTTGTTCAGATTTTAAAAATTCATAAATCTGTTTTAATTTATTATTGTTCATGTTCAACACCATTTAATAAGTTTTCTAATTCTTCGAGTAGTTGTTCTAGTGTTTCTTTAGAACTCTCACAGAATAAAATCTTTTGTTTTAAACTCTCTTTATATTGGTGTAAGAGTTCTATTAATTTTTCATTTTCCATAATACTAACTTTTCATTTTTTATAATTTAAACCAAACTTTTTTACCTTCATTCACACTTTCAGGTAGAATATTTTTTTCATGATCTGTAGGAATGCCACCAGCTTTATTTTTAGTTTTTAAAACACGTCTAGCTTTAATTTTATCGTCAAGTTTTTTCTTCAACTCTTTAATTTTATCTTTGCGGCTTTCTACATCTTCACTAATAAAAACGTGTTGAATATTTTTAATGTCTTCATTAATTGCGGGTAGTACGTGTTCTTCACATATTGAATTAAATAGTTCTTGAGACTTGATTTTAAAATCTTCTTTAAGTTCTCCACTTTCTGTAAAAATACTCATCATTCACCCATTTTGTTTAATAAATTCTCTTCTTGACTAATCATTAATTCTAGTGCTGCAATCTCACTATCTAGTTTTTGAATGGTTTTAGAATCTTCTGCCATAACATTGAAAAATTTTGATTTTTCTTGTTCGTGAGTATCTAGAACACGTTCAAATATGGTGTTTATCGTTTTCTCTAACAATGATTTTGAAAGTGTTTCACCCTCAAGAATATTTGATAAACCAGTTTCAATGTCCTTTCTTAATTTTAATAAATCCATGATTAAAGCCCGTATTGTAAATCTCGATTAATGTTCTCTAGCTCACGTTTAATAATCGTGTTGTATACAAGGTTTGACCGTGTAATAAGATTATCTGTCATGTACAAACGTAATATTTCACGTTCACGGTCTGTTAGTTTTAATCTTGCATGAATAGTTTTTTCAACTTCTTTTTGTGGTGTTGCGAATACTTCTTGTTCATCTTCAATAAACATACTGTTGTTACCTATCATTAATTATTCTTTGATTATCTTATTAATAATCTTCTTATTATTATTTATGTAAGTTTTTTACATTGAATAAGTGGGGCATTTAGTAGCAATAAAAAGTTATATAAATAGTTTTATAAGGAATATTTTCCCTCACACAAAACAGAAAGGTAAACAAAATGATTAAGAAGAATAAGAACCAGCAAGTACAAGAAGAATTAAACACAATATTAGTTGGTAATGATTTAATGATGTTGAGTATTGCAAAACACGGATACACGAATAATATTAAAACCAAGAATAGTGGGCAGTTTTTACATTATCTAGAAAACTATTGTAAGCGAAATGAAGAGTATAAAAAGAAGGTTAATTCAAAAGTTCTGAACGAATACACGAAGATTAAAGAAAAGATTCTAGAACAGTATTATCATACAAAAGACAGCTTGAATATTCAGGTTCATTTTAATGATAAGGAAAAAGTATCTATTCTTTATAGTACAAGATTAAAAAATAATGCGATCACGTTACAATTAATACTAGAATCTATCGTTCATGGTGTCTCTGAAAAGTTAAGCGAATATAGCTCAAGTTCAGTAGATGCACCTAAAAATAGTGTGTTACTATCATCAAAATTGCCAATTTTAATGTACAACCTAGTGAGCTTTGATTATAAACTTGATGCAAATTTACTTACTATTAAGAACATTAAATTGAAACCACCAGCAACAGTTTATAATAAAGACGTTGATTATTTTTATGATAATACAGATGCATGTAAACCATTGTTAGAAACGGCACAGAATATTAATAAACTAGGGTTTGTATGATGCATAAAAAAAGCTTGTCTGAATAATCAAACAAGCTTTTTATGCATAAGGTTAAATTGATAAAATGAAAGAAATCAATTCATTATTATTTATGATAAATATTAGTGGATTTAACCGCGAATTGTCCAAAGAATAAATGAAACCCTTGTGTAGTGATAATGCACAGGGTTTTTTTATGTCTAAAATTAAGTATTTGTTGTTTTTATAACTTTTGGTTATATACACCTGTTATAAACCACCTATGCATCAACACCTCCTGTATAATAAATGACAAGCGAATGAATTATAAGGGATTATTTACCACTCTACAGCCCAGTAAATACGGGCATGTTAGTGTTTACTTACCCCCTTTACAGTTTGATTTTGCGTTGATTCCACAAAAAACAGGGTCAAACAACGTTTGCTGACTGTTAATTGTACAGTGGGAAAATATTATTGATTCTAAGTTGTTGATTTTAATGCTTATTTAAAAATATTCTAAGGGTTTTTGTAAAACACGAAAAAACTCTTATATATATTAGTATCAGCACAAAAAAGTGCTTTTTTTAAAAAATAAAAACTACTTAATAGGTAACAAAAATGACAAAACAAAGAATACATTTATTTAAGGATTTAAACAACTTATTGAAGCTTAAACAGCTTTGGGACAGTGGACAATATAATAAAACAGAGCTTGCTAAAAAGTTCAATACAAGCGTTCCAACTATTTTAAGAGCAATAAAAAAGGTTGAATCGTTAGGCTAAACCACCAGCGACAAAAAAGAGAATTTAAAAATAATATCCCTTGATGGGGCAGCATAATAATTAATTATCCGATGGAGGGTAAAAACAGGTAAACACAAATGAAATTAGTAAACACTATTGAATACTTTAAATTAAATGAGAATGGAGAACTGGACGTATTTTTTGAAGGCATAAAAAAAGAGCTTAACGCCCCAGCCAAGGTAGTTAAAAGCTCTCTTCAAAACACTATTGTTAACACTTCTGCTAACAGTAATATTTATAGAGAAAAAAACCAACGCGAAAAACTGCAATTAATTGACGGTGGAGTCGGTGTAGGCAAGACCACGATGATGCTCAAAGAAACTATTAGAACTATGCTTGCTGGTGGTGTTGTAGTTTACGGCACACACTCAATTGAAGCACAGGTTGAACGTTCTGTAGAGCTACAAAACGAGATCCAAAATTATATTAATGCTGGTGTAAAGAAACTTAAAGGTGCAGCACATTGTGGAAAAGTGGCTGACAAAGTTGAAAAATTAAAAGCACTATTAAACCGTGTAAAAATGGTTTCATCAAAAGATCTTGATAATGGTTTAACAGTGGATTCAATGTTTCAAAATGTTATGAGTGAATTGAAACTACAACCTAACACAGGTGCTTGTGTATTGGTTACTAACGTTGCTGTAAGACTCATTAACTTTGATGCACTATCAAACAACAATGACTTACTAGTTTTAGACGATGATGTAACACCATTTAGCATGTATAAAGCTTTTGATAAACATAACTTAAATGAGGTTGAAATAGTTAAAGCATGTTTCAAAACTGAGGTTGTTAAAGTTGATGATAATGAATCAATTTTAAAAATAAATGGTAAAGCTGACCAATTCGGTGAGTTAATTAAAGACATTGAAAGAAAGAACAGCACTAATACAAAGTTTACAGCAGAGATTAAAAAAGTTGCTCACATCATAGATAAAGAAAAGAACAATGATTTATTTTTTAGAATCTTTAAAAATAAACAAAGTTCATACAACGTAGAGCAATTTTCTAAATTATCTCAAAATGTTTTTGAACACTTTAAAAAGGTTTATGCACTTTCTGAAAATGTGAAAAATGATAACACCGCTGTTTATTCTTGGTTAAAAGAGGGTGTGAAATATGATTGCACCATGCTTACATACGATAGTGAAAAACGCGGTAAAAAGTTTCTGTATGGTGCGGATAATAAACCTATGATCAGAATTGCTTCAATAGCTGGTGAAAATAAGTTTACCATTGCTAAAGCTACCAACGATCAACAAGGTTATGTGAAAGTGACGGACTATATTAATAATCTAGGTTCTATTGTTGAAGGTGTTATGTTCAGTAAAAATAACCGTGTTCATGAAACAGCATTTAATAATCTTAAATGTGCTTTTGATACTGTTTCTACGATCACACGTGGTAGAAACGATTTAACACATAATAACGTTATGCTTAACTATGGCTTGAACAAGGTAGATAACTACACTGGTAGCGCTTTAAATAGTTTACATGGTGTGTCTATGGATGAACTGGATCAACAGGTAACAATATCTGCACAGGTTCAAAATATTGGTCGTGGTGCATTAAGAACAACTCAATCTAAACCAGTTGTTTTAATCTTTCCTGACAATGAAACAGCACGTGCAAGTATGATCCGTTATGCTAAATCATACCCTGAACTACAACCTTTCGTGGATGAACTATTAAGTAACATTGAAGTTATTAACGATGGACAATTTAAAAATGAAAAGAAAGTATACGAAGACGAAAAAACTAAAAAACGTGTAAATTATTTAAAAAGTGTACATGGTGAAGAAACCGTACAATCATTTATAGAACAACATGGTGTGAATACTGCTATTGATCATTTTGGTAAATTGAACGTTGACGAAAAAGAGCTTAAAAAAAACGTTACCAAAATTGCACAAAAAGTTAGAAAAATAATGAAAGCAAGCATAGTTAAACAAGCGGCTGAAAAAATTGGATTAAATGAGTTCATTGAAAAATGTGAAAATCTTAAAACTAAAGCTATTGCTGAACTTGTTAAAAATATTAATGCTGGTGGTGAAGTTGTTGAAACAGTAGGTGAAACGGTTCTAGAAGTTGTTTCACCTACTATCGAAAAAACTTCATCTACAATAGAGAATTTTAAAAATAAAATTTTGAAAAATAAAAGCAATAGTGATTCAGACGTTTCACATACTAAGGCTGTAGAGTTCGGCAAAGTGGAATCAAAAATGTATTCTAATATTAATGAAGATCTTAAAAATCTTGCAACTAAGTTTGATAATGGTGCTAAAGAAACTCAATTTTCAATGCCTAGTGCAGTTGCTTTTTCTTATTAATGAGGGAATATTAAATGTAAAAAGGGATAGATTTTTAGTCGGTTCTGTATAAGGGGAAACTATCATTGAACGACTAAAAATCTATCCCCTATGAATGAGGGAATATTATTGGACTAATTAATTAATCGGTTGTGATCTTTATTCATAAACGATGAAGAAAAAAGGAATTATTTACAAGCTACGTAGTAGCGCAGTGGTTGAGTGAAACGAAACTATATTATACATTATCTAGTTTCACTACGTTCAACGACTGCGACCTTTACAGGTCTTGTGTTAATTGGTTTTGTAGTTCTATGTATTAATAGGGAATATTAAAGGGATAGATTTTTAGTCGGTTCTGTATAAGGGGAACTATTAATTGAACGGCTAAAAATCTATCCCCTATGAAGAGGGACTATTATATTAATCGGTTTAGATCTTTATTCTGAATAGGTGAAAAACCAGTTAAATCCAAACTACGCAGTAGTGCAGTTGTAGCGCGTAGCGATACTGTATATTGAATAGATCAGTTAATATCATACACAATCTAGTTTCACTACGTTCAACGACAGCGACCTTTACAGGTCTTGTGGTAATCGGTTCTTTTACTCATTTATGTATAAGGTTAGTTATTAATACACTATCAATTAATATCCCCCTGCTTTTAATTAATAGTTGACAACGTTACATCAATACATTGAAGCATTAAATTAATGTTGGATTTGAGAATTCAATTTTCATCAACATTCACAATTTAATTTAACATGATTGATAACTACACTTTTAGTATTGAGTGTAATTTAAATGATAATGGCAATTTTTTAGTGCATAAAGGTAGCATTGATAATATTTTCTTTAAAATGATTGGCGATCATGATTTAACATTAAAAATAGAGGGGAACGGTTCATACACAATACATGCCGAGTATGAAGAGGATAAACTTTAGTTATTGAATCATAGCCACTCTATCTTATAATACGTCTATTATTCTTAATTCAGGATTGGTTAAATGAAAGTTTTAGATTACCCGAGATATTTTATAGTGCTAAATCGAGGTAGAGAACCACTTGATAGTATGCAATCAAACTTTGTGAGATTGGTTGAACTCATTTCACAACCATTCGAAGAACCATTTTACATTGAAGGTGAAGAACAGTTTTTAATAGAAAAATTAAACAATGATTTTAAAAACGGTTCACTATCAAAAGATGATCTGAAAGCAATGTGCAAGTATATTAACAATCTTATGTATAATGATCTGAATGATTTAGAAGAATCCCTAGATTTTGATAAAATATTGAAAATTGTAAATTCACAATTTTATACATAGTCTTTGAATACTGAAAAAAACTTACATAAATAATTCTATACAAAACAAAAATCAATTTTTTACTTTCATTTAAATTGGTTGGCCTTATGTTTTTATTAAAAAAATCGTAATAAGTAGTCATTCTGTCATCATCAGCAGAATACTTACCTACAGTTCATGCAATGGTATAAGTCATCCATTGCATGAACAAAAAAACCCTATTCAAGTAATATTGAGTAGGGTTTTTTGTATTTTGGCTCTCATTTATTTATTCTCTTTGATTATTTTTAAAGTTAGGCTGGTTTAGACCTGGAATGCATAAGATTGGGAGCTAAAGTGACTAATAGTATTCAGTCAAGTTTGATTAGTTTTAAGCTATCTATGCATAACTATCTTTTTCTGATGCTATATTCTTACCAATCACTAATTTCTGATCAAGCACACACTATGAAATACACTATTTTAATTTTAACTCTTCTATTCGTACCATTGTCAGTAGCAAAAACTTATGGGGATTTGAACGTATCTGAAATTGTAAGTATCTATGATGGAGACACATTTCGAGTTAATCTTGATGGTGACATGCCCCGAATCTTTGGTGAAAAAGTTAAAAATTGGTGTGAATGAGACATTTCATTGAACAATATAACTCGTTATCATTTAAGACTGAATATATAAGGAAATATAATGAAATTTATTAAGTTCAATAGCAGTATTTTTACCTACCCGATATTTTTGGGCTTTGTTGGAGTCCCTATCATTATAGCCACTTTACTAATGTGGCTCATAGCTTGTAGCTCTAATTTAAGCTTTGCATTTATCACTAAAGAGTCTCTAGAGCTTTTTGTTGAATATCAAAAAATTCCATTATTTATTTTAAGCCTAGCTTTGCCATTAGGTACAGTTGCCGCAGCAAATTTCAGAGCATTGCAATTTAATTCAAATTTAGAAAGACAAGAGTATGAGCACCAATTAGATCTCTTCTACAAAGGCGAAGAACAGTTTGTAAAAATAATGTATGGGGTTATCCAAACTGGAAATTATAAGCATTTTGATCATGCTTTTAGCTCACTTATTTACTCTCGCCTCTATAAGAAGCCTAGCAAGGGAGAATTGTATGATGCTAATCCAATGAAAAAAAGGCTTGATAAAGTTTGTGATACTTTTAATGTTATCACCGAAACTTTAGATAGATTATCTGGTTATTCAGACAATGATTCATCAGAGTATAAGGAAGCATTATTACTTCATTACAATGACTTAAATGGTTTACAAAAACACGTTGGTATGGCGGCGCTATGTTGTGATATGAAATTAATTCTACTAATTAAAAGTATTGATGATGCTAAAGGTGACTTATCCAATGCTATCGGCATACCGACTCTTGGAGCAAATGCAAGTATCTCTAAATATATTGATAGCATTATTGAAATGAGCAAAGTTATCAATAGCATAGTTGGCCTACATTTAAAAGTTCGAGAAGATAACTTCGACATGAGTATGTTCAAAAAAACTGTAGAAAGATGGTTGGATAATTCATACCGATACAGCAATACAGTTACACTTTCTGACTTAGAGAAAAAATATAATCTAACACCTAGATAATTTTACATAGAGCAAACACCTATGTATCTAGCTCTATGTAAAATTAATATATTTTCTTAAAGAGAATTTAATTAAATTTATATATGGCTTACTCTAAACAACAAGCTAGATTTCATTATAACCTAGCTGTATAGTCAAGTTTTCTGCTCATAATAAGGATATAATTATGCTTGAGGTTGCTACAATTAGAGCACTTTCTTTACCATTAACGGACGCATACAATTTTTTTAAATCTAAATCTAGTAAATTTGCAAAAATCAGGGGTTTTGATGTTGAAGAGGTGTATTTAAAAGCTTCCCAAGTAGAAAATGTAAAAACTATTTGGCAGGTCGACAAAAGTGTAAATTTAAAAGAGTTTTATTACCCATCTCGATTAAAGCTAAATTCAAACACGTTATCAGATTTAAACTCCCTATCTGATTTGCCAGAAAACGGTAAAATAGTTATTCAAGGCACAGCAGGACAAGGAAAGTCTATATTAGCAAGATTTTTGACAGGCAAAGCTTTGAGAGAAGGAGTGATAATTCCGTTATTTATCGAACTTAGAAAAATTACTGAGCGAGCTTCTCTAGAAACATTGATTCATAATGCAATTCTAAACATCGGCATAACAATAGATAAACAAGATATATACTTAGTTTTTGAATCTAATAAGTTTACATTAATTTTGGATGCATTTGATGAGATTCCAGAGCTTTGTGTGAAAGACACGTTAAATTATATAGAAAATTTGAGCAGCCTTTATCATTCACAACAGCTAATAATCACATCAAGACCTAATTCTGAGATTCAAAAAGTAAACTGTTTTGAGGTATATAATTTAGCAATACTTGAAGCTAGTGATTTTAAGCCAATGCTATCTAAGCTTTTTGATGAACAGGGCTCTGTAGAGATCATACTTAAATCAATACATGATAGTAGTTCTAGAATTGAGCAACTACTGACAACACCCTTACTACTCACACTTCTTGCAATCACTTATAAATCTTACAATAAAATACCTACTCAACTACACGAGTTTTACGAAAATTTATTCCATCTTTTAGTGAATCGTCATGATGCTACAAAACCTGGGTATAACAGAGAATATAAATCGGGTTTAAACGAGAAAGAATTAGAAGAATTATTTAAAGCGTTCTGTTTTTATGCAACCCTAAAAGGTCAAACATCACTTACTAAAAGTGAAGTATTTGAGGTTTTTAAAAAGGCTAAAGATATTAGTGGTCTACCTGATGTTAATGATCTAGATTTCATTACTGATTGCAAAAATAATACGTGCTTAATTTTAGAAGAGGGATTTCAATATCATTTTTTGCATAAAAGTATTATGGAGTTCCATGCTGCTAGTTACATTTCTTCAAGCCCGCAAAAATTAAAAGAAAAATTTTACTACATGGTTAGAGGTGGACAACATCAATTTTGGGTAGAGCTTAATTTTCTAAAAGTATTAGATGAATATAACTATAACTCGCTCTTCTTAATTCCAGAATATGAATCACAATTTGAAAAATTAGGTGTTGGTAGTGGAGATGTAAGTACACTCACTCTTCAAAACCTTCTAAATACTTCAACATTCGAAATATCAAGCAAAGTTACAAGTGGTCGCAAAGTTAGTACGTTTACTTTTGGTGATACACAAATACCTTCAGTTTTTCAATACCTTGTTTTTAACAAGGTTGCAAACAAAATAATTAAACATCTTAGGGATTTCGAAACGTCAGAGCTAATTAAAGACCAAAATTATCCTATGTTAGATATGATTGAAAAAATAGGCATGACTGAGGAGCTTCTTGCTGTTGCTGAGGCTGGGTTAAAAGAGGATTTTAAAGTCTATAATAAGGCTAAAGATTATCTTAAATCGAAAGAGCTATTAATAAATGCAATTGACTTTGAATAATGTCTTTAAATTTATTAGCTCTAACATAATGTTCTGAAATCAAAAAAAGGCTGAACAGTAAACTAATACTGTTCAGCCTTTTTTGTATCATACGTATAATGCTGGTAACGCTATGAAAGGAGCGTATACAATTATTTAAATATTAGATTCTTTGATTATTTTAAAAACTGTGGTTTTACCTAAACCAGTTTCACGTTGAATATCTGCTTTTTTCATACCACTTGCAGCCAGTTCTAAAACTAACTGTTTCTTATCATCGCTGGTGGGTTTACGACCTTTGTAAACACCTTTTTCTTTAGCATGTGCAATACCTTCACGTTGACGTTCTAAAATCATAGTCCTTTCAAAGTCGGCAAACATTGCCAACATATCCATAAATAACTTATCTTGTGCAGATGATGTATCAATATTCTGATCCAGTATTTTAAGCGTTACACCACTTTCAGTTAATTCATGAACAATATTTTGAAAGTCCCTCATGTTACGAGCCAACCGATCAATTTTTGTTATAACTACAGTATCGCCATCTCTTAGTTGTTCAATCATTTTTTCAAGTTCAGGACGGTTTGTATTTTTACCGCTTAATTTTTCACTGTAGATTCTATCAACACCATGTTCATTTAATTTTTCTAACTGAACACTTAAATCTTGATCTTTTGTAGATACCCGCGCATAACCAAAAATAAATGATTTACCTTTCACAATTCACCTAACCGTTCTTTTAGCTTCTAGAGCCTATACAATAGCGGTTCTTTAAATTCAAAGCAACCCTAAACGAACGGTTTAAAGATATTTTTCTAATTGTGGAAAAACGTCCGCAAAGTATGCCCTAAACGAACCACATACATTCAAAAATATAAATTTATAGTTGCTACAAAGTGGAACAATTAAAAGCACCCTGAAAAAAAGTACATAAATAATAGTGTAAGAAGAAAACAAAAAGGTTGCATTATGAAGAGAAAAGTAGGAAGACCAAAAAAGAACCCTGAACAACTAAAGTCTAAAACGGTTTCTTTTAGAATAAGCAAAGATACAGAAAAAGCAGTTAAACGGTTAACCAATAGTACTAAGTTAAATACTGCAATGAATGAACTTTTAGAAAATATTGAATCGAATATTGTCTTTATCAATAATTCTGAAAAACAAGTTTTAAATGATGGTTTAGGAATTGAAGATCCCGTTGCGTATTATTCTGCAATTATCCTAAACGATTTAGAAGAAGTAAGACACAATATTATAGAAAATCAAAATCAAGCTATAGAACAATACATAGATGTTGGTTTTGAACATGAATCATCATCAACACACTACAACGAATGGTAAACAAAATGAATGAACAAAAAAAAGTAATGACATTTAAGGATTTTAGAGAATTTAACATCTCATTGAATAGATTGAAGAATGAAGCAAGAAAGATTAAAGATTCAGAACAGTTAGCAACTATTCAAAAACAGATCGACATACTAACTAAAACGTTGAAAAAACGATAATTTATTTAAAACTCACTCACATATTAACAGGTACAACTAAATGCAAACATTATCTAAAGGAGAAATTAATCTACAACATGACGAATTAAAGAAGATCTTACAATCATTCGGAATAGTGAAGATTGACCAAGCAATTAATAATGCAATTATTGAAGTCATTGTACATCATCTTAAAACTGATCTCGTTACTTTTGAATCAGAATCAATTAGCGATCTTGGACAACATCAAACCCAAGCTGGCGCAATTCGTGGTTTAATATTCCTTGCAATTGAAGAACCAGAGTTCATATTCAGATTCCATAGTATGTTAACCCTTAAAATACAACACGCAGAACACTGGTTGAAGTTCCTTGATCATAAACAGAAGCTGCCAAGCATAATAAAGTTTAGATTAGTACAGTACTTGAGTGCATAATTTATAAAATATTCCTGTAAAGCGCCATTAACTCTCCAAATTGTCCTAAATAATGGCGCTTATCTCTCACAACATACACGACTATTAATTAATTTTCCTTCCTTTGTTGGTTAATAGTCGTGTATTGTTGGTTCATAATTTTTGCATACAATAATTATTATATTCAATCAATATAAGGATTTATCAATATTCCCCATTCCAATCATTCAGATCATCTACTACTTGTGTATATTCCCCACTATCAAAATCAAAGTTCATAGCACTATTCCCAACATTGTGATCTATTCCAGATAATTTATTAATATTGAAGATCTCGTTTCTATTATCATTAAAATCAATGGTTGCTTGATCTACTATTCGAGTAAGTTTCTCTCTTTGATTGTCGGCAACGCTCACCAAGGATAAATGTGAAGGTCGGCAACATTTTGTATTACTGCAAATATGGTGTACTTGTTGATTATTATTGTTTAATGGTTTTGTTACGTTGTATATAGAAAACGTGACCCGATGTGCATAGAATTGGTACGCACTGTTAATATACTTTCTATTAATATTTTCTATTTTGTTGTGTTTTTTGTAAAACGGGTACAAAGAGATACTAGGGTAAGCTTGTTTAACATCTTTAATAGGAATGAAACATTTACCCATTTTTCGGATAAAACTATCCGAATGACCAGCCTTGTTTTCACTGTCTACTTTGTACTTTTTATAAACGTGATCTAATACTTCGGGATCTGTTCTAATCTTGGCGGGTATGTTTCTATAGGGCTTTGAACCAACATTTCTATTAAACATAAATTAAATTTAAGTTATTGATAATAATTATATTTATCCAAATACCAAAACTATATTTTTATAATTACTACGATCGTAGTTCCAGACATAACCTCATTCCTTATCATTTTATTATTCGTTTATGGTTAAAGTATAACCTTTAAGCGCTTTTGATAAAGCTGACAATTGTAACTTAATTTGTATAATTTATTTAATTCAGCTTTGAGCGTGTTCATCATTTATACACTTAAGATATTGTTTAATAGCTAGGGCGTGTTAATCTTTGTGGATTGAAATTTGTTCAATCTAGGGGCGATTAAATCGCGGCGCGAGGTTTGTAACCTAGTGGGCTAAGTAAAAACCGAGCAACAAAGAGTTAATTGTCCCTAGAAAGAACCCAAAGGGCAGCGCATGTTTGGTCTTTATGCTGCGTTATCGCCTATTTATGGGGGATAGCCACACTACATAGGCTCTGCCTTGCCTAATAACCAAACATACTGCTGCAAATTCAATCACCAAAGAACAACACGCCCTAATCACCATATAATAAACATAATTAGTCAATACAGTGAGTTGCCATGTTAAATAATAAAATTCCACCGGTTATCGTTGTGCTGTTTTTTGCAGGCATAATGGCGCTTATTGCGCATTACAGTGTTATTGATTTCACCGCATTTATTACCTACCTAGCAGCAAGTTTGGTCATTATTGGGTGTGTTTTTTGTATTGCAGGGGTAGCGAGCTTTAAAATAGCAAACACCACAGTAAACCCAAATAAACCTGAGCAAGCATCAAAACTTATTACGAGCGGCATTTATAAAATTTCGCGTAACCCTATGTATGTGGGTTTTGCATTTATTTTAGCAGGGTGGGGTGTTTGGTTAAGTTCCTTGTGGGCGATTTTATGTATTATCGGGTTTATTGCCTATTTAACATTTTTTCAAATAATACCCGAGGAGCGTGCGCTCACTAAATTATTTGGCGAAGAGTTTACCGCTTACAAAGCGCGCGTAAAACGCTGGCTGTAATCAATATCATTGACTTAAAACGTGACAAACAAAAAAAGGCTATCGATGATAGCCTTTTTTGTTTGCAGCAATTGTATTACTAATTAATTGCGGCTTATTCGTATTCTAACGGGTCTGTAATGTTATTTAGTGCAAATGCTTCAAGGCGTTCTTGGCACGCGCCACATTTACCACAGGCCTTTTCACGACCGTTATAACAGGTCCACGTTTGGCTGTAATCTAAACCCATTTCAATACCGTCGGTTAAAATACCAATTTTAGTATTATTTAAATACGGGCTAAAAATTTCTACCGCGTCGTAGTTCGCAATACGACACACATCATCCATTTTTTGCACAAATTCAGGACGGCAATCAGGGTAAATAGCATGATCCCCAGAGTGAGCGCCGTAATAAACTTGGCTAGCTTTAAGTGATACCGCGTAACCAACAGCAAGCGAGAGCAAAATCATATTACGATTAGGTACGATCGTACTTTTCATGCTTTCTTCTTCGTAATGGCCTTCAGGCACATCAATATCATCAGTAAGTGATGAGCCACCAATAAGTTGGTTAATCGCCGAAATATCAACAATTTTATGTGGAACGTTTAATTTTTCGCACACACTTGCCGCTACTTTAAGCTCTTTTACATGACGCTGACCATAGTCAAATGAAAGGGCATATACATCATGGCCTTGTTGCAGGGCTTTATTTAATACGGTAAATGAGTCCATACCGCCGGAATAAATAACAACTACTTTTTGCGTCATATCTGTTTTGCTCTTAGTTTTAATAGAGGTTTATATCAGGGCGCGATATACTACACGGCCGCAGCTTAAATAACAATTTTTGCACAGCGCTTTTTGGTTTTTTAATAGTAGCAATTTGGCTGCTAGGTAGTAAGTGAGATCTCTTTTGTACAAAATTAATGAAGTGTTTGAAACCATTCAAGGTGAAGCTAGCTTTACTGGCACACCCTCAATATTTTTACGTCTGCAAGGTTGCCCTGTAGGCTGCTCTTGGTGCGACACTAAGCAAACGTGGGATGTTGATAATGTATATAAAGTATCGCTGGATGAAACCGTAGAAAAAAAAGCCGACTCAGATCATTGGGCTAACGCCAGTGCAGAGCAAATTTTAGCTTTGTTTCAATCACGTGGTTATACCGCAAAGCATGTTGTAATTACCGGCGGCGAGCCATGCATGTTTGATTTAAATCCAGTATGTAATTTATTACACGAACATGGTTTTAGCACACAAATAGAAACCAGCGGCACGTTTGAAATACTCGCCCCAGAGCAAACATGGGTAACGGTATCGCCAAAAATCAATATGCGCGGCGGTTATGAAGTACTTACCAGCGCTATGAAGCGTGCCAACGAAATTAAACACCCCGTAGCCATGCAAAAGCATGTAGAAGAGTTAGAAGAATTATTTGCTAAAACAGGCGTTAATCCTAAGCTTGTTTATTTGCAGCCAATTAGCCAAAAAGTATCAGCAACCAAATTAGCAATCGACACCTGTATTGCCAAAAACTGGCGCCTATCAATACAAGTACATAAGTATTTAGGAATTAGTTAAAGCCAGGTTAAAGTTATATTACGTATGTTGGGTAGAGCGAAGCTAAACCCAACAAACCTCCACTTCCACACCATTTTCTAATAACGTTTATAGTATTTAAATACGTAGGTCGTGTACTTAGCTCGGATAACCGAAGCGCCATACGACAATTCTTAATTACATCGACTTTAAAGCTCATATCTTCTTCGCTAATAGCCATAACTAGTTTACTATGCGCGACTTAAAAATATTCTACTACTTACCACTAGGCTTATATGTCCGCAAATGCACTCTACACCGACCTTTCTGATTACTACGACTTAATGTGCGCAGATATAGATTATCAAGCCCAAAGCAATTCTATTCACAGGCTGCACCAAATTTTTGGTAATGGCGCAAATACCCATCTCGATTTAGCATGTGGCACCGGCCCGCATGTACGCCACTTTATTGATTACGGCTATAAAAGTAGTGGGCTTGATTTAAACCAGCCAATGCTCGATAAAGCAAAAGTTCGTTGCCCAGAAGCGCAATTTTCGTTGCAAAACATGAGTGAATTTAAGGTAACTGAGCACGTGGATTTGATTACCTGCTTTTTGTATTCAATCCACTACTGCGACGGTATTAATAAGTTAAAAGAGTGCCTTGCTAGCGTACACAATGCATTAAATGTAGGTGGAATATTTTGTTTTAACACGGTTGATAAAAACAAAATCGACAGCGATTCATTTGTAGAGCACACAGCAACAAGCGAAAATAGCTTCTTCACATTTCGCTCTGGTTGGCATTACAGTGGCACTGGCAGCAAACAGTTATTAAAACTCAGCATAGAAAAAACCACCGCAGATAAAACACTCGTATGGTACGACGAGCACCCAATGGTCGCTTTTAGTTATACCGAGCTTAAAGAAGCCTTAAAACCGTACTTCGAAATCCACATATTTGAACATGACTACGATAAAATAACCCCATGGGCAGAGCGCTCAGGCAACGCCATTTTTGTCTGCGTAAAAATTTAAGGCGAACATTCATCAAGAAGAGATAAAAGTTTGGGTAGAGCGCAGCGAAACCCAACAAGCTCCAACGAACCTCCAATACACACGGCCCAATAACCCCGCATTATATATTTGAAAACGTAGGTCGGATAAGCGAAGCGCCATCCGACACAGTAAATTTTATCCCAAAGTAATAACCTTTAGCCCAATTATTTTATTAATAACTTCTTCTATCTATTGTGGTTGAGATTTACTTGAGCGAATATCTAGAGACTCAACTAAATTGAGTAGTGAGATCTTTTAAAGTGAATACCAGTATAAAATTACAAAATATTGATATATTTATTAGAAAATGATTATTTATTGTATTTAAGGCTAAGGAAAGCAAATGAAAACCCTATCTATAAATCTCGAAAATTGTTACGGAATAGAGCAACTAAACGAAACACTTAGCTTTGAAGGTGTAAATGCGAATCTGATATATGCACCAAATGGAGTGATGAAAACCTCATTAGCAAAAACTTTTTTAAAAATATCGGAAGGAAAAGTACCAGAAGAATTAGTTTATGAAAAAACTCCTTTCTTCGAGATAAAATCAGATGGTACGAATATTAATGCTGCAAATATATTGGTAGTTGAGCCATTTAGCCCTAGTTTTGATTCGAAAAATTTATCAACCTTATTAGTGAACCAAGAAATGAAAACGGTTTATGATAAAGTCTATAAAGATATATTAGATGCGAAAAAAAGGTTAATTACTGAATTAAATAAAGTATCAAAAGTAAAAAAAGAAGAATTAGAAAGTACAATAAAAAGCGACCTAGGTCTCCCCGACCTATTTGAATCTATAAGGTTTCTCCAATTAGCTAATATAGGAAATGACTCGTACTCGAAACTGCCATATACAAAGATATTTGACCCAAAAGTTACAGAATTATTGTCAGATGAGACTATTAAATCAGGTATTGCTGATTATACAGACAGATATAACGACTTGATCGAAAGATCACCTATATTTAAGAAAAATGGTTTTAATCCAGTTAAAGCTAGCACCATAATTAGTTCATTGAAAAAAGAAAAATTCTTTGAAGCTGAACACAAAGTGTTGCTTAATGGAAATGGGGAGCCTCTAAATTCTCTTGCAGAATTAGAGGTAGCAATCGAACATGAAAAAGAAACTATTTTAGGTGATGGTAATTTAAAAGTTATATCACAAAAAATTATTCAAGGTGTTGCTCCTGTAAAGGCATTTCAAGAATTACTAGAAGATTGCCCTGAGATTTCAACTGAATTAAATGATATTCAAAATTTCAAAAAAATAATTTGGTGTTCATACTATATTGAAAAAAAGTACTTTTCGATAATTTATTAGCCTTATTTGATGCAGGTAAATCAGAGTTGGCGGCAATAGAGGCTGAAGCTGAAATTGAGAAAACTCTTTGGCACGAGGCTACAGAGGTATTTAAAGAAAGGTTTCATGTTAACTTTTCAATAAGTATTGAAAACCAATCTAATGCCATACTTGGAACTATTGCACCAAATATAGTATTCACTTTTCAAAAAGGTAGTGATCAGCAAGTTAAATTTGATCGAGGGCAGCTCAATTCACTAAATTTTTTATCTGTAGGTGAGCGACGAGCAATGTATTTGCTTTACGTTATATTTGAATTCAAAGCTAGGGAAGCTAAAGAGCAAAATGCTTTAATTATAATAGATGATATTGCAGATTCCTTTGATTATAAAAATAAATACGCAATCATCGAATATCTAAAAGAACTATCTGAAAATAGCCTTTTTAATCTATTAGTATTAACACATAATTTTGATTTTTATAGAACATTCCAAAGTAGAGTCTTAGGTAATGGGAGTAAAAGAAAGCATTCTTTTATAGCTCAAAAAAATGATAATACAGTCAATTTAATAGGTGGTGGTGATAATTTTATTACCGAACCATTTGATTACTGGAAAAAGCATTTTGGCGAAATACCTCAAATTATTATTGCAATGATTCCTTTTGTTCGTAATTTGGTCGAATATAGAAGCGGAAATAAATGCAACGATTATTTAGATTTGACGTCTTTACTTCATATAAAATCTAATACAAAAGAATTTAAGCTTGGCGACCTAGAAGTCATGATATCCAATACAATGAATGAGCTACAGCTTTCAGAGAATATAGATAAAGCGATGCCTGTTATTGACTTTATTTATACAACTGCTGATAGAGTTATTCAAACTCTAATCGATAGTGTGGATGAAATTCGATTAGAAAACAAAGTTGCCTTATCAATAGCTATAAGATTAAAAGCTGAAGAATTTATGTTAGATCACATTATTGATACTACGCCAATTAACGGTATGCAAACAGCTAAACTATATGATCGTTTATCGAAAGAAAATATTGATAAAGGTGAGACTTTTAAAAATATTAGAAAAACGCTTAGCCAAGTTGTACTAATGACTCCAGAAAATATACATATGAATTCTTTTATGTATGAGCCACTAATGGATATGTCCAATCATCACTTGATCTCATTGTATCAAACAATTAAAGAACTTACGTGGGACGGTCTTTAGTTTTAAATTTTAGTCGTTTCAAGCAGCAAGTTAATTTACTGCCTTTATACACTAAAGGTTTAGGCGGTAAATTATTATTTTATATAACCCTGAATACCAGACTCTCCAGTAATAACTCCGTCTATTTAATGACTCTTCTCATCAATCTCTTTCCCGCAATTATAACAATTGTTAGTTGGGAGCTTATAACTAGAAATAGAGTGCATTACTTGGTTTTTCTTACAGGCAGGGCAGGCGTAATTAATTGCAGAGATTATAAGCGCAATGGCAAAAACGAAACTACCGATATAAAACGGGTTTGAGTAAAATTGCATACTTGGCTCTGAAAAAATTAAAACCTATAATACAGATGATTAAGGCAGTTAAATAAAGTTTAAATTTTAGGCTTTTATTCAAGGTTTAAATATCCAATTGGCAAGGTGCTAATAATAAGTGCTTTGGCAGTTTTAACAAATTATTTACTCAATTACTATTTAAGTTTTTATATAGGCAAATGTGTAGGCATAAAAAAAGCGTTGCCCTTGAGCAACGCTTTTCTGTATTTTTCTAGCAGCGAGTAACTTACTCTGCCGCTAGCTTATTCTGCTGCAAGATAATCCAAAACCACTTGATGGTGATCTTTAGTTTTAAACTTATCAAATAGGTGTTTTATTTTACCGTCTTGGCCTACTAAAAATGTCAGGCGGTGAATACCATCGTACTCTTTACCCATAAACTTTTTGTAGCCCCATACACCAAATGCTTCTGCAATGGCGTGGTCTTCATCGGCTAATAAATCAAAGTTAAGCTCTTTTTTAGTTTCAAAGTTTTTAAGGCGCTTAATTGGATCTGGGCTAATACCTACAACGCGGGTGTTAAATTTAGCAAGCTGTGCTTGCTCATCGCGTAGGTTTTCGGCTTGTACAGTACAACCCGGCGTTGACGCTTTAGGGTAAAAGTACACAAGCACTTGTTGCTCTTTTAACAGCTCGCTTAATGTTACTGTTTCGTCGTTTTGGTTTTGTAGGCTAAAAGCGGGTGCAGTATCGCCAGCTTGTAATGGACTAATTGTGTTCATGTTTAGCATCCTTAACGAATTCGTTTAAAAATATAATCTACGTTTAGTGTGTGAGAAAGGCTCTCAAAACTAATTTTAAATTGATCTATATCTACATCAACAGGTATGTTGAATTCAAGTTCACAACGCATCTTTATGTTGTCTTCTTGGGAATAAGTGTCTGACTTAAGTGAGCAAATACTAATATTATTGTCGGCAAAAAAGCGCGTTACTTTGCTCAATGTACCAGGGGTGTCTATGCCTGTGTATTCTAGTGTGTAACCTGCACAAAACTCGCTAGGAGTATGACTTGCTGTGCGCTTCATCATGGTTAGCAGGCCAAGTTCCATAGCTTTAGTGGGCAGTACGTGCTCTATGCGGCTTATTGCCGACATGTCGCCGCTAAGTAGCATTATGAAGGTAAATTCGCAGCCTAAAATAGCAATACGGCTGTCAATAATGTTGCAGTGGCAATCGCTAACCAGTTGGGTTAGTTCACTTACTATACCGGGTCTGTCTTCGCCAATCGCTGTTAAAACAATTTGATGATTTGAAAATGCAGTCATGAGTTCAAATACCTTGTTACTTGGATTATATCAACCGAGTTGGCAACACCAAAAATACACACGAGAAGTTGCACGGCGGCGAAGTTTAACACAAAAAGGGCTCTAAACTACAGCACACGCTAATTAAGCGCTTTTAAAGTGCGGTGTTTCTTGTTTTTACTGGCACGGGAAAGTACCATAGCTAAAATTTGCTTATTTGCGCTTAGTTGCTTACTAAGTTGAAGTGCTGAACTTTATTGCATTTAGGCAGCCAAATAATAAATGTAAAGTTAATATTGATTTTACACTGAACCAAATCGGTATTACCCACTCATATATTTGTTAAAACAATTAAAGGGTATGCTAAGGAGAAATATCTGTGCAGTATTGGATCCCAAAAGCACTTGCAGTAAGTGTATTGGTAAGTTTATCAGGGTGTAGTGTATTTATTAATAAGGCACATGACGAGCGTAATTATCGTACGCATGAGCCTGTAAAAGCACCAGCGTCGTTATCTCAACCAGCTCAAGACCCAGTTTATAAAATGGATGTAGGTCAATACGACAATAATCCTGAAGCTACAAATTACCGCCCACCGGCACAAGTATTAACAATTGCGAAAGGCAGTTGGGTAGAAGAGACAGATAAACAAGCGCGTATTTATTTTGATAAAAACGATGGCATTGCTGATTTAGATGAGTTTCTTTGGGATACGATTAAATCTGTCCTAGCTGATAATAATGCGGCAACTACTAAAGAAGATAAACTACTTGGTATTATTGAAACTGATTGGTACTCAATCATTAAAACCGAAGAAGGTTTTTGGTGGTGGGGCGATGAGGTTAACGATGATTTAGAAAAGTTTAGGTTCACTATTGAAGAAAAATCACATCAACGCACTGCGTCTTTACGTGTAGAGCTGATTGATTTTAAAGGTGATAAAACGCTAACAGACTTACTCAAGCAGCAACTAGAAGTACGTGCGCTTAACCAAGTAGTGAGCGAGTTTGATTACCGTTACCGTCAACTTGAAGTTGATATGCGTAAACGCCAAGGTATTATTTCTCTTGAAATGGGCTTTGATAACAAAGGTAATGCAGCACTTGTAACTGAGCAATCTTACGAAGCTGTGTTTGACCGCTTCTCTGGTTTTTTAGAGCGCTTGTCGTTCTCTATTGTTGAAATTAACCCAGATACGGGCTTAATTACTGCAGATTATACTAAACCAGAAACAAGCGTTTGGGATTCAATTTGGGGTGATGACGTAGCTCAACTACCTATTGATGAAGGCCAATATCAAATTTTAGTAAGTAAAACTAAAGAAGGCGGTACTAGCTTAACGTGGATGGATGATAAAGGCGAAACGCTTGAGCCAGGTACTATGAATGGTTTACAACAAGCATTAGAAGCAGCACTCATTCAGCGCGGCATTAAAATTTAAATAATAATAAGTTTTACCACAAAAAGAGCGCTATGCTCTTTTTGTGGTTTTTATAGGTTAAACAACATGTCTCAGCTACCTGAACGTTCACACTATACGTGGCGCACTTGGTTTACTTTTTTGGTTCCTTCGTTAATTGGTGTGTTTTTATTTATGACACCCATTAGTACTTCGCAAGGGATGACCATTCCTATTGCCGTTATGGCAAAAGCGGTTCAAGCAATGATGCTTGGCTCTGCTCAAGCAATTATTACCCTCATTATTTGTATTACAGGGGTTATTTCTGTAATTACTAAAGTGTTTAAACCCGCCGCTATATGTAACTCACCTTTGTTAAAGCATTTATTTGATGTGAGCTGGACATGGCTGGCGGTGCGCTTATTTGGTATGGCGTTTGGTTTAATGACGTACTTAAGCTTAGGCAGCGAGATGATTACCTCGGCCAATACTGGCGCGCTGGTATTAAATGACTTATTGCCAGTGTTGTTTTCGGTATTTATTTTAGCGGGCTTATTACTGCCGCTACTAATTAACTTTGGTCTACTAGAGCTTGCTGGTACGTTAATGACCAAAGTAATGCGTCCTGTATTTGGTGTACCAGGTAGAAGCGCGGTTGACTGTACTGCGTCGTGGTTAGGTGATGGCAGTGTGGGTATTTTGATGACTGCAAGGCAGTACGACCAAAAGCACTATACACAACGTGAAGCGGCTATTATTGGTACTACGTTTTCAGCGGTTTCAATTACGTTTAGTTTAGTGGTGCTTGGGCAAGTTAAACTTGAATACCTATTTGCACCGTTTTACGCAACGGTATGTTTAGCCGGTATTGTTGCCGCTATTATTGTGCCGCGATTACCGCCACTGCGCTTTAAAAAAGATTTACTTATTGATGGCACTGAGCCAGATAGAGACGCTGAAACAATTCCGGGTCATAAAACTTTATTTGGCCATTCGTTAGATGTTGCACTAGCTAAAGCAGATAACTCAACGGGTGTTAAAGGCACTATAAAAGAGGGCGTACATAATGCGCTTGATATGGTGTTTGGTGTGTTACCTGTAGTAATGGCGGTAGGCACATTTGCACTGATCATTGCTGAGCATACGCCTATATTTCAGTATTTAGGTATGCCGTTTGTGCCATTTTTAGAGCTATTGCAAGTACCCGAAGCAGCCGCAGCGTCGCAAACTATTATGGTAGGCTTTGCTGATATGTTTATTCCGTCAATATTAGCAGCAGGGACTATCGAAAGTGATGTAACGCGCTTTATTATTGCCGCAATGAGTGTAACTCAGCTTATTTATATGTCTGAGGTAGGTGCACTTTTACTTGGCAGTAAAATACCGGTAAATATTTTAGAGCTATTTATTATATTTATTTTGCGAACGCTAATTACTTTACCTGTTATTGCGCTAATGGCGCATTGGCTAGTAGGCTAAATTAGCAAAAATATATTTAGCGAATTGGTATTATTGAAAAAGCCCTGATTGATCAGGGCTTTTTTGTGTCTGTTGTATTTTTTATATTGGCGTTGGGCTTTATAAATTCCTGTTTTGCAGAGAGTCTAATCAGCGCAATATTACCAATGATAATGGCAAAAACAACAGCCACAATAATTACAATATGCCAAGTTTGCATCGCAGTATCACCTAATTTTTAGTACGTTTAAGTGTGACCGCTTTGCGCTATAACAGCAATTAATTTACTCCAAAAATACAATCAATAACCTTAAAAACGTCTCGCTACCGAAAGCGTTAAAAAGTTAAGCCCAGGGTTTGGCTCTTTAAAGCCTGCGTTTGAATAGTGAATAACGCGAAGGGCAACATTGGTGTGGCCAAAATCGGCTACAAGGCCTATGCGGTCTTCAAACTGGTAGTGAGTACTTATGTTTTTTCCAGCAAACTGCGTTTCATCAATCAGTGATACACCAATGCCTGCTTCTACATAAAATGGGGTGTTGTTAAAACTAAAAGCAGGAAATTGCAGTACAGGTGACATAGCAAGTACTAGGTTTGATTGTGTTTCATCGCCGTGGCGGTATTCCCACATGTTTACGCTGGTTTCAAAGTAAAAGCGTGCATCACCAATAAGGTTTTGCATACCAGGTGCATGATACTGATACGCAAGCTTAACGCCGTTTACGTTACCTTCGCCTTTGAGAAAGTCAACGGCATAACCGTGGTCCGATTGAGCAAAAGCAAGCTTGCCAAAAAGTGAAACTACTAATACAAAAGAGATAATAAGTGTTTTAAGTGACGTTTTCATAGGTGCCAAATGTTTGTTTGATTTAAGTTGATAACTAAATGATAAGGGCGGCCTGTTAACAATTACAATGAGGACAAAATGCCGGTTGTATATGAGCTGTTAATAGAGTTTTCTAACTGCTTGAATTTATTTTATTTATTGGATTGGTGCTAATTGGGCATTAATAAGTTGCTTATTTGTGCCTTTTTTATTGCGTATAGTTCGCGTAAATTACAGTCATCTTAATCACACAGACATATACAATTATGAAACTCTTTAAACTATTCGTTTTAGCCACTGCTTTTTTTAGCAGTTCGTTATTTGCACAAGCTCAGCAATCACCAGATCAGTTACTTGAATCGGTAGCCGACAAGCTTTTTGCAGATATTGGCCAAGTAAACTCAAAAGGTACAGCCAGCAAAGACGCGATGGCTGCCATTGTTGAAAAACGTTTAATGCCACATATTGACGTTAAGTTTGTGTCGTTTAAATTATTAGGTAAACACATTAAAGGTATTGAGCGCGAGCAAGCTGTTCAATTTATAGATGCAGTAGAGCATTACTTAACAGGCACATACGCCGGTGCACTAATGAAGTACACGGGTCAAAAAGTAGTATTTGAGCGTAATAACGCAAAAAGTGACTCTGAGTACGCAACAGTTAATACGCAAATTATTGAGCCAAATGCGCCTACTATCGACTTAAGCTTTAAGCTTCGTTTAGGTAAAAACAATGAGTGGAAAGTATACGATATTGTTGCTGAAGGCATTTCACTATTAAGTGCTAAACAAAAAGAGATTATTCAACGCATTTCTGATGTGGGTTTAGAGCAAGTTATTAGCGAGTTAAAAAGTAAATAGACTATTTGTCTGGCTCTGATTAAGCCCAACTCCAACCTCAAAAACGGCCAATTACTTATGTACTTGGCCGTTTTTATATTTTTGCTAAGGACAATACCAATCCACAGTAATACTTAATCATTTAGAACAACTAAATAACGAAATTTTTCCTTGCTATCACACGGTTTTCTACCTCAAAATAAATCACTTAATTAAGCGAATTGTTATAATCCTAAAGGATTGTTGTTATTGCGTAATTTTGCGCTAGCAGCAAAACAAAGGTGTGCTAGAATATCGGCACTTTGATTAAGCGTGGTGTCAGCTTAAAACTGATATAACTTACCACCCCCAAGCCACACTGGAGTTGTGTTGTTTTAATGGAAAATGTACTGATTTGGCCAAAGGAATACCCATTACTTATTAAAGGACTGGTAGAACAAAACGGTGCCTTTATTTTAGATGCTTTGGAAGCTTGGCCTGCTTGTCGTTCTACAAATGAAGACGATGGTGTATGCACCACCGTGCTGCCACCTATTTATTATTTGGCATGGCTAACCCCGCTGGAGCCATTTGAAGAATGTTACTTTCAACATATCTCTGAATATGACGAAGACGCACAAGCGTATATTAGTGCGGTTAAAAGCCATTACTACGATAATGAATACACCCCTGAAAGCTTAGTGCTTATGCTGTGCCAGCGCCTTGAAAAATACGCAAGCGTGGCTGCACAAAATACAATAGATACGCCACTGTCTTTAGTCGATTTATTTTTTAGTAAACGCTACTTCACCTTAATTGAGCATGCGTTAAATAATAAAAGTAAACTCTCGGCAAAGGACACATTAGCGCTTTGGAAGGAAGTTGATTTTAGAGAGCGCCTAAGTGCGTTTATTCCAGAGTCTATTGCTGATTTAGATACTCTTTCTGAACTTGCCAGCGAAAAAGTAGCTGCGGGTAAAGACTATTTTACGCTGCTTACGCAGGTTTCTCCTGATGTTGACTCTGTTGTACTGCTAGAAAAAGCTTTGCTTACTCATTTACGTAAAAAAACAGCTAAGCAAACAATGGCTATGCGTTTTATTGAACAAGGCGCTACTGGTGTACTTGCTGATGAAAACAATAAAACAGCCTTTATGTGGGCCGCCGAAAAAGGCTTTGTAAATGTGGTTGAAACACTACTTGCAAAGCAAGACAAAAAAGCGACAGATAACTTAGGTAATACTGCGCTTCATTATGCTGTGTTTGCTAAAAATGAGTCGTTAATGGTGCTGCTTATTAAAGCCGGATACGATTTTAGAGCACGTAATAAAGAAGGTTTAAGCTGTTACCGTTTAGCGGTTAGTATTAAAGCTAATAACTTAGTTAAATGTTTAGAGCGTGACTTTGGTATTAAAGAACTTTCGCCAGAAGGGCAGTTCGATCGCATTAAAAAAGTGCATGTGCTACATGCTATTGTGACTATATTGCTGCCTTTACAGTTGTTTTTCTTTTTTGATGAAACCCTCTCAATTAAAAGTGAGCTGACGCTGGGTTTAACTATGACTGCGGTGATTTGTTTTTTCTTTGCGACCACATTAAAGCGCTGTGCGCTATATCCACATATTAAACACCCTTGGGGTTTATTTGTGCTTAGAGGCTTTTCGTTTATTAGCTTAATTGCTCAAATAGGGTTGGCGAGTATTGTGGTGCTAGCTGCCTTGAGCGACTTAGTTTAGCTAGTTTTAAACAGTTAAAAAAACGCGCTTAAAGCAATTTAAGCGCGTTTTTTTGTATATAGCGTTATTGTTAAGCCTTATTTACCCTGCTCATTTGCTGCTTTTTCTTCAGCTAATTCTTCTTTAAGCTTACGGATTTTTAAACCTTGTTCTTGTCCGCGGTGTCTTGCGTAGTAAGTACAGCCAATAAACATAGATGATGCAAATACCAGCTCTAACAACACCCAAGTTAATTCATCAGGAGCGGCCCACAGCATAGTAAGCCCGTGGATAAAATAAAGCATTACAATAAAGTTAGCCCACGCATAGGTATATGTGTTGTCTTGAATTATGCCTCTTAGCGGCAGCAGTAAAGGAATGATAGGAAAAAACAATGACACCCAACTAGTATTACCGTCTAGAGGGGGGACAAAATACATCCACAAAGGAATAAGAATAAGTAAACCAACATAGCCAAATAGTGCTGTACGTTGAAATTTTACCGTAATCGGCTTTTTAGCTGGACTGTCAGCTGTATTCATTTAAGTTTTCTCGCAATGTGAGTAAGGCGTTTACCAACGCTTTGGCATATTTTAATTTCGTCTTTGCTTAGCTGTGCACTGTTAGCGCTGCCAGCGACGTGTGTTGCACCGTATGGTGTTCCACCGGTTTGTGTTGCAAGTAGTTCGGGCACATCATATGGCACGCCCATAAGCATCATACCGTGGTGTAATAGTGGCAAAGATAAGTTAAGTAAGGTTGCTTCATTTCCACCATGCATACTACTTGATGACGAAAATACACACGCTGGCTTATCGATTAATTGGCCTTTTAGCCACAAGTCGCTGGTGGTTTCCCAAAAGCTTTTTGCTTGAGAGGCCATCATGCCAAATCGAGTTGGTGTACCAAATGCTAAACCATCGCAATTTATTAAATCATCTTTGGTGATCACAATATCGTGCGCATTTTTAGCCACAAAGGTGCGAAGTAGTGCACTAGCACCTTGTTGCTCTATCGACTCTGCTATCTCGTGAGCCATTGCTTCAACTGAGCCATAGCTTGAGTGATAAAGCACCACTATGGTTGCACTCATTATAAAACGCTTAGTACGTTTTCTGGTGGGCGACCAATCGCTGCTTTATTGTTATTAACTACGATAGGGCGTTCAATCAATTTTGGGTATTTAACCATAGCGTTAATAAGTGCGTCCTCATTTGTTTCATCTTTCAAATTAAGCGCTTTGTAGTCATCTTCTTTGGTGCGCACCATTTCACGTACGGATGAAAAACCAAGTTGGATTACAAGCGTTGAAATTTGCTCGTGAGTAAGAGGGGTTTTTAAATACTCTACAACACTTGGCTCTATCGCTTTACTTTGCAGTAGCGCTAGCGTTTCGCGTGATTTAGAACAACGTGGGTTGTGGTAAATAGTAACAGACATAAAATGATTCCAAAGTGTGAATTGCGTCTATTTTAGGGTAAGCGCTTGCAGACTTAAAGTCTTGCAAGCTCTTTTTGTAAAAGTCGATACTGGGTAAGTAGTGCTTTTAAACGTTGTTGCTTTACAAGTTCAGTTGGCTCTACGAAGTTAAGTGCTTTTTGTACTTCGTCTGCGGCTTTTAAATAAGCACCGTATTGAGCCAATACATCGGCGTTCGCTTCGTGATATGAGGCTAATTTATCTTGTTTTTTATACGCATCAGCAAGAAGTTGCTTGCCTAGGTTATGAGCTGGCTTTTCGAGTAAAAAACTCTTCAAAATATTTTCGGCTAGTTCATATTGCTCAGCTTCAAGTGCTGCGTTGGCATAGTTAAGCGTAATCACCTGATTATTAGGGCGATACTGATTTAAATCAGCTAAAAATTTTACGGCTTCATCTGCCTTTTTTTGCGCGATGAGTAAATCGGTATGGGTATCTATATAAAATAGGTTTTTAGGATCGTTTTTTAAAAGCTCATCTAGTATTGGGGCTGCTTCATCAAGCTTTTTTTGATCAAGTAAGCTAATAGCTAAACCGTACTTTAAAGCGGTGTTATCGTAGCTATTTTCGCGAAGTCGTTTTCTAAATAGGTCTTCGGCGTTTTCTGGTTTGTTGTCGTAGCGCGCAAGCACGCGGCTTTTAGCTAAATTAAACTCAAGACTGGCATTCATATGACGCACAGGAAATTGCTCTGCACGCAAACGTACATCAGATACTCGGCTCTCTGGTAATGGGTGAGTAAGTAAAAACGCAGGTGGTTTATATTTATAACGAATTTGCGCGGCAAGTTTAGTTAAAAATTCGCTCGATGCACGTGCATCAAAGCCTGCATTGTTAAGCGTTTGCATGCCTATGCGGTCAGCTTCTTGCTCGGCTGAGCGACTATGCGTTAACTGACTAAAAGCAGATTGTGTTTGGCTGGCAGATATAATCGCAATACCCGCATCTGGTGCAACAACGGTTGCTAATATTCCAGCTATCATACCGGCAATAGTCAGCGCGCTGTTATCTTGCTGTTGTTGTATTCTTCGTGCTAAGTGGCGCTGTGTCACGTGAGCAATTTCGTGACCAAGCACTGAGGCAAACTGACTCTCGTTATCGGCTTGAGCTATTAACCCTGTATGTACGCCTACATGGCCGCCATAAAAGGCGAAGGCATTTATTTCTGAGTTGTTTATCCAAAAAAACGAAAACGGAAAGCGCACGTCATTAGCATTAGCAACGAGTTTACGGCCAATAGTTGTGAGGTACTCATCAAGCACTGGGTCATTTATTACTGGTGATGAGCCTCGTATTTGCATCATCATTACTTCGCCAATGGCTTGTTCTTTTTCGAGTGGCAGTGCTTGTAATGCAGATGTTCCTAAATCAGGAAGCGTAAAGTTGGTTTGCGCTTTTAAAGGTTCGCTTATTAATAAGCTAAACGTAAGCGCAGCACTGCATAAAGTGATAAATGCTGATTTTAGCTGCATTTTATTCCTTGTTAATTTGTTCGCCAATTGCAATTTTGGCTATGTCTATTTCGTCACTGCTTGCACGGCTGTCTTTTTCGCACAATTGGTACAGTTCTTTTATTGTGACTCCATCAAGCTTTACAACGTTCAATTCTCGCTGCAAAAAAGTAATAATTTTATGTACTACTTTGTGTGCATGTAAAATAATGGCTTTATCTGCTTTGTCGCCTCGTTCAAAATAAAAGCCAATAAACTTATGTAACTGACTTATTCTGATCAAGTTTTTCATTGAATGTGGGTCCCACACTCTAAACTCCATAAAGCGATTATTTTTTATGTATTGATCAACAATAACATCTTTAGCATAAGGCTGTGCCCATAGCTCAAAGCCTCTGTCGGTAAATACTTGGTGCAGCGCAATACGTGGCTTATGTTTGGTATGTATTTCACCAAAGTTATCTTCATAGCCTTCTAGTAAATCTAAGTTCCAATTGCGTTTATCTAAAAGTTGTTTAACTGCATTGTCGAACCCATGATCTAAAATTCCTTCTGATTCGCTTATTGATGAGGCAACAAGGTGATAAAAAGGAGGTAGTTCGCCCCAATTAATCTGCTTTTTAAACCAATTAATCTCTTTGAGTGTTGGATTACTTGGTAGTTGCGCTTTATTATGCGTGCCAGGCATTAACTTATCCTTACTGCTAGTTATGTTATAAGGATAAACTATTGCAGGAATTGTTTTAACAAAAAGTTACAACGGTTTGAGTATATAAATACGTAGACTGTAAATATGCGACTTATTATTCATTTACTATACGGATAAAGTAGTTATGGTAGAGCGCGATTTAAAAGAGTTTAAGTGTCCTCAGCAATTTGTGCAGTTCAAGCTTGCGCTTCGAAGTGCACAGTCATCAAAACAATGCATCACTTTTAGTCTTAATAAAGGTGAAAGTGCGAACGACATTGAACGTTTTTTGCAAAAAAATGCTTATAGTTACAATTTTGATAAACAACGTGGGTTGTTATTAGTGGAGCCATTACATGTTTGAATACGTAAAAACATGGTACGAAAGGAAGTTCTCGGATCCTCATTCGTCTACTTTATTATTTTTATTATTGGTATCAGTTGCCTTACTTTACTTTTTTGGCGCGTTAATTGTTCCTGTGCTTGTTGCACTGGTTATCGCTTATTTACTAGATTGGCCGGTTGTTCATTTAGAGCGTGTTGGCTTAAAACGTTTTACTGCAACAATTATTGTAATGTTGATATTTATTAGCATTATGCTCACTCTTATTTTAGTTATTGGCCCAGTGCTTTGGAAGCAAACCAGTAACTTAGTGCAAGAAACACCGCATATGCTAGAGCAGGGGAAGTCTTATTTAATGGCTTTACCTGAACAATACCCAAGTTTAATTAATATAGAACAAGTACAAGCTATTGTTGCAACCGTAGAAGCTAAAATTATTGAGTTTGGTCAAGCGGTGTTATCGTTTTCACTTACGTCTTTAAAAGATGTTGTTGCTTGGCTTATATATTTGGTACTTGTGCCGTTACTGGTGTTTTTTATGCTTAAAGATAAGCTGGAGCTGACAGGGAGTATAGCTAAACTGATCCCGCAGCAACGACGCTTGATTTTACAAGTGTGGAACGAAATGAACCAACAAATTATGAATTACATTCGCGGTAAAGTATTCGAAATTTTAATTGTTGGTGGTGTGTCTTTCATTGCATTTACTGTTTTAGATTTGCGCTATGCAGCTTTACTTGGTGTGCTTGTTGGCTTTTCGGTATTAATTCCATTTATTGGCGCGGCACTCGTCACTATTCCGGTAGCGGCAGTTGCACTGTTTCAGTTTGGATTAGAAACGCAGTTTTGGACCATTTTAATTATTTATGGAATTATTCAGGCGCTTGATGGCAATGTACTTGTACCGCTGTTGTTTTCTGAGGCAGTTGATTTAAATCCGGTATTTATAATTGTCGCGGTATTATTTTTTGGTGGTTTATGGGGGTTTTGGGGCGTATTTTTTGCCATCCCACTGGCCTCATTAGTAAAAGCGCTAATAACAGCTTGGTCGTCAACGCACGAAGAGATCAGCAAAGAGCTCAGTGAATAGTTAAGCAAACAGACTTTTAGTTTAAAAAAGCATAGTAAACGCACCTCTAGTGCTAATTGATTATTACTCATTACCTGTAAATTTATGTACTATTGGTAATAAGATATATTTTTTAGTAATAAGGTGCGTTTTTTAATGTCTGAGTTTTTATTGCACGATGAGCCAGTAAAACAAGTTTACCTTGATGCAAATGCAACGACCCCTGTGTTGCCTTGTATTGCTGATGTTGTTTCTCATACCATGCAAATATGTTTTGGTAATCCTTCAAGCCCGCACATCACAGGTATTCAAGCCAAGCATTTATTAGAACAAACACGTCAAAAGGCACGCACGGTTATTGGCGCAACTAATGGCGATATCCTATTTACCTCTGGTGCAACGGAGGGTATTCAAACTGCGGTGGTTTCTACATTAATTAATGCTAAAAAGCAGTCTATTAAAAACCCTGTATTATTATATGGCGCTACTGAGCATAAAGCGGTGCCAAATACACTCAAGCACTGGAATAGCGTACTTGACGTTAATGCTGAGGTGCTTGCTATTCCGGTTGATAGTAACGGTATTTTAGATTTAGATTTTATCGCAGAGCATATTAATAACGCTTTGATGATTTGCACCATGGCCGTTAATAACGAAACCGGTGTATATCAAGATTTACCCGCTATAGAGCAGGTAATTCGTAGCCGTAACAAAAATGTATCGTGGATGGTGGATTGCGTGCAGGCACTCGGTAAACAAGCGCTCGCACTGAGTAATACAACTATTGATTACGCTCCTTTTTCGGGGCATAAGCTTTACGCACCTAAAGGTATTGGCTTTTTATATATTCGTAGTGGCAGTGCGTACACACCTTTTATAGCGGGTGGCGGTCAAGAAAGTGGAATGCGCTCAGGCACCGAAAATCTACCCGGTATTGCAGGGTTAAATAAACTATTTAGTATGTTGCTTGATAAATCAGACGATACATTTAAACCAATTAGCATACTTAACTCTTATCGAAGCCAGTTACAAAGCGCGATAAAAGACACCTTTGGCGATATTACATTCAATCATGATTTTGCTTATAGCGTGCCTACCACACTTAACTTTGCGGTAAACGATTTAACGAGCAAAGAAGTGATTGATTTATTTGATGCTGCGGGCATTCGCGTAAGTGGTGGCTCGGCTTGTAGTACGGGCGCATCAACAAGTTTTGTTTTAGATGCAATGGGTGCAAGTAAGTGGCAAAGCGAAAACGCGATTAGGCTATCGTTTGGACCTGCGGCAACACAACACGATATTGATGATGCTTGTGTGCGTATTCGCGCTCTTAAAGCAATACTTCAGGCTAACTGTTTAATTGTATCTGATAGCACTACACCACAACAAGAAGTGTGCGCACTTGGCCTTACTCAGTTTAGGCACCAAGGAGCATGTAGTTGGCTTTATGTAAGCGATGATAAGCGCGCAGTTATAATAGACCCGATTGTTGAGCTTATTCCGCGCTTTGAAAAAATAGCCAATACACAAAACTTAACTATATCAGCGGTGCTTAATACTCATCTGCATCAAGAGCGAGAGTCAGCGACTAATTTATTAACCAGCGTTCTTGCATCAAGAGTTGTAAAAGGTGAGGTTGATGCTTTAGGTTGGCCACTAAATGCAGAAAGTATTAGCTTAGCAAATGACGTACTTGAAAAAGTAGCGACACCTGGGCACAGCAAAGATAGCGTAAGTTATTTATTAAAAAATAGTAATGGCGAAACGCGTTATTGTTTTTGTGGTGATTTAATTTTGCCTGCAGGGCTTGGCAATACATCGCTTATAGGTGGGGATGCAAAAGCAATGGCACGCTCTATTTTAGCAATAAGCGAGCAACTTAATGGCACCAGCATTATTTGCTCAGGGCACGACTACCAACAATGTTTTGCCATGAACTGGGCTGTACAACAAAACCAAACGCCATTACTCAATGCGTTAGTAAGCGGCAGTATTTCAGTTGATGAATTTACTATACAAAAGCAGCAGCACGACGCTTCAAAGCAAGTAAATAACACGCAATTGTGTGGTTATGTAAATGCATTGCCTGAGATTGATACACAGCAATTAAATTTTGATGACGCTAAAGCAATGTTAAACACCAGCGATGCATATTTAATAGATACTCGGGAGCCGTATGAACATGGAGCAAATCATGTTGCTCAGTTATTTAATACGCTAGATGAAAAAACATTAAATATACCGCTTAGCAGAATGGCAAATGCGGTATTTGAAGGGCAGTTAAGTAAAAATAACAAATATATTTTATTATGCCGCAGTGGTAACCGCTCAAAGATTGCTGCGAGCAATTTAATGCAGCTAGGATACAAAACGGTTTATAACCTAAGTGGTGGGCTAGCGCTTAGTAATTAAGCAAAGATTTTAATTTATACAAAATCGGCTTTAGAGCCGATTTTTTGTTTTTAAGGTTTAATTGTTTGCAAGGCAAACAATTACAGTAATTAGTGAATAACTATGAAAAGTAATTAGCAGCGCTTATAAAAATTCATTAATATTTCATTTTGATTGATTAAGCTATGCCGTTGCCTTTAAAATTACAGGTAAATTAATTTATAAAATTTTTATGATACCGGTGTCAAAAGCTAAAAATTGCGTTATCATCTGCACATAAAATTATAAAAACAGCACTTTTTTTGCATTTTTAGTTATACTATTTGCGCTTTAATTTAGTGTGAATAAGTAGTAATAAGAGTTTTTCTTTTATAAAAAACATTTTTAAATCAATTGATTGAAAAAAATAGAGGATATTTCCATGTCTAACCGAACGCAACTAGCAAGTTGGCAAGCACTAGAACAAAGTGCAGCTAAGATGAAACAAACACATCTAAAAACGTTATTTGCACAAGATGACACGCGCTTTTCTCAGTTTTCTACTCAAGTACCAGGCGTATTATTCGACTATTCTAAGCAACTTATTGATAATGATGTTTTTGCTAACTTAATGTCGCTTGCTAAAGAATGCGATATTGCATCGTGGCGCGATAAAATGTTTAGCGGTGAAAAAATAAATATCACTGAGGATCGCTCAGTTTTGCATACGGCACTTCGTAATCGTGCTCACACTCCATTAATTGTTGATGGCGAAAACGTGACACAAGCCGTAGACAACGAGTTAGCTAAAATTAAAGTGTTTGTAGAAAAAGTTCGTAGCGGTAAATGGTTAGGCTATACCGGCAAAGCGGTAAAAGATGTTGTAAGTATTGGTGTTGGTGGTTCTAACCTTGGTCCACAAATGGCAACTGAGGCATTAAAAGCACTTGCTGATGATACGTTAAATGTTCACTACGTATCTAATGCTGACGGTGTACAGATTTCGTCTATATTAAAAGCCATTGACCCTGAAAAAACATTATTTGTTATTTCGTCAAAAACATTTACGACGTCAGAAACCATGACAAACGCAAAAACGGCGGTTGACTGGTTTTTACAAACAACAAAAGATGAAAGTACAATTGCGAAGCATTTTGTTGCAGTAAGTACAAATTTAGAAAAAACGGCAGCCTTTGGTATTAGCGACGAAAACGTATTCACTATGTGGGATTGGGTTGGCGGTCGCTTTTCACTTTGGAGTGCGATAGGCTTACCAATTGCTTTATATTTAGGCTACGACGCCTTTGAAGCAATTTTAGAAGGTGCGTTTGAAATAGACGAGCACTTTAAATCTGCGCCGTTTGAGCAAAATATACCATTAATTATGGCATTGCTTAGTGTATGGAACACGAGCTTTTTAGGTTATACAGCGCAAGCTATATTACCGTACGATCAAGCACTGCATATGTTGCCTGCGTATTTACAGCAAGGCGAAATGGAAAGTAACGGTAAACACGTTAACTTTGCAGGCGAAACGGTACCTTATACTACGGTTCCAATTATTTGGGGCATGACGGGTATTAATGGTCAGCATGCCTTTTATCAGTGTTTACACCAAGGTAATGTAATTGTACCTGCAGATTTTATTGCATCAGTTAAGCCACAAGTGAATGTTGATAAGCATCACGATATTTTATTATCGAACTTCTTTGCACAAACAGAAGCGATGATGAGTGGTGTAGATGCAGCGCAAGTTACAGCTGATTTAACCGCTAAGGGTAAATCGCAAGCAGAGATTGATGAGTTATTAAATCATAAAATTCATCAAGGCAATCGTCCTACAACGTCTATGCTATTAGATACAGTAGATGCTAAAACAGTGGGCCGTTTAATTGCACTGTATGAGCATAAGATATTTTGCCAAGGCATTATTTTAGAAATATGCTCGTTTGACCAATGGGGTGTAGAGCTGGGTAAAGGTTTAGCATCTAAAATTGAGAGTGAACTCACTGATGATAGCGTGAAACACGCTCATGATAGTTCTACAAACGGCTTAATGGCGTACTATAAACAAAACCGTACGCAGTAAAAAATTCGCTTACGCAAGTAAGTAAACCGAGTACCTTTGAACGGGTAGCGCTGGAGTGCTTAGGGTCTGTATTTTTGTGAGAGGAGATACAGGGCCCCTAAGGCTCATTTAATAAGCGCAATGATAAACAATAATAAATCATCGATACAGAACAATTCAGCAGGCTTTTATTTAAATACAGCTATAAAAGCCATCTAATCTAGCAATAAATAGGCATACCCGCGCATTTACAAAATGTACTGGGTATCACAACGTAGAGAGTAACTATGCTTAATCCTTTTGATATTATAATTTTTGGGGGTGGTGGTGATCTTGCGTTACGCAAATTGCTACCTGCAATGTACAGAGCATATCAAGAAGGTAACTTACCTGAAGGCTCACGTATCCTACCAACAGTGCGCGAAGAATCGAAACGTGCTGAATACATAGAAACAGTGCATAAAGCATTACAAGAATTTTTAAGCAAAGGTGAGTTTAACGCTAAAGATTGGAAAGCGTTTTCTACTTTTTTAGTGCCAGTGGTAAGTAATGTTACAGAAGCAGACGACAACTGGGATGTGCTAAAAGGCATTTTAGATGAGCACGAAAGCACTAAGTCTCGCGTGTTTTACTTATCGCTTCCGCCTGCTGTTTACGGCACATGTTGTGAAATATTATCGACTAAAGGTTTAATTACACCTACATCACGCGTTGTTGTTGAAAAGCCAATTGGTTATTGCGGTGATTCTGCTGAAGCAATTAATGGAAAAATTGCAGAGTTTTTTAATGAAGAACAAATTTTCCGTATTGACCATTACTTAGGTAAAGAAACAGTACAAAACTTAATGGCGCTGCGTTTTTCAAACTCATTGTTTGAAAATATGTGGGATGCTAAATCTATTGATAATATTCAAATTAGCTTGTCAGAAACGGTTGGTCTTGAAAGCCGCGCTGGTTTTTATGATAAAGCCGGTGCACTTCGTGACATGGTTCAAAACCACTTATTACAACTACTTTGCTTAGTTGCAATGGAGTCGCCTAATAAGCTTAACGCTAACAGCATTCGTAACGAAAAACTAAAAGTATTAGAAGCACTCCGCCCGCTTGTAGATGGTGATGTTGATGAAAATATTGTTCGTGGTCAATACGTACCAGGTGACTTAAACGGTAAAATTGTACCGGGTTACTTAGAAGAGCTAAATGAAGGTTCTAGTAAAACAGAAACGTTTGTAGCTATTCGCGCGCATATCGATAACTGGCGCTGGGCAGGTGTTCCATTTTACCTTCGTACGGGTAAACGTATGGCTAAGCGCTGTGCAGAAATTGTGGTTGAATACAAAAAAGTATCTCACAATATCTACGAAGATAACGTGGGTAATATCGAGCCAAATCGTCTTGTTATTCGTTTGCAGCCAGAGGAAACAATTCAACTAACGCTTATGTCTAAGCGCCTTGATAATCTTCAAATGCAACTTGAGCCAGTAACAATGAATATTGAGCTTTCACAAGCTTACAGCAATGGTTTCCACTCAGATGCGTACAAACGTTTAATGCTTGATGCCGCTGCTGATAACCCGTCGTTATTTATTCACCGTGATGAAGTTCGTCAAGCGTGGAAGTGGATTGATCCAATCATCGACCGTTGGCAAGACAAAGGTAAGCCTGCGCTTTACCGTGCTGGTAGCTGGGGACCTGATGATGCTGATGAATTATTGGCAGAAAACAATCATGTATGGTTTAACACAGGCGATAAGGTATAAGCATGGCAACACTAGTTGAAAAGTTTTTTGATGATAAAGACGCGTTAACAGCTGAGCTTTCTGCAACGCTTGAGCAATCATTACGTGATGGCATTAAAAACGATGGCCGTGCTGTATTAATGGTGTCGGGTGGCTCGTCTCCTGCGCCCGCTTATAAGCATTTGTCAACACTTGATTTAGATTGGCAACATGTTGATGTTGCTATGGTTGATGAGCGTTGGGTAGACCCAAGCCATGAAAAAAGTAATGAAGCATTTATTAAAAGTACTTTATTACAAAATCATGGTAGTGCTGCAAACTTTATTACTATGAAGAACGCTGCAGCAACGGCTCAACAGGGCGCACAAGAGTGTGAAGCGGCTTATAGCGAGTTAAAAAGCCCATATGATGTAACTATTTTAGGTATGGGCCCAGATGGCCATACAGCGTCGTTATTCCCAAATGCAGACGGTTTAGAGCATGGTTTAACAACTGAGCAAACAGTATGTGCAATTAATGCGATACAAAGTGATGTGACGGGTAGTATTACTGAGCGAATGACGCTTACGTTAAATGCCATTGCGCAATCTAAAGTGGTTAAGCTTTTAATTAGCGGTGAAGAAAAACTCGCTGTTTATAAGCAAGCAAAAGCGGGCGGCGATGTTAATGACATGCCACTTCGCGCTGTGCTTAATCACCCAAGTATAAATATTGAAGTATATTGGGCGCCTTAATTTAGATGCCAATTTAACTTTTAAAGGCCGCTTATATAAGCGGCCTTTTTTATTTGATTAAATTTAAGCCCAAACACTGCAAAAAATAGCTTTGAACTGTTAACCAATGTTAATGAATAACTTTGATTTGTATTAAAATCAACCACGAAGTGTGTTGTTTTTGAACAAAATTTATGAGTTTGAGCTGTATGTTTTTTAGCAACGTTCAGATTTAGTTAAATTTTATTTTTTCATGGTTGTTGTCATAAAAGTTTCCCTTCCTTTTTTAGCTCAAAAGCATTAGCCTAAAGGCATTAACAATGAAACATATAAATTAAAATAAACGGAGCAGTAACATGGCGGAGCAACAAGTACAGCCTTTACACAACGAAAAACATGCCAACACTAAAATTCAAAACGGCATCAATGTAGAATTCATGAAAACTCAACACTTAGTGCCAGTAGTTGCACATGAGTTTGCACGTGTAGCAAACGAGTTTCCAATGTCATTCGTTAAAAATAACGAAACAGGCACTTTTCAAGCAGTTGCTATGTTTGGCTTAGAGCCAGGCGAAAACCTTTTTGTAGAAGATGGTAAATGGACTGCAGCATTTGCACCTATGGCATCTACTCGTTACCCACTGGGTTTAGTTAAACACCCAGATCAAGATCAATACGGTATCGTAATTGACGAAGCAAGTACGCTTGTTGGTGAAGACGAAGGTAATGCATTATTTGAAAACGGCGAAGAAACAGATTACCTAAAACGTCGTAAAGAAGCGCTAGTATCATTTATTGAGTTTTCTCAAGTAACTGAAGCGTTCACTAAATTCCTTGCTGATAAAGAGCTACTAATTGCGCAAACGCTAACAGTAGACATTAAAGGCGAGAAAAAAGACATCAACGGTATTTACCTTATCGATGAGAAAAAACTAAATGAGTTAAGCGATGCTGATTTCTTAGAGCTTCGTAAACGTGGTTACTTAGCACCAATTTACTCGTTCTTAACGTCTACTCACCAAGTAGCACGTTTAGCGCGTTTAAAAGCTAAACAAGCTTAATTACAAACACGTAAAATTTTAAAAAGCGCCTTAAGGCGCTTTTTTTATGCCATTAAACTCACTTTAGTTGAAATTAAGTCCGTAACCATTCACATTAGTTTATAACTTCCCCATAAAAGAACTCATTATGAAAACACCATTATTAGCGATTTTTGCGAGCAGCTTTGTTGCTTTAAGTAATAGCGCAGTAGCTGCAGAGACTCCTTTTGCCATTGCGATTCATGGTGGGGCAGGGACAATTGAAAAAGCACGATTTACACCCGCTCAAGAAAAAGAGTATCGTGCAAAATTAACGCAAGCAGTAGAGACAGGTTATAAAGTATTACACCAAGGCGGCGAAAGCTTAGATGCGGTAATTGCAGCAATTGCAGTATTAGAGCAATCCCCTTATTTTAATGCAGGGCGTGGAGCGGTATACACCTACGATGGCGGGCATGAGCTTGATGCATCCATAATGGATGGTCGAAACCGTGAAGCAGGCGCAGTTGCGGGTGTAAAGCATATTGAGAGCCCAATTAACTTAGCACGTTTGGTAATGGATAACTCTGTACATGTAATGCTTAGTGGGCAAGGCGCTGAAGAGTTTGCTAAAGAGCAAGGTGTTGAGCTTGTCGAAAATAACTTATTTGATACCGAGCCTCGTTACAAAGCGCTTTTAAAAGCAAAACAAAAATTAGATAAAGCCAAAGCAACCAGTAAAGAGTACCAAGCCGCGCACAAAGCATTACCTAACTCTTACAAAATGGGCACGGTTGGCGCAGTGGCGCTTGATAAAAATGGTAATTTAGCGGCAGGTACATCAACAGGTGGTATGACCGCAAAACGTTATGGTCGTGTGGGGGATGCACCGGTAATTGGGGCCGGAACATTTGCTGAAAATGAATCGTGCGCGGTATCGGCAACAGGGCATGGTGAATACTTTATTCGCTATAACGTAGCAAGCGATATATGTGCGCGAGTTAAGTACCAAGGTAAAACCATTGCTGAGGCAGGGGATGAAGTTATAAACGGTGTGCTTAAGCCTATTGGTGGCACAGGCGGCGTAATTATTATTGATACAAAAGGTAATATTAGCTTACCGTTTAATACCTCTGGCATGTATCGGGCAAGTAAATCGAATACTCAAGCGACCTACGTAGGCATTTTTAGTGACGAATAAGCCAACGTCATTTAATTTATTCAATGTAGTTAGCCCTGAAAATAATTGTTTAAAATAAATTTATTATTTACAGTTTAGTTCAATAGCAGCGTTTATATAACAAACAACCCCGCGTTATGCATTTTGTAGGATTAACCCCAGCCGTTTAATTTGATACAATTACGGCTCTTTAACTAATTTTATAAGGTATGCGGGTGGTAAACCTAGGTCAGTTGTTTGGCGAGCTAAAAACGTGCTTAAAAAAAGATCAATTCATTTTCAAGAAACGCTTACATGGCGTAAAAAAAATAACGGATGAAAACAAGCATGCCAACGCGCTTGAAAAAATAGCGGCTGATATAACCCGTAGCCAAGAATTACGCGATAAACGCTTAGCTGGCCTCCCTAAAGTGACTTACCCTGAGCAATTGCCGGTAAGTCAAAAAAAGGAATTAATTAAAGACGCCATTGCAAATAACCAAGTGGTTATTATTGCCGGTGAGACGGGCTCAGGTAAAACAACGCAAATACCTAAAATGTGTTTAGAGCTTGGTCGCGGTGTTGATGGTTTAATTGGTCATACGCAACCACGTCGATTAGCAGCGCGTACTGTGGCTAATCGTATTGCTGAAGAAATGAAGTGTGAACTTGGTCAGCAAGTTGGCTTTAAAATTCGTTTTAGCGATCAGGTATCTAATAATACGTATATTAAATTAATGACCGACGGTATTTTGCTGGCTGAAATTCAGCAAGACCGTTTTTTAAATCAATACGACACGATTATTATTGATGAAGCGCATGAGCGTAGTTTAAATATTGATTTTATTTTAGGTTACTTAAAAAACCTGCTTCCAAAACGCCCTGATTTAAAAATAATAATTACCTCAGCGACTATCGATCCTGAGCGTTTTTCAAAGCACTTTGATGATGCGCCCATTATAGAAGTATCGGGTCGTACTTTCCCTGTTGATGTGCGCTACAACCCTATTACTGATATTAATAAAGATGATATGGAAGCGGAGGGCGATCAGCTACAAGGTATTTTTGATGCCGTTGATGAGCTGTGCGCTGAAGGCCCTGGCGATATTCTCATATTTTTAAATGGTGAGCGTGAAATACGCGATACCGCAGATGCACTTAGCAAGCGTAATTTAAAACACACCGATGTATTGCCACTTTACTCGCGTTTATCTAACGCAGAGCAAAACCGTATATTTGCGCCGCATTCTCGTCGTCATATTATTTTATCGACTAACGTAGCCGAAACGTCACTCACCGTGCCAGGTATTCGTTATGTAATAGACCCAGGTACTGCGCGTATAAGTCGTTACAGCTATCGTACAAAAGTACAGCGCTTACCAATAGAGCCAATATCGCAAGCAAGCGCTAATCAGCGTATGGGTCGTTGTGGACGTGTTGAAGCGGGTATTTGTATTAGGTTGTACTCTGAAGATGATTTTTTATCGCGCCCAGAGTTTACCGACCCTGAAATACTGCGTACTAACCTTGCGTCTGTTATTTTACAAATGTTGGCGCTAGGGCTTGGTGATATGGCGCAATTTCCGTTTGTACAAGCACCAGATAGCCGCAATATTAATGATGGCCTAACATTGCTTGAAGAGCTACAAGCGGTCAAACCAGCTAAACGCGATAGTAAAACCAGCCTAACGCAATCGGGCAGAGAGCTTAGTCGATTACCCGTTGATCCACGTTTAGCAAAAATGGTGCTAACAGCCCATAAACTTGGCGCATTGCGTGAAGTGATTATTATTGTGGCGGCGTTGTCTATTCAAGACCCACGTGAACGCCCACAGGAAAAACGTGCTGCTGCCAATGAAAAACACGGTCGTTTTGATGATCCAGATTCTGATTTTATCGCTTTTTTAAACTTATGGAATTACCTAGAAGAGCAGCAAAGCGAGCTGACTAATAGCCAATTTAGAAAGTTGTGTCAAAAAGACTTCTTAGCCTATATGCGCCTGCGTGAATGGCAAGATATTGTTTATCAAATAAGTACTGTGTGTAACGAAATGGGCATGAAAGCAACCAGCCAAGCGGCTGATGGCGAACTTGTTCACAAAGCGTTGTTAAGCGGGATGCTAAGCCATATTGGCTTTAAAGATGAAAAACAAATATACAAAGGCGCACGTAATAGTCAGTTTCATATTTTTCCGGGTTCAGGTTTATTTAAAAAGAGCCCTAAATGGATCATGTCAGCGGAGCTGGTAGAGACAAGTAAGTTATATGCCCGCACAAATGCAAAAATAGACATTAACTGGGTAGAACCATTAGCACAGCACTTAGTTAAACGTAGTTACACAGAACCTCATTGGGAGAAAAAGCCAGGTGCGGTAATCGCGTTTGAACAGCAAACTTTATACGGCTTACTTGTTGTAAATAAACGCCGCTGTGTTTATAGCAACATAGACCCTAAAGTGAGTCGAGAGCTTTTTGTGCGCACTGCATTAGTGGAGCAAGAACTGGGCTTAAACGAGGGCTTTTTAGCGTTTAACCGTGAGCTAATAGAAGATATTCAAGTTCTGGAAAATAAGTCACGTCGTCGTGATATTTTAGTTGATGAGCAAACGTTATTTGAGTTTTACGATAAAAAAATACCCAAAGAAATTAACAACCGCGCTGCATTTTTAAAATGGTATAAAACACAAAAACAACAAAATAAGCATTACCTACACATGACTCGTGAAGAGCTAATGCAGCATGGTGCAAGTAATATCACTGAGTTTGACTACCCTGACACATGGCAGCAAGACAATATTATATTGCCGCTTGCTTATCATTTCGATCCAGGCCAAGCAGTTGATGGCGTTGCGGTACAAATACCAGTAGCGCTTTTAAATCAAGTACAAGAAAGTGGTTTTGACTGGCACATACCTGCATTTAGGCATGAGCTAATAAGTGGGCTTATAAAGTCATTGCCTAAATCGCTTCGTCGTAATTTTGTGCCAGCACCAAATTATGCTGATGCAGTGCTGGCAGCTATTGAGCCAATGCAAGGTAGCTTAATTGATGCTTTAGCCACGCGTTTATTAAGAATGACAGGTGTGAGAGTTGATCCAGAGGCATGGGATTTAACCGCGCTTGCACCGCATTTACGATTACAGTTTGAAGTACGTGATGAGAGCGATAAGTTACTTGCACGAGGACTTGATTTAGCCAAGCTCAAAGCAGAGCTGCAAGGTGAAGTAACCGAAACACTGTCTAAAGTAGCCGATAAAGGCATTGAAAAATCAGACCTAACACAATGGGATTTTGGTGAGCTACCCGCTTCATACGTTAAAAAGCAAGGTCAATATGAGATAAAAGCATACCCTGCGCTGGTGGATAAAAAATCAGCCGCTGCAGTGGAGCTTTTTGATAGCGAAGCAAAAGCGCAGCAAGCACATCAACAAGGTTTGCGCCGTTTAGTACTATTAAATGTGCCATCGCCAATTAAGTACTTACAACAAAACTTACCGAATAAGGCAAAGCTAGGTTTGTACTTTAACCCATTTGGTAAAATAGCTGATTTAATTGATGACTGTATTGCCGCAGGTGTTGATAGCTTATTAGTAAAACACGGTGATATACGCGACGAAAAAGCATTTGAAACAGTAAAAGAGCAAATACGTGGTGAGCTGGGCGATGCCGTTGTATCGATTGCAACGCAAGTTGAGCAAGTATTAAGTATTGCTCATGCCCTGCATAAAAAAATGAAAGGGCGCGTTGATTTAACCATGATAACCGCGCACGGCGATATTAAGTCACAGCTTGAGTCACTTATATTTAAAGGTTTTGTGAGCGCGCATGGCGCAGATAAAATAGCGGATTTAATTCGTTATTTAAAAGCGATTCAAAAACGTTTAGAAAAGCTGCCTGTGGATCCAAATCGTGATAGGTTATGCGTACTAGAGCTAGATAAAGTTGCGCAAGAGTATAAAAAAGTAGTTAATAAAACGCCTAAAGGGTTGCCTATACCACAAGAGGTAACCGCTATTTTTTGGATGCAACAGGAGCTTAGGGTGTCGCTATTTGCTCAAACACTAGGAACGCCTTACCCAATTTCAGCCAAGCGGGTACTTAATGCGACAAAAGAGATAGAATAAAACTTGCATTTTCTATTAAGCTTAGTACCTTAATAGAAGGATTTATTTTTGTTTTGAAAAGGAAGCGACATAGTTATGTCCTCATCGATTGAACATAAAACAAAGCGACTTTTAGTGGTAGATGACGAGTATTTTAATTTTGAAATGCTCAAAGCCGCACTAGCGTCGAAATTTGATGTTAGTTACGCAGATTCAGGGCAAAGCTGCCTTGCGTCAGCAATTGCGAGTCCGCCAGATATAATTTTGCTTGATGTTTGTATGCCTGGTCTTGATGGTTATGATACATGCCGAATGCTAAAGCACACACCTGAAACAAAAAATATTCCTGTTGTTATGGTATCGGGCCTAGAGTCCCCATCTGAAAAACAAGCAGGGTTTGATGCTGGTTGTAACGCGTATGTTGTAAAGCCATTTTCAGTGGGTGTTTTGTTGGAAGAAATTAACACGGTTGTTTAGAGGTAACATATGTTTACTGATGATAAGCGAAATTTTAGACGCATGCAGATTAACACTCCTGCAAATTTAACAACGATAGAACCAATAGCGGGTTTAAGTTTTGCCGCAGAGTGCGTGGATTTAAGTGCAACAGGTTTATCAATTCATTTAGATGAATTGCTTGAACCTAATACCTTACTGACGGTGAACATTGATTCGACTCATCCAAGTATTGCGCCTTTAAATGCAACAGCAAAAGTAATACGTGCCAGCAAAGAAGATGATGGCACGGTAACAGCAGGTCTTGAAATCATTCAGTTTAACTAAATCGAATTCAGTTAAACTCAATAGTAGATATTAAAAAACCTTACAGATTAAGCCTTTTAAGTAAAAGCCTTCAGGGTAGCTGCCAGCAATTGGGTGATCGGCTGCCTGGTTTAATCGCTCCATTATCAGTAGGTCTTTACCTGCATCAAGTGCTGCATCGGCTACTACTTTTTGAAACAGGTTTTGTTCCATTAAACCAGAGCATGAGAATGTTAATAGTGTTCCGCCTGGTTTTAGTATTTGCATGGCAATCATGTTGATATCTTTATAGCCACGACACGCGCCCGTTAGCTGCGCTTTATTATCAGCAAATTTTGGTGGGTCCATTACGATGGTATCAAACTGTCTACCTTCGTCGCGGTATTGGCGTAATAATTTAAATACATCCTGCTTAACAAAGCTCACTTTGTTTAAATCTAAGTTATTATGCTCAACATTACGTTTTGCTGTATCTAAAGCGGGTTGCGATACATCTACGTTAGTTACATGCTCACATCCACCACGCAGGGCATACAACGAGAATGTACCTGTGTAACTAAAGCAGTTAAGGACCGTTTTACCTTTTGAGAAGCGCTCAAGTGCAGCACGGCTGTCACGCTGATCTAAGTAAAATCCTGTTTTGTGACCTTCAATTATATCAACTTCGATTTTTAAGCCGTTTTCTTCAATAAGCACAGGCTCTTTTGGTTCATTCCCCCAAAGTGCGCCTTTAATTGGTTCTAAGCCTTCTTTAGTACGTACATCTACGTCAGAACGCTCATATATGCTAGAGCCGGGGAAAATAGACATCAATGCGCCTACAATCTCGCCTTTATGGCGCTCGGCACCGGCGCTTAATAGCTGGCACACTAATACGTTGTCAAATTTATCTATTGTAACGCCTGGTAAGTAATCAGACTCAGCAGCACATAAGCGGAACCCTGTTAATCCGCCTTCTTCAATAACTTGACTACGGGCTTCTAATGAGCGACGTAAACGGCGTTCAAAAAAGTGTTGATCGATGACTTCTTTTTCGTCAAAGCTCCAAACACGTGCACGAATTTGTGAGTGAGGGCTATACGCAGCAGTTGCTAAAAACTTACCTTCGCTGTCGTGAATCGTTACTGTGTCGCCTAATCCAGGTTTACCTTTAATTTTTTTGATGGCTTTTGAAAATAACCAAGGGTGTTTTCTTTTTAATGATTTATCGCGACCAGCTTGTAGGTAAACGGCAGATGACATAAGGCTTCTCAGTAGTAATAAATAAGCGCTGTATTTTAGTCAAGCAAGGAGCAACATACAATGAATGTTTTGCAAGGGGGGCATAAAGCACGGTAAAGTACGGATAATTCATTGATTAATTAGCTTTTTGGAACCTAACTTTGTCTGACGTCGCTTTAAGCCCTGATTTAGAAATACTTAACTCACAATGTAGAGGGTTTATCGCCTCTTTAGTGCATGCCGATGTTGCTCATGACATTACTCATATAGAGCGAGTGGTGCGCGTTGCAATACAGTTATGTAATGCGGAGCAGGCAAACATGTCAGTAGTATTACCTGCAGCGTGGATGCACGACTGTGTGGCGGTGGCTAAAAACCACCCTGATCGTGCAAAAGCCTCTACTATGGCAGCTGATAAGGCATTGGGTTTTTTAAAATCGATTAATTATGACGAGTCACTTTTTGATGAGATTCATCATGCAATTGCAGCACATAGCTTCAGCGCAAATATAAAAATTAAAACAGTTGAAGCGCAAATAGTACAAGATGCCGACAGAATGGATGCATTGGGCGCTATTGGCGTTAGCCGGTGCATGAAGGTTGGTGGCTCAATTTCTCGGTTATTATATAACCCAAATGACCCTTTTTGTGTTGAACGCGTGGCTGATGATAAAACATACACGCTTGATCACTTTTTCATAAAGTTATTACATATTGCCGATAGTATGAATACCCCATCAGCTAAAGCAGAGGCGAATAGACGAACAAGGTATATGCATGAGTTTTTAGAGCAATTAAAGTCAGAAATTGGTGAGTAACGTGAATAATACAAGCATACCGAAATTATCTGGCATTGATCATTGCCATTTAAATGTTGATAACTTAGCTAATGCCGTTAAGTGGTATGAACAGGTTTTAGCGTAGTGCCAGAGCTTACCTTTTGGAATGAGCATGGGCGAGGCCCTTTAACGCTTGAAGATGCTTGTTCAACCACTCGTTTAGCATTGTTTGAAGGAGAGGGGCGCAGTAAAGGGATTGCATTTTTGGCCTCAGGAGATCAATTTATTCAATGGCGTATTCATCTTGAGAGTTTAAATATAAAAGTAGTTTTAGCAGATCATGGTGTAACGTTTTCTATGTACTTTAAAGACGAAAGTGGCAATAGCCATGAAATTACGTCACATGACTATCGTTATATAAAATCTTATTACCCAAATATTGAGCTTGGCTCTCACAGTGCTAAAAAGAATTAGCTTTCTTGATTTGCATTTTTTATAGCAATAATATCGTCTAAGTTTTTTACTAATAGTTCGATTAGAGCGGGATCGAAATGAGTTCCTGCTTGCTCTTGCATATGCAAAACTGTTTTCTCTACGCTCCAAGCCTCTTTGTAAGGGCGTTTTGAGGTAAGTGCATCAAATACGTCAGCTATAGCAACAATTCTACCTTCAACTGATATTTCTTCGCCTTTGATCCCGTTAGGATAGCCTGAGCCATCCCATTTTTCGTGGTGTTCAATTGCAAGCGTATGTGCAAGTTGTAGTAAAGGAGATGATGAGTTTGCTAAAATTTGCGCGCCAATGGTGGCGTGTTCTTTCATATGATCAAACTCTTCAGAGGTTAACTTTCCAGGTTTGAGTAGGATAGCGTCAGGAATACCTATTTTTCCTACATCGTGCATTGGGGCAGCTTGACGTAAAAGTTCTGCTCGTTGCTCATCCATACCGAGTGCTAACGCTAATACTTTACTGTATTGGCTCATGCGCACAATATGTTCACCCGTGTCGGTGTCTTTATATTCCGCTGCACGGCCTAGACGTTCCACTAAATCTACATGAGCTTGCTTTAATTGCTCTGCTTGTACTAGCGACAAGTGAGTATTAACCCTTGCTCTTACAATGGCAGGGCTTATTGGTTTAGTAATATAATCTACTGCACCTAACTCAAAACCTTTGTATTCATCGCTTTCATCGCCAAGCGCAGTTACAAAAATAATTGGGATATGTGATGTTTTAGGATTTCTCTTAACAATTTGGCACACTTCAAAGCCATTCATATCTGGCATCATTATGTCGAGCAAAATTAGCTTTGGTAGTTCTTTTTCAAGTAGTGCTAGCGCGGCATCACCCGATTTAGCAAACGACATACGATATTGATTACCTAACACTTCGCGCATTACTTTTAGATTTGCAGGCTCATCGTCAACAATTAATACCCGTGGCCTATCTGTCGTAAAATCCATTAATTAATACTCATTGTTTGTTAGTTTTTCAAGTAAGGTTTCTAGTATTACGTGTGCTTTATCAAAATCAAATTCATCAAAGGCTTCGGCTATATCATCAACTTCATTTTGAAAGGTAGAAGGTGCGCCGCGTTGCAACTTTGCGAGTAGTTCATCATTTAATTCTGCGTTTTGCGCATCTTGATGAAGTGTTTCACACAATTGCTTAATCTCATCTATTGATAGAGTGTCTGAGCTATTATCTTCAGGCTTGCTATTTGGCTCATCGCAAGTATTTGATGACAGCAGTTGCGTTATAATAAGTAGTTCGTTTTTGATATCGTCTAAAAGACTAATAACTTTAGCATCACTTTGCTTGTGCTCTAAATCGGTTAATAACTTCATTAACGTTGTTAGCCCTAAGTTACCAGCAACACCTTTGAGTGTGTGAATGAGGCTATCGACATCTTTTATGTTTGATAATTTATCATTAAATAATCTCTCAAACCGCTTATCACTATCACTAACAAACTTAGTAATCTCTGTAAGTTGCTTACACTTAGAACCCCAAAGTGCTAATCCTTTTTCAAAATCTATATGCTGCGCTTTAGGATCGCTTTGCGATATAACCATTTCTTTTGCAATACCAAGCCCCAGCACTTGCGCTATTTCTTGGTTAAGCTGATTTATATCGACGGGTTTATTGGCAAAGCCATTCATGCCTGCTTTTTTAGCCGTAAGCTTATCTTGCTGTAATACGCTTGCTGTGAGTGCGATAATTGGCGTGTATTTAAGCTGCCTTTGGTTTTCTATTGCTCTTATTTTTTGTGCTGCTTGTATGCCATCACACAATGGCATATGTATATCCATTAATATGACATCAAAGTCTTGTTCTTCAAATACTTTAATCGCTTCAAGTCCGTTTGACGCTTTGGTAACTGAATGCTGATCGCGTGACAGAAGCAAAGACAGTAGTTCTGTATTTTGCTCTATATCATCAACTACTAGCACTCTAAGTGCAGGCAGTTGGGTGTGTAGACCATCAAAATAATCTATTTTAGATTCGTCACCTAAAGTAAGCGGCAATGAAAAGTAAAAACAGGTGCCTTTACCTAGCTCACTTACTAAGTTTATTGTTCCGCCCATAAGCTCTACAAGTTGTTTACTTATGGTTGTACCAAGGCCTGTACCACCAAAGCGGCGGGTAGTAGTGCCATCGGCTTGTTCAAAAGGTTGAAATACAGCTTGAATACGATCTTTTGCAATACCAATTCCGGTATCTTGCACTTCAAAAAACAGATGCTGATTTTGTGTCATGCCAACGGTGACCGTAACAGAGCCTTCTTCGGTAAACTTAATCGCGTTACCAATTAGATTAGTGAGTACTTGTCTGAGTCGATCTGGGTCGCCGTAGTACGTCGAACTTACTGATTCTTTAATATGGAGTTTAAGTTCTAAATCTTTCTTTTTAGCTTCTAGCCAAAAAGTAGAAATAATACTGTCTATCACTGGTTTTAAGCTAAAGTGGACTGGCTCAATGGTGAGCTTACCGCGTTCTAGTTTTGCAGAGTCAAGAATTTCATTTAACAATCTTAGCAATGAACGCGCTGCATTATTTACGGTAACCAAGTGCTTTTGTTGTTCTTGAGCAAGTGGGGTGTCCATTAATAGATCGCTAAAACCTATTATAGAATTCATTGGGGTGCGTATTTCATGGCTCATATTAGCCATAAAAGATTGCTTTGCATGAGCAGCTTCTTCAGCTTTAAATTTAGCTTGCTCTAGTTTTTCTTCATATTCTTTGCGTTCAGTAATATCGACTAAAACACCATCAATCCACTTTGGGTTGCCTTGAGCATCAAAGTTGATACTCCCTTTATCTAACAACCACAAAATTTTACCATTTCTATGTCTAATTCGGTATTCAATAGAATATTGAGACTTTGCATCAACAGCTTTAGTGACTTCATCAACTATTTGTTTTTGGTCTGATTTCAAGACCAAGTCATTAAACTCGATACAATGCTCTGTAAACTCATTTGGGTTATACCCTGTAAGCTCAATTATATTTGGACTAATAAATAACATAGTCCAGTTGTCATCAAACTTGCATCTAAACGCGACTCCGGGCATGTTATCGATAAGAGAGCGGTATTTTTGTTCTTTCTCTTCTAAACTTTGCTGCAAAGCGCGTTGTTCGGTCAAGTCGGTGATAAAGCCAACATATAAAGGGTTATGGCCCGGCTGATTTACTTCGCCTATACCTAAGCGAATAGGAAAAACATGTCCGTTCATGTGTTTTGCATATACATCACGGTTTATGCCTATTATTTTACCTAGATCAACATTGTGAGCATTTAAGAGGTATTCGTCGTGGTGCTTGGCAATGTTATCGTCCATTAGCATTTTTACGTTTTTGCCTTGAACTTGGTTTTCTTGCCAGCCAAAAATTTTACTTGCGGCTTCATTAAAACTTAAAATAATACCAGCATGGTCAATGGTAACAATGCCATCTATAGCGGTACCTAAAATAGCATTTAGACGGGATTCTTTTGCCGACTTCTCCTCAAGTAGCATGCGATAGCGAACCATACCATTTATTACACCAACCACGCTTGTAATCGCGATAGTTGCTGTGGCGACTGCAATGGCGATAAAAGTTAGTCCTGCGGTTGCGTTAGCATCATCATAGATTAGTGGCGATGTAGCTACAAAACGTGTAGCGGCCATACCCATATAGTGCATACCAGCAACAGCACACCCTAAAATAACAGCGCTAATTGAGTTATTTTGAAGAGGTGATAAAGAGGGTAAAAAACGTTCAAGATTAAAGCGACTGTAAAGGGCTATAAAGGACAGGGCTACAGCAACAATGATTGATAACGCAAATATCAATGGATCATATCTAAGTAAAGGAGCAAGATCCATTGCAGCCATACCGCTATAATGCATAGTGCCAATGCCGGCTCCTAGTAACACGGAGCAAATCGACAATACTTTTAGATTCCCTTTACTATTTACTAGCATTGATACAGCGTACTGACATGCTATAAATGCTGGTATAAAAGAAAGGAGAGTGATTGTTGGATCATAATCAATATTAGTACACAGTGAAAAGGCAAGCATACCAATAAAGTGCATACTCCAAATACCAGCCGAAAAAACAGTGGCAGCGGTCACGTTTGCTAAACGTTGGTAGCTAGGAAATTGAGTTTCTTTTGCGAGATCTATAAGTCGAATGGTGAAAAAGGCTGCAAAAATAGCAATTAGCAATGATATTGAAACTAATAGAGGGTCGTAAACGCCATTAATGATTAAGCTAGGATCTTGGTCTGTGATAAAAAAAGCTGATAACATAATGGCTCAAAATATAATCTTTATTTATTAAGTTTAATCTAATTAATTAATAAATAAACCGTTAATTCAATGAAGTGAATAAAATAACGAATTTATTACTTTTAGTTTTCTTTTATTTATCAGGGATTAGTTTTTTAGTTGGTGTTTTTTATTCTAATGTATTGCCTGTCACAGGACTAAGTTAGATTTATATGGTCATATTTAAGTTTCTATCGAGTAACCTTAAGAAAACTAATGAATTGGCTTAACTAAGCGAAAAGTACACTTTATTTGGTTTTATTAATTGCTGGTGAATTTTCTCGTAGCAATATCATTAATGAGTATGAAAGTGTTTGAATATCAGTTAAAGAAAAGTATAAAACGTAAAACGGTTGCCATTAAAGTACATAACAAGAAGGTGACTGTATATGCCCCTCAGTTTGTTAGTAATAAACACATCCAAGAATGGCTTTTTGATAAGCAGGTGTGGGTAAATGCTCAATTAACTAAACAGCACAATATTGCTGATAGCAGACAGAGCCCGCTCAAAGACAAACAAATTTTAATTTTTGATAGCATTGCAAATATAGAATTTAAGCAAGGTAATAAGTCCGAAGTAATAAGCTGTAAAGACAGCTTGCTTATTACGCACTCTTCGCGCGTTAAAAATACTTCGCAAAAATATCAGCAACTTCTTGAAAAATATTTAAAAGAGCAACTAACTGCATATATAGAAATGCGTTTAGCGTACTTCTGCGCACAAATGGGTGAAGAATTACCTACGAGTCTAAAAATAGCTATTTATAAGCGAAAGTGGGGAAGTTGTAATAGTAAGCGAGAGCTAACATTTAATTTGCATTTAATCGGAGCGCCTTATCATGCTATTGATTATGTGATTGTCCACGAGTTAGCGCATTTACGTCACTTAAACCACAGTAAAGCTTTTTGGCAACACGTTGAGCATTTTTTTCCTAATTATAAAGCATCATCAACATGGCTAAAGAAAAACAGTATGAGTTTACAATGGGTGTTTTGAAGTTAACCTGAATATAGGAATATAGGAATATAGGAANTAAAGAAAAACAGTATGAGTTTACAATGGGTGTTTTGAAGTTAACCTGAATATAGGAATATAGGAATATAGGAATATAGGAATATAGGAATATAGGAATAGTAGAGAAGTGGTGGAGGGAGCTGGATTCGAACCAGCGAAGGCTGAGCCGTCAGATTTACAGTCTGATCCCTTTGGCCGCTCGGGAACCCCTCCACACTAATTTTATTGCATTTGGCCCCACTTAACTTAGCGGTAAGAAAAGTGGTGGAGGGAGCTGGATTCGAACCAGCGAAGGCTGAGCCGTCAGATTTACAGTCTGATCCCTTTGGCNAGAAAAGTGGTGGAGGGAGCTGGATTCGAACCAGCGAAGGCTGAGCCGTCAGATTTACAGTCTGATCCCTTTGGCCGCTCGGGAACCCCTCCAATGCAACGGCGCTGATAATAGCAAATTGCGTATTTAAGTAAAGAAAAAAGCTAAAGAAAATTGAAATAAAGCCGATAAATATCTATCAGTTACCACAATCGACTAAAGACTATGCAAATAGATGACTTGTTAATCACAGAGAGTCAGTTAAACAGTAGGCTCAATAATAGTGTGCATGAAAATCGTCGTGGCGAATTTTCTCTATTATTAGCGATGCTGTCACATGACGCACTCGACTTTAGCCAATTTCATTTACCAAAAACTGAAATAGATAATTTAGTTATAGAAGAAGAGGCATTAAGAAAGCAATTTGGCGCAGGTCCAAAGCAACTTTTAGCCCCTGATGAATACAATATGTTGGTTGGACAGTTTAATGCATCATTAATATCTCAAGAAGGGGAGCGCTGCGGTATGACAAGTATTAAGCTAAGACAGTGCTTAAAGCCTGAACCACTTGCGATTAGAAATGATGATAAGCATATTCCACTTAATATAATAGATAACTGTGAGCTTGCTGTCAGAAGAAGAATTAAAAGCGAACAAACACAACTTGCTAATCCTCCTATAGATGCAGCTGCTTTTTACGACAGCCTTAATAATGATGCAATACATCAACCACTTCAGCTTATTGCGGTGTGATATATGATTGTAATAATCATCAGTTAATATATGCTTTATAACGGGTCTGCTTTATATATTTGCTAATAATTGATTTAATGAAAAAAAAGCATCCAAAAATTAAATGCAATTGCTATAATGGCGTCAAATGGTATGACATGAAATGCCATTATCATTAAACCAAGGTAATTAGGAACGTAATGAAGAAAACATTCACGCTAAATCACGAGAAAATCAAATACCCTCGTATGGTTGATGCTGCAAAGCACGAAGTGAAAAAATATTTGAAAAGAGAGCGTAATAAAACGCTACCTGAAGATGCTGACTATTGGGCATTTGACTGTAAGTTTGGTAACACAGCTGAAGATGCGCAAGTTGTGCACGTTGCTGAATTAAGTAACCAAATTGGCGAAATTGAAAAGCAAGGTTTGACCTCTTTCTACGTAGAGATTTTAGCTCGACCTGCTCAACGTCAGCAATTAGATTTAGATGATGACGAATAATACTTAACTAAATTAAGTATTCAAAGTTATAAAATGAGTCCAAGTGGCTCATTTTTTGTTTTTATGCAGTAAAGATTTACTAAAAAGTATTTTTATTAGTAACCAATAAGTAGAACCCCTCTTAATTAACATTTGCATAACAAGATGTGGTGCTATAGGCTGTTTTTAATTAAAAAAACAAAACATTTTACTATGCCAATAAATTACTCTGACCATCAATTAAAACTAAGTTTAAAGAATTCTAAAGTACTTATAGTTGACGATCAGTTATTAAGCTTAATCGTATTAAAAAAAATATTATCTGAGCATTTTAGTGTAACAACAACGAGCTATGGTGAGGATGCGATTGAAATTTGTAAACATAATCCGCCAGATATAATACTACTCGATATTAATATGGAAGGAATGAGTGGTATTGATACATGTTTAAAATTAAAAAATAATACTAAAACACAAGATATCCCCGTTATTTTTGTTACATCCTTTGAAAACGAAGAAGAAGAGTGCTGGGAAGCAGGGGCTGTAGATTTTATAAAGAAACCAACTAACTCGGAAACTTTATATAGAAGAGTGCGCGCCCATATCACGATGAAACTTCAACATGACTTACTCAATCAAAAAGTATTTCTAGATGATTTAACAAAGGTATTCAATCGTCGTTATTTTGATGCGCATTTTTCTAAAATGGAACGAAGCGCCTTACGAGAAAAAGTTGACTATGCACTATTACTCATCGATATAGATTACTTTAAGCAATACAATGATATCTATGGTCATGTGCAGGGGGATACGGTGTTAAACCTAGTAGCACAAACTATTACTAATAGTTTGCAAAGGCCAACCGATTTTGTTGCGCGTTATGGCGGCGAAGAGTTTGTAGTTGTTCTACCGCATACAAGCACTGAAGGTGCAATTTGTGTTGCTGATAAAATTAAACAAAATGTGGCCGATTTAGGAATATTACACAAATATTCAGAATATGATTTTGTGACTATTAGTATTGGCGGTGCAACCCTACAACCATACGTAAATAACAAAAACACGTTGCAGATCGCAGATGAAAAAATGTATGAGTCTAAAATGCAAGGGCGTAACAAAGTGTGTTTTTAAGTTTAGTTAGCTAATAAATTGCTCTGCCGCTTAAAAACACCTTTTAGGCGATAAATATTAAATAAGATTATTTATTACATGCTATGACATTTTTTGTACTTTTTATTGCTACCGCATGGGCAGTTATCATTTCTGCCCACTTTAATATCTTCAACAGGATATATAGTGCCATCTAAATAACGCCATTGAGTGTTTTCTTTAATAAACTGCGATTTTTCATGAAGCTCACAAAATAAGTTTTGATAAAAATATTGGGCTTTAAATTCTACCGTTCCAGTATCGCCATCATGGCTTGAGTCAATTAAATCAAGATTTATAAATCGACAGCTGTTAGCAAAATCATTGATTTCTTTAACCGGATTCTCAGCTTGTTTTTCTTTTGCGTAGGTTTGATAAACATATTTTGCATTTTTAATAACATAAGCGCTGAATCGTGAGCGCATAAGCTGTTCAGGAGTGTCAGCTTGCTTTACAGATAAGTGAAGCGGCTCGCAGCAATCGGCATAATTGTGCCCACTGCTGCAAAAACATAATGTGGTATTGAGTGAAGTCATAATAATAATACAGAATCTAAAACATTAGTTTAACAAGCTTATTGAGCGAGTGGTATCTCTGTTGTTTGAGCGTTTTTAGTAAAACAGTATAGTTTTGTATTTGTTTTACTTAAATCGAACGATAGATTTGTAAGTAGTTGGTTATTAACTATATCGGTCCAGGTAATCACAGCTGCAAAGTTTCCATTATGTAACGCAGAATTTAATACATACTCTAGATTTACTAGGTGCTTCTGTCTAATAACAAGTAATTTACTTGTATCAATAGAGCATGAGTCAAGTAAAGCTTTGCTCGGTACATGATCTGGCGCAATTAATAACGTCCATGCATTAGAGCTATTGTATTGGTGTAATACTTTTAAAAGCTCAAAGGTCGCTGAAATTTCATCTTCAATTTGGATCAAATTTACGCAATCGCTTTGCTCGTCTTGTTGGTAACTTTTAACTGTTCGCACGGTAATAGGCTGTAACATAATTTCACTCACTGGGTTTTTATACAGTATTCATATACAGTAGTTTATACAGTGCTTTCGTGCAAGCATTTTATGCTATTTATTTGTACAGTTATTCAGCCTTTGATCATTGTTTTTTATTTTTAAATCTATAATTCATTATTAATCAACTTGTTATAGGCTTGTTTTTGAGAAGGTTGTTTTAAAATAAATTTTTGAGTAGTGTCTTCATTTGTGGGTTTTATACTGTGTAGGAGTATCTTTGTAACTATATACAGTATTTTTCAACACTGTATACAGTACTTATAACTTAGTTGGTTTATGTGTTTTCACTCGTGCGAGGGATCATATGAGAAAACTGGAGTTGGTGAATTTGTTCGTACAAACTTGCTGCATAACATTGAGCATCTTTAAATCGCTTAGTTTCGATATGTTTGCGTATATCTGTAACCGCTGCAGTGGCAGGTGCATACCCTTGGCTACTCGCTAAGCTCAACCACGCTACAGCATGAAATACACTTTGTGGCACGCCTTCACCTTTTACAAAAAATAAACCTAAATAAAACTGTGCTCTATGGTTTCCTGCCATTGCAGCAAGGCGCATCCATTTTGCAGCCAATGGAGCTTGATTATTTTTTAAATAATATAGGGCTTTATTAATAGTACTTTGCTCATCTTTTTTATTATCAATGGGCGCGGGGCTGCTTTCTGGTTGAGTAACAAAACCTAAAATGTTGTCTAGCTGTTGCTCTAAGTCTTGCTCACAAGGTGTTGTTTTAAGCATATTGGTTCATTTATTATTTTAACTACTTTAACAGTTTAGTATATAGCAAGGTAAAATGTCCTGTAAAAGATAATTTTTATGTTAAAATCTCGCCACTTTTTACTATCACAAGTTTATTATGTTTGAAGCCTTATTTAAACTCAGCGAAAATAATTCAACAGTTAAACGCGAATGCGTTGCTGGCCTAACTACCTTTATTACTATGGTATACATTGTATTTGTAAACCCGGCTATGCTTGCTGAGGCAGGGATGGACCAAGGGGCTGCATTTGTAGCTACCTGTATAGCAGCTGCGATAGGCTGTTTTATAATGGGTTTATGGGCTAATTATCCATTAGCATTAGCGCCTGGCATGGGACTAAATGCTTTTTTTACGTATGGCGTCGTATTAGGAATGGGTTATACCTGGCAAGCCGCATTAGGGGCTGTTTTTATGTCGGGTTGTATATTTTTATTTTTAAGCTTATTTAAAGTCAGAGAATGGATTATTAATGCCATACCTCTGGTGCTCAAGCGAGCTATCGCAACAGGTATTGGTGCTTTTTTAGCCTTAATTGCCCTTAAAAATGCAGGCATTATTGTCTCAAGCCCAGCAACACTAGTGCAATTGGGCGACATTACTTCCCCAGGCCCATTATTAGCTATATTAAGCTTTTTTGTAATTGCAGCGCTTTTATACCGCGATTTTAAAAGCGGTGTACTTATTAGTATTTTATTAGTGACAGGCATTGCACTAAGTTTAGGGCTTGTTGAATATCACGGTGTTATGGCTATGCCACCATCAATAATGCCTACTTTTATGCAACTAGATTTTGCCGCCGCTTTTGATATATCAATGATGAGTGTTATTTTTGCATTCTTGTTTGTCGATCTTTTTGATACTTCGGGTACATTAGTTGCGGTCACTCAAAAAGCTGGTTTAGCTGATGAAAAAGGTAACATGCCTCGTTTAGGGCGTGCACTAAGTGCTGACAGCTCTGCAACAATTGCAGGTGCGATGCTAGGCACGTCTACGACTACATCGTATATAGAATCGGTTGCTGGTGTTTCTGTTGGCGGACGTACTGGTTTAACGGCTGTAGTTGTAGGTATTTGCTTTTTACTAATGATGTTTTTTGCACCGCTTGCACAAATGGTACCGGCCTATGCTACGGCAGGTGCTATTTTATATGTCGCTGTACTGATGCTACAAAATTTAAAGTTTGTAAATTGGGATGATATGACCGATGCAATTCCTGTTACTGTGGTATTACTAATGACACCATTAACGTTTTCGATTGCGCACGGTATTGCACTTGGCTTTATATCTTATACAGCGGTAAAAGTATTGTGTGGTAAGCAAGATCAAATCAGTATTAGTGTTTGGATATTGACAGCCTTGTTTGTTTTCAAGTTTGCATTTTTGTCTTAATAACTAAGAAAGAGACAAAAAAGCCTGCATAAATTTATTTTGTGCAGGCTTTTTTAATACTTTTATAAAAGAATTACCATTTCTTTTTAGGCGCAAACAATATATCTAAGTCGTCTTGCTCTTCTTCTGTTTTCTTTTTAAGTGCGCTTGCATTAGAAGCTCTTAGTTCAACACTAATTGCTTCTAAGTAACCTTCAACTTCTTGGCGTTTTGTTGTTACATATTCATCGGTGTATGTAACTGCATTGAGCGTTGCCTGTGCTTTTTCAAAATACTGTCTTGCTGAGCCAACCATACTTGCTGAGCGGGCAGATAAGCCACGTTTTATTTGGCTTTCGATATTAATACGCAGTTGTAGTTTTTCAAGACGTTTATCTTCTAAAACAAAAACTTGGCTATCAATACGACCTTTATTATGTTCAGAGCGTAAAATTGAGCGTAATTTTTTAATACCTTGAATTAGGCCAACAAGCTGTTTGTCATTATTGGGTAACGTTAGGGCTTCACTGCTGTTGTCTAGAACTGCATTGGTGAGGTGCGTTTTAGCCTCACCTAAGCGGCTTTTGAGTGCTTTGGATGTTGGCGAACTAGTAACCATCGTGTTTAATGCTTCGTAAATACGGCGTTGCAATACACGGATTATATTTTCAGAAAGAGGTATATTGGCACTATTCATTAGTGCTTCTTCAGTTTCTTCTATTATAGCTTTTTGTTTTGTTAGCTCTTTGCGTCGTTCCGCTTCTTGTTTTTCTTTGTGTTGTTGTACAGCACTTACCCAAAGTGCAATCACAATCAATGCAACTATAAGCACTATTATAATAGAAACGATCATGGTGTAATTCTCGGATATATAACCTAATTATTTAATCTTACATTAAATATACGTTAACAGGGTAGCTTTGCGCCGATTAACTTAAAAAATACACCAAAAAATTGATAGGTTGAGCTCTTTATAAACCGTAGTCACCCTAAGGGCTTATAAACTAAAGCTGAATAAACATCGCTACCTGAAACATATTTATTATGCTAGCCTTGAGCTCTAATCAGATAATTGCACACCTAAAGACCTAAAGTGATATTTTACGCAAATAACACTTGGTTTTAAGCGGTATTGCCTTTATAAATAATATGAATAATAACGTTAAAATTTGCAGCCATGAAATTACAACAACTCAGATACATCGTAGAAGTACAAAATCATAAATTAAATGTTTCAGCGACTGCTGAGAGTTTATTTACCTCGCAGCCAGGAATTTCTAAACAAGTACGCATGTTAGAAGATGAGTTGGGTGTACAAATTTTTGGTCGCAGTGGTAAACATTTAACGCATGTAACCGGTGCTGGCGAAGATATAATTAATATTTCTCGTGAAATACTCTCCAAAGTAGAAGGTATTAAAGCCGTTGCTAATGAGCATACGCTACCTGATCAAGGTAAGTTAAATATTGCCACAACACATACCCAAGCCCGTTATGCTTTGCCTAACGTTATTCAAGGGTTTATGAAAAAATACCCTGCGGTATCGCTTCATATGCACCAAGGTACTCCACAGCAAATATCAGATGCTGCAGCACGCGGTGATGCCGACTTTGCTATTGCAACAGAAGCACTGCATTTGTATTCAGATTTAGTTATGTTGCCTTGTTATCATTGGAACCGCAGTATTGTTGTTGCTAAAGACCATCCTCTCGCTAAAAAGGCAAATAGTTTAACTGTTGCTGACATTGCCCAATATCCACTTATTACATATGTATTTGGTTTTACGGGCCGCTCAGAGTTAGATAAAGCGTTTAGCGCACACGGACTTGAGCCACACATTGTATTTACTGCAACCGATGCTGATGTTATAAAAACATACGTACGACTGGGTTTAGGAGTTGGTGTTGTCGCTTCAATGGCGATAGATCAAGTGAGCGATACCGATTTAGTGTGTATTGATGCAAGCCACTTATTTGAAGCAAGCACGACCAAAATTGGTTTTAGAAAGGGCAGCTTTTTACGTACTTACATGTATGATTTTATTGAACGTTTTGCACCGCACTTAACTAAAGAGCGCGTAGAGCGAGCAAGTTTAATGCGTAACCAAGACGATGTAGATAAATTATTTGCAGATATAGAGTTACCGGTTAAATAAGGTGATTACATTGAACGAACAATAAAAAAGCTGCCTATTTTAAATAGGCAGCTTTTTCTTTTTATAGCGAGCTGATTAACATTCGATAATATTAACTGCTAATCCACCGCGAGCGGTTTCTTTGTATTTGGTTTTCATATCGTTGCCGGTTTCAAGCATGGTTTTAATCACTTTATCAAGTGATACCTTTTGCTCGCCACTGCCACGAATAGCTAAACGTGAGGCATTAATTGCTTTAATCGCGCCCATTGCATTACGTTCAATGCACGGTACTTGTACTAAGCCACCAACAGGGTCGCACGTGAGGCCTAAATTATGTTCCATACCAATTTCTGCTGCGTTCTCTACTTGCACAACATTGCCACCAACAATTTCTGTTAATGCGCCTGCAGCCATAGAGCACGCAACGCCAACTTCACCTTGGCAACCTACTTCAGCACCCGATATAGAGGCATTCTTTTTATATAAAATACCAATAGCAGCAGCCGTTAATAAATAACGTGTGGCTATATCGCGGTCTACTTCTTTCACAAATGTGTGATAGTACATAAGCACAGCCGGTAAAATACCCGCAGCACCATTAGTTGGTGCGGTAACTACACGGCCACCTGCCGCATTTTCTTCGTTTACGGCAAGGGCAAATAAATCAACCCAATCCATTGCACGAAGTGGGTCGTTACTGACCTCTATATTTAGTTTTAAGTATAGGCTTGGCGCACGGCGCTTTACTTTTAAGCCGCCAGGTAAAATACCTTCGGTACGCATACCACGCTCAATACAGGCCATCATTACTTTCCAAATATGAAACAGCGTGTCTTTTATTTCATCTTCAGTGCGCAGTGTTTTTTCGTTCTTCATCATCAAGCTTGAAACACTAAGCCCTGACTCTTTACACATCTCTAGTAGCTCTTTTGCGCTACTGAAAGGGAAAGGAGCTGGGTTTTCTTCTCTAATATCAAGGGCTGCTTGTTTTTCGTTTTCAAACTCTTCATCAGTAACAATAAAGCCACCGCCAATAGAGTAATATACTTTGCTGTAAACTTTTTCGCCGTTGTTTGAGGCGATAATTTCCATTGCATTAGAGTGCTTAGGCAGCGTTTTGCGACGATGAAAAACAATAGCGCCTTGTTTTGGAAACTTAGCTTTGTGTGTTTTGTTTAAATAAATAACCTGATCTTGTTCGATAGTGGCTAAAATGTCGTCGACTAAATCGGCATCTATAGTTTCAGGGTCATAACCGGCTAAACCAAGAATTACGGCTTTACCCGAGCCATGGCCAACACCTGTTTGTCCCAAAGAGCCATAAAGCTCTACTTTAATATCGGTAACATTTGCTAATAATTGTTGTTCTTGTAGGTCATTAACAAATAAGCGTGATGCGCGCATTGGGCCAACGGTGTGTGATGACGAAGGGCCAATACCAATGCTAAACATATCAAATGCACTGATCATAATGTGTGTCTCTACTTTGTTTTATCAGCTCGAAGCTGCTCTTTGAACGGTCGAGCATGATAACGTGGAATTGTGATTGTGTAACTACTAATAACGAAGATTTAAACTGGTAAGGCGAGTTGTTTTGTAAAGTTTTTTATAATGTTTGCCGTCGCACCCCAAAGTAAACCATGCGGCGTTTTAAAACCTTGCAAAATAACCGTTTTCCCAAATCGTTGAAAAGGTAAGGGTTGCCAGTTAGCTTCGTTATTTAATTCAGTGACCGAGAGCAAAAAGCTCGCTTGTACTTCATTATAGTCATTTTCCCAGGTGGTGTCTTTTTTGAGTAAACCTACATAGGGGCTAATACTAAAACCCGTTAAGGTTGAATACTCAGGTAAGTGACCTAATACATTAACGTTGTTTTGGGCAATATTTAGCTCTTCTTTTAGTTCGCGAAGGGCTGTGGTGCGAAGGGTAATGTCGCTTACTTCAAACTTGCCTCCGGGCAAACAAATCTCCCCAGGGTGATGGTGTAAATAAGTAGGGCGTTTACACAGTAAAATATGTGCATGATTATCTATATCAATAATTGGCAGCATAACAGCGCTAGCACGTTTTTTACGCGTGTCTTTTAACTGGTTTGGCGCAGCTGTAGGGCTTAACAGAAACCGCGCCATAATGTGTTCACTATTCAAAGCGACCTACTGTTTTAATAAAGGGAGGATTTTATTTACTTTATCGTAAGTTTCTTGATATTCCAATTCGACTTTAGAATCAGCGACTATTCCGCCACCTGCCCAGCAGTAAATTTGCGCTTTGTGGCACACCAAGGTGCGAATAGTGATACTGGTGTCCATGTTTCCACACGCACTTAAATAACCAATTGAACCACAATAAATGCTGCGGCGATGTGGTTCTAATTCTTCAATTATTTCCATTGCTCTAATTTTGGGCGCACCGGTGATTGAGCCTCCCGGAAAAGCCGCTTTTAGCTGATCGACGGCTGTTTTACCTTCATCAAGTTCAGAGGTTACCGTGCTTACTAAATGATGCACTGCCGGAAAGCTTTCAATAGCAAAAAGAGAAGGGACGTGAACGCTGCCAGGTTTTGCCACTTTGCCTAAGTCGTTACGCAGTAAATCAACAATCATTACGTTTTCAGCGCGATCTTTAGCTGATGCTGCGAGTATTTGGGCTTGGCGTTGATCCTCCAGCGCATCCGCTTTTCGCGGCAGTGTGCCTTTAATAGGTTTGGTTTCTACAACGTTATTATTTACAGATATAAAGCGCTCAGGGGAAATTGATAAAATTGCCCCTTGAGGGTGATTTATAAAGCTCGAAAATGGCGCTTTATTTGCCTCACGCAGTTTAATATAAGCCGCCCAAGGGGAGCCTTCAAACTGAGCGTTAAAGCGCTGCGCTAAATTAATTTGGTAACAATCGCCACTTTTTAGATACTCCTCAATTTGGGCAAACTTTGCAGCGTATTCCGTTTCGCTCATATTTGATTGCCAGTCGCTGTTTAGGGCAAAGGACTGCGTATTAACTTGGGAGTTAGCGTGTGTATTTAAGTATTGCTCATAAAGCGCTAATCGATCGGTGTTTGGCTGCGATACATAAAACCAGCTTTGTTGCTGCTTGTCGTAAATAAGGGCATCTAAGTAAAGGCCAATAGCCATTTGGGGAAGATTAATATCTTCAATAGCACGAGTGGGGATGTTTTCAATTGTACGCCCTAAGTCGTAGCCAAAGTAGCCAAGCCAGCCGCCGTTAAAGGGTAAATCGTAATCGGCTTTTGTTTTAGCAAGATGCGAAAGCTCATTATTCATAATTTCAAAGCAGTTATCACTACTTTCTATATTATTTAAAAAGCTTTTATTATTTTTTACTTCAAGGGTACTTTGCGGCTCAATAGCAACAATATCAAAACGACTGTTTATATGATTACTATTTGCAGAATCTAATAGAATTGCATAAGGCAAATGTGAAAAATGCGCAAAAACGTCAATGCAGTTTTGTGTTATGCCTAATTTAATACAATTTTTTTTATTGTTTAGCATTTACTGCCCCTTTAAGAACTGGCTCGAAACGGGCTGGGAGGGTATCATAAGTCAAATTTTTTGGCAGCACTAAGCTGCAAAAAACAGTGCAAACCACCGTCACCGGTTTGATTTAGATTACGCGACAACGCGTAACGGTAACTTAAGGAACCACTATGAGTACAATTTGTCAGCAAGACTTTATTGATAGCATTGAAGATGCATTGCAATATATTTCGTTCTATCACCCACTTGATTTTGTTCAAGCACTCGAAAAAGCGTACAACAAAGAACAAAGTAAAGCGGCTAAAGACGCCATTGCACAAATTTTAATTAACTCACGCATGTCGGCTGAAGGCAAGCGTCCACTTTGCCAAGACACCGGTATTATTACCTGTTTTGTTAAAGTAGGTATGGATGTTAAGTGGGATAAAACAGATTTAACCGTTCAACAAATGGTTGATGAAGGTACTCGTCGTGCATATTTAAATCCAGATAACCCTTTACGTGCATCTATTGTTGCAGACCCTGCTGGCACACGTAAAAACACTAAAGATAATACGCCTTCGGTTGTGCATATTGATTTAGTAGCGGGTGGAAAAGTAGAAGTAATGGTTGCGGCTAAAGGCGGCGGCTCTGAAAACAAAAGTAAAATGGTTATGTTAAACCCGTCAGATGATGTTGCTGCATGGGTAGAAAAAACACTACCAACAATGGGTGCTGGTTGGTGTCCGCCAGGCATGCTAGGTATAGGTATTGGTGGTACGGCTGAAAAAGCAGCAGTAATGGCTAAAGAGTCGTTAATGGATCCGGTTGATATCCATGAATTAATGGAACGCGGCGCAGAGACAACTGAAGAAAAACTGCGTTTAGAAATTTTTGACCGTGCTAATAAATTAGGTATTGGCGCACAAGGCTTAGGCGGTTTAACAACGGTTGTTGATGTTAAAATTAAAACGGCACCAACGCATGCCGCTTCAAAACCTGTAGTAATGATCCCAAATTGTGCGGCAACTCGCCATGTACATTTTACGCTTGACGGTTCTGGCCCTGCTAATTTAAAAGCACCTAAACTAGAAGATTGGCCACAAGTAATATTTGAAGTAGGCGAAGGCACACGTCGTGTTGATTTAAATACACTGACTAAAAAAGATGTTCAAGAATGGAAAATGGGTGAAACCGTTTTACTTTCGGGTACTATTTTAACAGGTCGTGATGCAGCGCATAAACGTTTGCAAGATATGATCAACTCAGGTGAAGGTTTACCTGAGGGCGTAGACTTTGATAATAAATTTATTTATTACGTAGGCCCTGTGGATGCGGTACGCGATGAAGCAGTAGGTCCTGCTGGCCCTACAACAGCCACTCGCATGGATAAATTTACCGATATGATGCTAGAAAAAACAGGCATTGTAGGCATGATTGGTAAAGCTGAACGTGGCCCTGCAACGGTTGAATCTATTAAAGAGCATAAATCTGTTTATTTGATGGCTGTAGGCGGCGCAGCTTACTTAGTATCTAAAGCGATTAAAAAAGCGCGTGTTGTAGCTTTTGAAGATTTAGGTATGGAAGCTATTTACGAATTTGAAGTAGAAGATATGCCAGTGACTGTTGCAGTAGACAGTGAAGGCGCCAATGCGCATACACAAGGCCCTGCTATCTGGAAAGCTAAAATTGAAGAGCTTGATAGCAAGCTAAAATAACGTACGTTTTGTATTTTTAAAAAGCGAGCCTAGTGCTCGCTTTTTTGTTTTTTAAATAGAGTTATTAGCAAGTTTACAGCTCTGACCAGTTTGCGAAAAAGCTTACTTTTTACTGGAAACCTATAGGCAGCGGTACGTAGCGGCCAGGTAGCACTTGTATATTAAACTTTACATACAACAATTGTATTACGTTCACATAAACGTAAGTCGGTGTGGTTCTTATATTTATAGTATTTAAAACTTAAAAATGACGGTTTTGTAAATTTTTTATCTATATAAAAGTTATAATTAGGTTATTTAATTTAAGCTTAATGTTTTCATTGGTTTTATCATCTGTGAGTATAGCGAACACGTATATGAAGTGATAAAGTCTCGGCAATTTCCAGCGCGCATACCCTCTCACGGGTTAACTATTTCGGAGTATTTTAAGTGGCTGTGTTTAATCGAGTTGAATTTGATAACCATGAACAAGTGGTTTTTTGTTCTGATGAAGAGTCGGGTTTAAAAGCAATTATTGCTGTACATAATACCAACCTAGGTCCTGCAGTTGGCGGATGTAGAATGTGGGATTATGCAAACGACGAAGATGCTGTTTATGACGTGCTACGTTTATCAAAGGGCATGACTTATAAAAATGCAGTTGCGCGCTTACCCTTTGGTGGCGGTAAATCTGTAATTATAGGTAATGCGAAAGAAATTAAATCTGAGCAATTATTCCGTGCATTTGGTCGTCAATTAGAGCGATTAAATGGCAGCTATTACTCAGCAGAAGATGTAAACATCACATGTGCTGATGTAGCTATTATGAATAAAGAAACTAATTACGTACTGGGCCTTGAAGGTAAAAGCGGTAACCCATCGCCATTTACAGCATACGGTACTTTTTTAGGAATTAAAGCAGCGCTAGAGCATCAACGTGGCCATCAATATTTTGCAGGTGTGAAAGTGGCTGTGCAAGGTCTAGGTGCTGTTGCTTATGGTTTATGTAAACATTTACATGATGCGGGCGCTGAGTTGTTTGTAACTGATATTAACCAAGCCGCGATTGATCGTGTAGTAAGTGATTTTGGCGCAACTGCGGTTGGCATTGATGACATTTACGACTTAGATGTTGATGTTTATGCACCGTGTGCACTAGGCGCAACTATTAACGATTTAACTATACCGCGTTTAAAAGCGACTATTATTGCAGGCTGTGCTAATAATCAGCTGGCAGAATCTCGCCATGGTGAAGTTATTCGTGAAAAAGGCATTTTATATGCACCAGATTACGTAATTAACGCCGGTGGTATTATTAATGTTTATTACGAAACAGCGCCAGATGGTTACAGTGCAGCAGCGTCTAATAAACATGTTGAAGGTATTTTTAATACGTTAACTGAAATCTTTGCCCGTAGCGAAAAAGAGCAAAAATCAACGCATTTAATTGCTGACGAATTAGCGCAAGAGATCATTAAAAACGGTCTGTGATCTAAGTTCTAATTTATATAAGGGTGTGCAATTGCACACCTTTTGTTTATCTGTAAGTTAATGCAATTGTTACTGAACAGCGGTACACTTTATTTTTAATTTTGTGCGGCAAATTATGACTCCCTCAACTTCTCTCATGCAGCCTATCGATTTAGATAATTGGCCTAGAAAGCAACACTTTGAATTATTTAAACACTTTTCTCAGCCTTATTTTAATGTGTGTGTGCATTTAGATGCTCAAGCACTTTACGACTATTGCAAAACCAATCAATTTTCTTTTTTTCAAGCATATGTATATTGCACCTTAAAAGCGTGCCATGAGTACGATTCAATAATGCTACGTATAATAGATAGTAAGCCATGGCTACTTAACAGTGTTCGCGCAAGTGTGGTTGAGTTGTCTGAAAACGATACGTTTGTTTTTAGTTATTTTAACAGCGCAAGCGATTTTAAAGAGTTTGCAAATCATGCAAGTGACGTAAGCAAAAAAGCGAAATTACAGCCGTTATTTTCTGATGCATTTGCTCAAACAGAAGGGCAGGCCGACTTAATTCATATATCTGTTTTGCCGTGGCTGAATTTTAGTGCGTTTTCGCATGCATTTAGTGAAGGGGAGAGTTTAGGCATTCCTAAATTTGTATTTGGTCAGTTTGATAAACACACAGGTACAATACCTTTAGCTATCGATGTACACCACTCATTAATGGATGGTTTGCACGTAGCGAAATTTATAAACACATTGCAGGGTACATTTGACTCCTTTTGCAAAAATTAACTTTAAACACGTCATTTAACGGCAGTGCAAGCAGTAATTAACCTGAACTCTGGATAATAAATCTATCTCAAGCAGCTATTTTTAGCGCTAACTGCGTTGAATTTACTTGCAATAGGCCCGCTATTGACGCGTAAATTCGCCTTGTTTTCACTAAAAATCTCTGGCTAGAGAAAATAAATTTAAATATCACCATGATCCAATACATTAGTAAATCTCTTAACCAAAGTTCAGGTTAAGTATTCTATAAGCAATGCGATGTGAATTACTTTATATTCAAATACATAACCTTATATGCTTGAAAAGCACGTGTGCTGGACATATTTATATACCATACCTTAGCTCAGCTCAGGAAATCCCCATGATAAATGGACTGTTAATTGTTGTTTTAATTCTTTTTGTGGTGATTTTCTGGCGTTGGCCATCAATTCAAAACCGATTATGGCGCAGTAAATATAAAGACTTTGCTTTAAATTCGCAGCAAAAAGATATTTTACTGCGTTGCATGCCCATCTATAAAAAAATGACCGACGCTGACAGAGAAAAGTTAGAGCGACACATAACGTGGTTTTTAAACGAAAAACGCTTCGTTGGTTGTGATGGCTTAAGGCTAACGTCTGCAATGAAGTTAATTGTTGCCGCCGATGCGTGTGTATTAGTGCTTAATAAACCGTGGCCGTTATATAGAAATGTAAAAGAAATTTTATTATACCCCAGTGCTTATTATGCTCCGCAATCAACTCGCGATAGTGCAGGACTTGTGAGTTACCATAATACGGTAAGACTAGGCGAGTCATGGCCTGGCGGCACACTAGTACTCAGTTGGCATGACGTGCTTGAAGGTAACCGCTTGCCAAGTGATGGACATAATTTAGTTTTTCATGAGTTTGCGCATCAACTCGATCAAGAAACAGGTAAAACAACGGGCACACCCATTTTAAAAAGCTCAGCAGATTACAAAGAGTGGAGCCGAGTATTTAGCCGTGCTTTCACCCAGTTAAAAAGCCATGTTGCTTATAGCATGCCACACGTTATTCACAGCTATGGCGCAACTAATGAAGCTGAGTTTTTTGCTGTACTCACCGAAACCTTCCTCGAAAAACCCGCAGAGCTTCGCCGATACGATCCTGAAATTTATAGTATGCTAGTTAATTACTATCAATTTGACCCTATTGTTTGGCATTAAACCTACATAAACCGCGCTTTATCATATAACGCTGGCAAGTTGCGTTTGTTTTTGTTGCAATCATGTGAAATAGTTTTTACTGCAACAATAACAAGCGAGAAACGCATGAAAAAAATGCTTCATACAGTATTGGCGCTGTCGGTGTCATTAGCGATAGGGCAGGTAAATGCCGCTGAAAAAGACGAACAAAAATGGCAAGTAGATTCACCAAAAGGGCAATTTGTTGACGCTGCAATTAGCGTTGAGCAAGGCACATGGATGAATATAGATATTAGCCCTGATGGTAAAACTGTGGTGTTTGACTTACTTGGCGATATTTACACTATGCCAATGAGTGGTGGTACAGCTACAAAGCTCACCTCTGATATTGCATGGCAAATGCAACCACGCTTTAGTCCTAACGGCAAAAGTATTGCGTTTACCTCCGACCAAGGTGGCGGCGATAACATTTGGATAATGGACTTAAATGGCGAAAATCAACACGCTGTTACCGATGAAACCTTTAGGTTATTAAATAGTCCTGCATGGAGTCCTGATGGCGACTACTTAGTTGCGCGTAAACACTTTACAGCTAGCCGCTCATTGGGAGCAGGTGAAGTGTGGTTGTATCACAAAGCGGGTGGCAAGGGCGTACAGCTTACAAAACGCGAGAACGATCAAAAAGATTTAGGTGAGCCAATGTTTTCACCGGATGGTCGTTATGTATACTTTTCGCATGATGCAACACCCGGTAAAACCTTTCATTATTCAAAAGATTCTGTAGCGGGTATTTATAAAATTAAGCGCTACGACCGTGAAACGGGTGAAATTGAAACCATAATCGATACGATGGGCGGTGCTATTAGGCCTACACCGTCACCTGATGGAAAAAAACTGGCGTATATAAAGCGTGATGATTTTCAAACTAGTCTTTATTTATATGACTTAACCAGCGGTGAGCACACTAAGCTTTACGATAAGCTTGAGCGAGATATGCAAGAAACATGGGCTATTCATGGTGTATACCCAACTATTGCATGGACACCCGATAATGAAGAACTGGTATTTTGGGCTGGTGGCACAATTCACAAGCTAGATGTTGCAGACAGATCTGTTAAAACCATTCCTTTTAAAGTGCAAACAAGTAAAAAAATTCAAAAAGCGGTGCGCTTTACACAAAACTTAGATACTGATGAGTTTGATGTAAAAATGCTGCGTAATGTGCAAGTAAGCCCAGATGGCGAAACGGCAATTTTTGAAGCGCTTGGGCATATTTATAAACGTGATTTAGAGTCGGGTAAAATTAAGCGTTTAACAAAGCAAACTGATCATTACGAATTATTTCCACAGTACTCTCGCGATGGTAAAAAAATAGTTTACACCACATGGGATGATAACAAACAAGGGTCTGTAAGAGTGGTGTCTGCGCGCAGTGGCCGTGGCGATACAATAACTAAAGAGCCTGGTAAATATGTAGAGCCAACGTTTAGCCCAGATGGTAAAACGGTTGTTTATCGAAAAGCTACTGGCGGCAATATTTTAAACCCTAAGTGGTCACTTAATCCGGGGGTTTATAGCGTAAGCGCTAAAGGCGGTAAAAGTGAACTTATTTCAAAAAGTGGTTATCAACCACAATTTGGAGATGCAAGCGATCGCGTTTTTATAATGAGTCCTTGGCCAAAACCAACGCTTAGCGTAGTTGAGCTTGAAAGTAAAAAAGTTCGCAAACTGTACGAGTCAGAACATGCGACAGAATTTAGAGTATCACCAGATGGGCAATACCTCGCTTTTGCTGAGCGATTTAAAGTATTTGTAACGCCGTTTGTTCAAAGTGGTAAAACAATTAATATTGGGCCTAAAGACAGTCAATTCCCAATAGAGCAGTTATCGGTACGTGCTGGTGAAAACATTAGCTGGAGTGCTAAGAGCAACAAACTTTACTGGACATTAGGGCCTGAGCTTTATCATGCAAGCCTTGAAGGGATGTTTGCCATTAACAAAGCTGAGGATGCCGACTTTAAAGTGAAAAGTGGCGATAATATCGGTTTCAGTAAAAAAATGGCAGAGCCTAAAGGCATGATTGCGCTCACTGGTGCAAAAATTATTACTATGGATGGCGAAAAGGTTATTGAAAATGGTGTAATTATCACTGATGGCAAGCATATTAAAGCAATTGGTACAGCAAGCGATATAAGCATCCCTAAAGGTGCTGAGGTTATTGATGTAACAGGTAAAACTATTATGCCTGGTATTGTTGATGCTCATGCACATGGCTCGCAAGCAAGCGGTGAAATTATACCTGAGCAAAACTGGAAAAACTTTGCAGGTTTAGCGCTGGGTGTAACTACAATTCACGATCCATCAAATGATACCTCAGAAATATTTACCGCAAGCGAAATGCAAAAGGCAGGCATGATTGTTGGCCCGCGTATTTTCTCAACGGGTACTATTTTATATGGCGCAAATATGCCAGGTTATACGTCGCATATTGACTCGTTAGACGATGCTAAATTTCATTTAGAGCGCCTTAAAAAAGTAGGGGCGTTTAGTGTTAAATCGTATAACCAGCCACGCCGAGAGCAGCGCCAACAAGTTATTGAAGCAGGTCGGATGCTTGAAATGATGGTTGTCCCTGAAGGCGGCTCATTATTACAACATAACTTAAGTATGATTATAGATGGACACACAGGTATTGAGCATTCAATCCCTGTAGAGCACATATATGACGATATAAAGCAGTTATGGTCGCAAAGTGATGTAGGTTACACACCAACACTTGTAGTGGCTTATGGTGGCATTTGGGGTGAGAACTACTGGTACGATAAAACTGATGTGTGGAATCATCCACGTTTAAGTAAATTTGTGCCTAAAAATCAATTATTACCACGCTCTATGCGCCGCATTAAAGCGCCCGATCATCACTATAATCACTTTAATAACGCACGCGTTGCTGCTGAGCTGCAAGACCTAGGTGTATTAGTTAACTTAGGTGCTCACGGTCAGCGTGAAGGCTTAGGTGCACACTGGGAGATGTGGATGTTTGCACAGGGCGGAATGACACCGCTTGAGGCAATACGTGCATCAACACTCGATCCGGCTAAGTATTTAGGACTTGATAAAAACGTAGGCTCGCTTGAAGTGGGCAAGCTGGCTGATTTAATGGTTATAGATGGCGATCCGCTTAAAAATATTCGAGATTCGGATAAAGTAGATTACACCATGATCAATGGTCGACTATTCAATGCAGAGACAATGAATGAAGTGGGTAAAAAAGAACGCGAACCACTTTATTTTGAAGAACTGTAATTTATTTTAAACTTTTTAAAGCGGCTACATAACCGCTTTTTTTAGCCTTACCCAATTTATAAAGCTTTATATTTTTGGCAAATAACGGATATAAAAAAACCGCTTAACGCGGTTTCTTTTAAAAATCATAAATGTTGATTAAACAACACCGCGCGGTAAGCGACAGTCATGATCTTTACGAGCTAAAATTACAATCCAAAGTTCTTCCGCTGTGTAACCTTCTTCATTTTCGGTAACAACAGTGAATGGCGCTTTTTTCTGTGCTTTAACAGGAGCAGCTGCTTTTGGTTTTTTCGTTTTAGTTGTTTTACCAGAGTTTAATTTTTTAGTAAGCTCTGCTACGTCAGCTAGGCGTAAATTTTTACCGCCATCAATGCTGTACCAACCAGGTTTGGTTGTGATTTCAGGTTTTTTACCATTGGCAGTTTCGTACGCTGCTTCAAAGGCAGATAACACTTCTGTTTTGTCTAGTTTGCTCATCAGAGACCCTATACGTTGTGAACACAGATAAAGAAGAGGTATTTATACCTATTTTAAAACAGTTTTTCAATTTTTTGCGATTTTCCTTCCATTTTAGGCCTATAAACGCCAAAATTTGCACAAAATTCAGTGCTAAGTAAGGTAAGTTGTATGCAACGTAGAGAATTTAACCAACTCCTAAATGACATTTTGAAACCTCATTTAATAAAAGATTTTTGCCCAAATGGCTTACAGGTCGAAGGTAAAAACGAAATTAAAAAAATTGTGACGGGTGTAACCGCAAGTCAAGCTTTAATAGAAGCTGCCATTGAGCAACAAGCAGATGCTATTTTGGTTCATCATGGTTTTTTTTGGAAAGGGGAATCTCAACCAATAACGGGTATGAAAAAGTGTCGCATAGGCGCACTACTAGCAAACGATATTAATTTATTCGGCTATCACTTACCACTCGATATTCATCCAGCAGTTGGCAATAACGCACAACTTGCAAAGTTATTAGATATTGAAATTGAAACAGGGCTAGAGCCAACTTCAAATAGCGTAGCAATGAAAGGGCGTTTAAAAACACCATTAAGTGGTGAAGATTTTGCAGATAAAATTGCAAAAGTGCTTAATCGAACCCCGCTCACAAGCTTAGTACGCTCAGCTAAAATAGAAACCATTGCACTGTGTACTGGTGGTGGGCAAGGATATATTGACTTAGCAGCAGAGCAAGGCATTGATGCTTATTTAACGGGTGAAGCATCGGAGCAGACAATTCATAGTTCTCGTGAGCAAAACATTGATTTTTTTGCAGCCGGGCATCATGCAACAGAGCGCTATGGTGTAAAAGCACTAGGTGAGTTACTTGCTCAAGAGCATGGTTTTGATGTGACATTTATAGACATAGATAACCCAGTTTAATTAGGCTATATAAGTTACAGCGCCTCTGGATCTATCCAGCGGCGCAAACTTATCCATATATTTCCTACTACTTCGTGACTGTATTGCGTAACCACAAGTAAGGCATGAGCATTGGGAATAAACTGCTTGCTCCATGGAAGTGCAGCAAAATTATGATAATCAGTGGCTGCGGTTATGACTTCAATACCTTGAGCATTAAATAAGTCTTTGGCACGGGGCATGTGCAGTACAGATGTTACTAGTGCAACTTTAAAGTCGACTAATTTTGATGCCAGTAATTTAGCTTCTTCACCTGTGTCCATTGCTTTTGGATTTTGGAAAATACGGCTCTTATTAACGCCTAAACTAATTGCCGTTTGATACATAAGCCCGCTATTAGTGGTATTTTTATAACCCCCGCCTGAAACTATAAGCTCTGCGTTAGGGTAGTGCTTTGCCAGTTTTACACCTTCTACCAAGCGCGTTAGCGCACAATTACCTAATTGATTATTAGCACTGAGTGCAGGATTTGGGTTTATATCGCAACCTAGTACAACTATTTTGTCTATTTTTGGATGCTTTAGAGTATTAAACGCAAGCGACGCAGGTTCATTATTTTGGATAATTAAATTGGCGATAAAGGGTGTGCTCAATGCAAGTAATACAATTAAGCTTAAAGTAGACAAGAAGAGAGCTGATTTGCGGCCTTTAAGTGCCAGTAGGAGCAGGCATGCAAATAAACCAAATAGAGGCAGTGGCATAAGTAAACCACCAATCATTTTTTTAATAACAAACATAAGAGTTAAACGCTGTAGAGTTAATTACAGCGATATTACTTATTATATTGATGATTATCGACCGTTATTTAGCTTACAGGTATTTAAAAAGTGACGATAAACAGGGTTATCTTTCATGTCTTTTTTCATCGCTAAATACATAGGGCGAGTAAGACCAAGAGCGCCCAAAGGAATTGATTTAATTAAGCCTTGGCTTTCATAAGGTGTAACTAGCCAATCAGGTAAAGCGGCAACGCCCATTCCAGCACTTACTAGTTGAAAAATAAGTAGTCCTTGGTCAACCGTTTTTAATGTACCGTCAAAACGAGCATTCTGAATGAAATGCTTAAATATATCTTGGCGTTCACGCGGTATAGGGTATGAAATAATAGTTTCGTTTTTTAAATCAAGCGCTGTTACATACGCTTTTTTAGCAAGTTCATGATCCGGCGCCACAATAAGCTTCAATTTAAAATCAAATAAGTGCGCGTATTCTAATATGTCGGGTTCGCGTATGTCAGACGTTAAAACTAAATCGAGCTCATCGCTTAGTAAGTCAGGAATAGCGTCGTAACTAAAGCCACGTTCATAATCAATTTTTATATCAGGCCAAAAGTTATTAAATTCTTTAATAGTAGGTAATAACCAATGAAAACATGCATGGCATTCCACACTTAAACGCAGTTGAGAAATAGGCTGGTTTAAGCTTTCTTTTAAACGACATTTAGTCGCTTCCATTTTTGGCAATATTTCGTGAGCTAATTCAAGTAATAGCATTCCTTGAGGGGTAAAGCGGACTGGTTGAGTTTTACGCTCAAATAATTGGCAATCCAATTTATTCTCTAAATCTTTGATTTGATGAGATAAAGCAGATTGTGTCAAAAATAACTCTCGTGCTGTATTAACCAAAGATCCTGTTTCTTTTAGGGTTGCTATGGTTTTTAAATGTTTAATACCAATCATCTTTAAAAATTCTCATGGGAAAAGTGAGTTCAGCTCAGATTAATTACATACTACGCCTATACAAAAAACGTTTCAACGTCTAGATGGCTAAAATAATGCATTTTATTGCAATTTATCGCTATGAATCTCGAAAATATTAGAGTTGGTAATGATAAAAGTCATTTTAAAACTGGTTTGATGAGTTTTAGATGAGTTTGCTTCATGTTGTATTTTAAATATAACGATTGCTGTGTATTTTAGCTCAGCGTGAGTTTTAACCATGTTGATAACGGTATGAGGTGAGATTTGTTGAATGCATAATTTAGATTGTGGTTTAAAAGCTAGAGTCGTTTTGCCTTATAGCTTAAGTTTAGCTCAATGGGTGAGTATATGCGTAGTACCAAAGCCAGCGACCTACTCGCTGGCTCTTTTTATAAGGGTTTATTAATTAGTAATATGGCTTCTTTGGCAGTAACAGGTTTTGATTTTAAAAAGCCTTGGCCATAGTCGCACGCGGTGGATTGCAAAATAGTTAATTGCTCAACTGTTTCTATTCCTTCAGCTACAACTTCAAGTTTTAATGATTGCGCAAGTGATAAAATGGCTTCAACAAGTGGGTTAGTAGAATCCTGTAGATGGTCAATAAAGCTTTTATCTATTTTTAAAATATGAATAGGCAGTTGGTGCAAGTAGCCTAGTGCTGAATAACCTGTTCCAAAATCATCAAGGCATAATTTTACTTTTAAAGGTGAAAGACCTTCAATTATTTGAGTGGCGAGTTCTAGATTTTCTATTAAGCCAGATTCGGTAATTTCTAAGCATAAAGAACCTAGAGGTAATTGGTACTTATTATAAATGGAATGTATTTGCGCTACAAAATCGAGGCTTGCAAAGTGTCGTGACGATACGTTAACGGTGACTTTTAAAAAGCGATGGCCTTGTTGGTGCCAATTTGAAATATGCTGGGCCGCCAAATCAAGTAAATGTAAATCAAGATTTATAATTTGCCCTGTAGTTTCAGCTATCGGTATAAAGTCATTAGGGGGTACAAACCCTTTTGTAGGGTGGTGCCAACGAACAAGTGCTTCAAAGCCGATAACTTCACTGGTATTAATTGTAAAAATTGGCTGAAAATAGAGTTCAAACTCGTTGTGTTCAATACCGTGTTGTAAGTCGTTTTCTATATCGGCATGGGTTTTAAGTTTTTTACGCATCGTGTTATTAAAAAACTTTACCTGACCACGTCCGGTGGATTTTGCTTCATACATAGCAGCATCAGCTTGTTGCAGTAATATATAAGCTTTGTCGTTTACGTTATCTGTATAGGCAACCCCAATACTCGTTGATGCTTGGAGTAAGTGGTTATCTATATTTAAAGGTTTTGATAATGCGTTTTTAATGCGGTTTAAAGCTTCATTAACTTGGTTTTTATGCGTGATGTTTTCCATAAAAATTGCAAATTCATCGCCGCCTAAACGTGCAAATGTATCCGTGCTTCGTACTGTACCTTTAATCAAGTCGCATATTTTTATAAGGAAGTGGTCCCCAACTTCATGCCCGAGCGAATCATTAATACTTTTAAAACGGTCAAAGTCTAGATACAACAGGGCATGGCTAGTACTCTTTTTAGCACGCGTTAAACGTAAAATAGCATGCTTTATTCTCTCAATGAGTAATGAGCGGTTAGCAAGGCCGGTAAGCTCGTCATGCAATGCTTTATGCTCGAGCTCTTGTCGGGCTAGTTGTCTATCAATTGCCATACTTATTTGGCGACTTACGTAAGTTAGAAGAGCGCTGTCGTGTTCGTTGTATTGCAGTGTTTTATCGTAGCTTTGTACAACAATAACACCGCTTATACGATCACTTGTTTTAAATGGAACACCCAACCAAGACTCTGATTGTCTGCCTACCATTTTAAAATCACCGTTATCTATATGACTTTGAAAGGCATCTTTATTGAGTAATAAGGTTTGCTCTGTTTGCAGTAGGTAATATGAAGCAGTGTCTTTTAGCTGTTCTTTAGATATTTTTTGATGTGTTTTGGTGTTTATGCCTTCTTCGACTATATAAACAAGGTCAAGTATATCTACTTTTTTGTCATATAAAGCGATAAAAAAGTTATCAGCACGAAGTAAGTTATTGATAATTGAATGCAAGGCTTCAAAGAAGGTATCTAAGTCGTTAGCTTTGTAGGTTAGGTTGGCTATTTGTAATAAGCTATTTTCTAATTTTTGTGCGTTGTTAAGTTGCTCAACTGTTTTTTGTAAGTTATTTACCGTATTTACCTGGTTAATTTTAGCACTGAGTAAGTGGGCAACTGTTGTAAGAATTTCAAGGTGTGCGTTTGTAAAGTAGCCTTTAATAGGGTGCTCACAATCAATAACACCTAAAACTTGTTCTTTATATATAAGAGGGACGCATAGTTCTGATTGGGCAGGGCGCTCATCTGCGATATAACGGCTATCTTTTGTTACATCATCGATAACTACGGCTTTACCAGTTGTGGCTACAGCCCCAGTAATTCCTTCACTAAAACGTATTACTTTACGTTCGGCTTGATATTTATCACGGGCGTGAGCAATACCCATCGATGCAACTTGATTTAATGTATAAGCATTGTTATCGGCAAGGTAAATAACGCAATCAACAAATCCTAAACGGTTAACAACGTGCGTTGTAACATACTCAAATAGCTCGTCTAGTGTGTCTAGTTGCAATAGGCTAGATGAAAATTGATTAATGATACTTAGTTGATCAGTTTTTATCTCAAGCGCTCTAGTAGCATCAGTTTTATAAGACATAGGCAATTTATATTGTTCTTTTTATTTTTAAATTCGCAGTTAAGTTAACCTAATTTTGGGTTTTTGTACAAATTAAAGCGATGAGTGGTTTCATACACTGTAAAGTTTTAATATAGCGAGTTTTAATTAATCATAAATCATTACAATAAGCTAATAACATTGAATTTGCTCATTGTGCTTTAAATAGTACCTCAGTAATTTTATCCATATAAAAACTTTATTTTTAATAAAATCTTTACTCGAAAACATCATATGCCTATGATCGGATAAATTCAGCCGTGGAACAAAGTAATGACAAGTAATAATACAAACTCTGTAACAACCCTTACTATCACTCGCCCTGATGACTGGCATGTACATTTACGTGATGGTGACCAGTTAAAAGACACTGTACGCGATATTAGCAGATACATGGGCCGCGCTATTGTTATGCCAAACCTTGTTCCGCCAGCAACGTGCACAGATACGGCATTGTCGTACAGAGAACGCATTATGTCTGCAAATCCACAAGGCAACTTTGAGCCATTAATGGTTTTGTATCTCACGGATAAAACTACACCAGATGAAATAATAAAAGCTAAAGCGACAGGTAAAATAGTAGCAGCTAAGCTTTACCCTGCTGGCGCTACCACTAATTCTGACTCGGGTGTTACATCAGTAAAAAATATTTATCCAGTTTTAAAAGCAATGCAAGAAGTAGGCATGTTGCTGTTAGTGCATGGGGAAGTGACAGATTCGTCGATTGATATTTTTGACCGTGAAAAAGTATTTCTGGATACAATTTTAGGAGATGTAGTAAATGACTTTCCTGAGCTTAAAATTGTACTCGAGCATATTACGACTAAAGATGCAGTAGAGTTTGTTGTTAATGCACCTAGCAATGTAGCGGCAACAATTACAGCGCATCATTTGCTTTATAACCGCAATCATATGTTAGCGGGTGGAATTCGCCCACATTATTACTGTTTACCAATTCTCAAGCGTAACATTCACCAGCAAGCATTAATGGCTGCAGCAATAAGTGGAAATAAAAAATTCTTTTTAGGAACTGACTCTGCACCACATTATAAAGATAAAAAAGAAGCTGCTTGTGGGTGTGCTGGTGCATACACGGCTCATGCCGCTATTGAATTATATGCTGAAGCATTTGAGGATGCAGGAGCTTTGGACATGCTTGAAGGGTTTGCAAGCCACTTTGGCCCTGATTTTTACGAATTGCCGCGTAATACAGATACAATTACATTACAAAGAAAGCCGTGGAAAGTACCTGCAAGTTATACATTGGGCGACTCTGAAGTTGTGCCTATAAAAGCTGAAAATACAATGGATTGGTCTGTCGAATAACCAATAATATATTTAAATCTAAAGCCGCTTAATTTTTAATGCGGCTTTTTTGTTTGTGCTTTTGATATTATTGAGGCGTAATTCGATGACAGGGTGGTTGTAGGTGGCTTTTGATCTCGCTTACAGCAATAAATATTACAATAATACTTATAGTTTTTGCTTGTAAATTAGTCAGTTAAAGGCGATTTAAAACAAATTTATATTTTTAAGAAATAATTCCTAATTAATAGAGCGAAAAAAAATATAATGTGTTAATCTTACCTTGCTTTGAGTTTTTATGTATTGAATTTACGGATATTGTGCTGCGTTTAAGGTTACCGGTTAGGTTATTACTTGTTCCTGTACTGTACCTCCATATTTTTGAGCATTGACTCAGGGAGGATATTGCCATAATAATATGGCTGAATTTTAATTATTGACTTACAGGAAAATTTAGTATGTCGGTTACTGGTAAAGTAAAGTTTTTCAACGAAGCTAAAGGCTTTGGTTTCATTGAACAAGAAAATGGTCCTGACGTGTTTGTACATTTCAGCGCAATCACTGGTTCTGGTTTTCGCACTCTTAGCGAAGGTCAAGCAGTGACATTCAGCATCAAACAAGGTCAAAAAGGCCCTGAAGCTGAGAACGTAGAAGCAGCATAATTTATTATGTGAACTCTAGTTCATCTTGGTGAAGCAGGTTTCTGTTTCACCATAATTCCCCTTCCTTAAATCTATTTATTTCATACCTCAAATTCTCCTTTTTTTAAACTTAAAAAACTACTCAAACATTCTATCTTTGCAAAGCTAAACAACTAATAATCTAACGGACAAAACAATCCTCTAATACTTTTAAAAACCATTCATAAGAATTTATTCAATGGGCCTGATACCAGCTTAAATAAAATCGATGCTCAATATCAATCCATGCAAATTCTGTTTCAAGCTTACTCTGTGTGACGAAGGCTACTCATTGATAAGGGCTTCTAGGTGCTTCTATTACTTTATTATGTGAACGTAAAGCTTCATTTATAGTGTATTACTAATAAAGTAGGGTAACTCTTCATGATTAACTTAATTACTGAATTAACCTTAACGTTAAAATAGTATTAAAGAATACTTTAAAGCGGTAAATACAACCTGTTTAATTATCAAAAGCTTTTATGCTGCTAAAAGAAATGCATTGTTGAGTTTATTATTACTATTTATGGAAAAACACGTTTTAAAATAGTTTTAAAAGTAACGTATATAAAGCGTGAGTATCCGATATTAAATATTATCCAGTGTTGTTTTTTTGTGCGACAAATGGTTTGTTTTTTCAGATGAAGTGTAACTGAGGTGATAAAACACGATAAAATCGTGTAAAAAATAACTTTTGTTATATCAATTTATATTTTTTTTAGTTTTTTTTCAGTGCGAATTCAGCTTTAGCTAAATGTTGCAATAATGTTGTTTTATGTCAGTGCAATGCGAATAAATACACCCCTTAAAAGGCTTTAATAGAAATATTAAGAAAAAGCTTCGTTGCAATAATGTTAACTGTTGTGGGCTGGTACTTTCGTTTAAGCATTAACTTAGCTATTTATTTACTGAGATTAGTAAACATCAAGTTGACAGCGCTAATTGCATTTAGCATTATTGGAAGGTTGATATCTATTAAAAGATATCAGGGTTGTTCTCCTCGGAGGATAATTAAATTATAAAAGTAACATTACTTAATTGGTTGGGAACTATGTCTGTTAAAATCAGAAAGAGTCTTGTAGCAACTGCGTTGGTTGGCGCATTTGCATTTGCAAGCAGCAATGTGATTGCAGATCCTTTGAATGACGTGCAAAAAGCAGGTCAACAAATTCAAAAGGCTGCGGTTAAGTCTCAAACTAAAATTGACAATGTATATGGTCAAACTCAGGAGCTAATCGCTGAGTACCGTAGCGTTGTTGATGAGACTGAACTTATGAAAGTGTATAACGATCACGTGTCGCGCTTGGTTGATAGCCAAAACGCTTCAATTGAATCGTTTGATCGTCAAATCGCGACTATTGATAACACTAAACAAAACGTTGTGCCTTTGATGTATCGCATGATCGATACGCTTGAGCAATTCATCAAAGCGGACGTTCCATTTAATCTTGAAACGCGTTTAGGACGTGTTGAAAGACTACGTGAGATCATGGTTTCTGCGTCTGTAACGACGTCTGAAAAATTCCGTCAAGTACTTGAAGCTTACACTATTGAAACAGCATACAGCTCTCTTGTATCTGCTTCACAAGGTACTCTAGAAGTTGATGGTAAAAGCATTAACGTTGATATCGGTCAGTTAGGTCGTATCACTTACGTTGCTCAGTCTTTTGACTTGAAACATGCTTGGGTGTGGGATAACAACACTAAACAGTGGAAAGCATTAGGCGAAGAATACCTAAAACCTGTTAAAGAAGTTATTCGTATGGCGCGTAAGCAAGCGACATTAGAACTTGTTAAACTACCTATCTTTGGCGCGGAGTAATCAATAATGAAGAAACTATTTAAAGGTTTTGCTGTTGCAGCAGTACTAACTGTTTCTGCAGGTACCGCGCTTAATGCACATGCAAATACTGGAGCTCTAGATAAAATTCTTGAGCAAGTAAAGCAAGAGCGTATCTCTGAAGGTAAAATCAATAAGCAACGTGAGCAAGAGTTCTTATCAGAACGTGCTGACAAGCAAGCATTACTTAACAAAGCTAAAAGCCAACTTGCTTCTGAGAAGTCTCGTGGTGAAAGCTTAGCTAAGCAATATGCACAAAACGAAAATACGCTAGCTGAAAAAGAAGCAGCTCTTCAAAGTGCCCAAGGTACTTTAGGTGAGATGTTTGGTGTTGTACGTCGTGCAGCTCAAGATGCTATCGGTTCTATCGAAGCGTCACTAGTTAGTGCTGAAAAACCAGGTCGTGCTGAAATCTTACGTTCGTTAGCCGCTGCTAAAGAACTTCCTACAGTTCGCGAACTTGAAGAACTTTGGATTTCACTTCAAACTGAAATGACAGAATCAGCTAAAGTTTCAACTTTTGAAACTGAAGTTGCTGGTCTTGACGGTAACCCGTCAATGAAAAAAGTAACACGTATCGGTAACTTTAACTTAGTTACAGACGATGGTTACTTAATTTATTCACCAGAGACTAAGTCTATCCAGCCTCTAGGTAAGCAACCAGACGGTTATATCTTAGACGGTATCACGGCTCTAGAAAATACATCACCAGATAACTACGCTGGTGTTTACATAGATCCGACTCGTGGTGCTATCTTACGTATCAACACTCAAAAAGCGACCCTTATGGAATACTTCCATCAAGGTGGCGTAGTTGGTTATATCATCACGGCTTTACTTGGCCTAGGTATGCTAATTACTCTAATCCGCTTTGTTGACCTTACACTTACTACTAGTAAGATTAAGAGCCAGCTTAAAAATGTTGCTACACCGAATACAAATAACCCACTGGGTCGTATTCTTAAAGTGTACCATGACAACAAGAACCAAGATGTTGAAAACCTTGAGCTTAAACTTGATGAAGCGATTCTACGTGAAACGCCACGCATTGAAGCTGGTATCAATATAATTAAGATTCTTGCTGCAATCGCACCGTTACTAGGTCTACTAGGTACAGTAATCGGTATGATCTTAACGTTCCAAACAATCACATTGTTCGGTACGGGTGATCCGAAGATCATGGCAGGTAACATCTCTCTAGCACTTGTAACTACAGCGCTAGGTCTAATTGCTGCATTACCACTAATTCTACTTCATGCTCTTGTAGCTGGTCGTAGTAAGTCGGTATTACACATCCTTGATGAGCAAAGCGCGGGTATCGTTGCTACTCACGCGGAGAAGGAGAAAGCCTAATGCTAGTCCTGATGGAGATATGGGAATCTATCAGGGATTTTGTTGGCACAGGCGGCCAGGTTTTATACGTGGTCGCGATAGCACTCTTTCTTATGTGGGTTTTAATGATTGAGCGCTATTGGTTCCTACTTGCAGAATTTCCTCGCACAGCGAAAGAAATTGTAGCAAAGTGGGATGCCCGCCAAGACACTACGTCTTGGTACGCACACAGAATCCGTGAAGCATGGATTTCTGAAGCGTCTGAAAAATTAGATCAGCGTATGTTGTTGATTAAGACATTAGTAGCTGTTTGTCCTTTAATAGGCTTACTTGGTACTGTTACTGGTATGATCTCGGTTTTTGAAACCATGGCCAACCAGGGTACGGGTAACGCACGTTTAATGGCATCAGGTATTTCAATGGCAACAATCCCAACAATGGCTGGAATGGTTGCGGCATTATCTGGAGTATTTTTTAGCTCACGTCTTGAGACAAAAGCTAAAATGGTGAAAGCCAAACTTATTGATAGTATGCCTCATCACTAGAGAGAGAATTAAATATGGCACGTAAACAACGTTTTCGTGAAGAAGAAGAAGCAGCGGTTGATATGACGCCAATGCTTGACATCGTATTTATCATGCTTATTTTCTTTATCGTAACTACATCGTTCGTTAAAGAGGCTGGTATCGAGGTCAATAAACCTAAAGCGGCTCAAGCTACTAAGCAAAAAAATGCTAACATTTTTATTGCTATTCGTAGTAACGGCGAGATCTGGATTGATAAACAGCAGGTTGATGTTGAACGTATTTCAGCAAAAATCGAAAGTTTATTAGCAGAACAACCTACTGAAGTTGTAATTTTGCAAGCTGATAAAGAAGCAAAACACGGCGTAGTGGTTAAAGTTATGGACCAGATTAAAGCGACGGGTGATAACCTGAGAATTTCAATAGCTGGAGATCAGTAATGATTCGTTTTCTGTTTTCACTGATTGCAGGTGGGGCAGTTACTTTCGGCTTGTTCTACTTCATGGCATTCCTCATCTCTGGTGGGGCTGACCGTAATACGGAACAAAAAGAGCAGATCATAGTCGAAATAATGACGAATCCGCCTGAATCTAAGGTGCAGGAGAGGAAGCGTGTACCGCCTCCTCCTCCGCCACCGCCAAAGCAGCCGCCTAAACCGCAGCCGCCACAGCCGGAAAATAATAATCCAAATCCTGGTGCTATGTCATTTAATATGGGAAGCATTGATGTTGGTAGTTCGGCAGGTGGACTAAGTGGTCCTGGTGCATTTGGACGAGATGGTGATGCGACACCTATCGTTCGTATAGAACCAAAATATCCAACGCAAGCAGCACGTGATGGTAAAGAAGGTTGGGTTCAACTTTCATTCACAATTGATGAGCTAGGTGGAGTAACTGACGTTGAAGTAATTGACGCAGATCCGAAACGTATCTTTGACCGTGAAGCTAAACGTGCACTGCGTAAGTGGAAGTACCGTCCTAAGATCATTGACGGAAAACCACAGAAACAACCAGGTTTACAAGTTCAATTAGACTTTAAACTTAACCAAGGCAATTAAGGAGGCGAGTAATGAGAAATTTTTCTAAAGTAACTGCTCTTGCAATTCTTATGTCTGTGTCGGGTGCTACTTTAAGTGCATCTGTTTTAGCAGCGCCGGATTACGCAAAGATTGAAGAGCGTAAAAAAGCAAAAACTAAAATCATGGGCGAGCGTACTGGTAAAAAAGTAATTAAAGCATTTGATTTGTACAACGAAGAAAAAGTTGATGAAGCAATTGTTTTGCTTAGAGAAATCGAGCCTTCGAATGACTTTGATAAAGCGACCGTAAATCGTTACTTAGGTAGCATGTACGCTCAAAAAGAAAAGTATGACGAAGCGATCAAGTACTCTAAGCAAGCCGTTGCACCTGATGTTTTAAACTTTGCTGATCAAGAACAAACTCTTAAGTTGTTAGGTGACTTATACGCTGGTACAGAAAAGTTCCAAGAAGCTAAAAAAGCATATGTAGCTTGGATGGACTTTACCGGTGAAGAGGACCCTACGGTTTATACACGTATTGCTCAAGCTAACTATCAGTTAGAGCAATACCGTGATGTTTTTGAACCAGCAGATAAGGCAATAAAACTTCAAAAAGAGCCTAACAAAGGCCCTTACCAATTAAAACTTGGCGCATACTTTGAGCTTAAAGATTATGCAAACATGGTTAAAATTGGCGAAGAAATTGTTCGTGTATGGCCTGATGATAAAAAAGCTTGGGTTAGCTTAGGTAAGTATTACCTACAAACTGAAGATTATTCTAAAGGTTTAGCAACTATGGAAGTTGCATACAAGAATGGTTACTTTGAAAATGAAGTTGAGTATAAAGTCTTATCTAACTTTTACTCTCTAAATGAGATCCCTTATAAAGCAGCTGTAACGCTAGAAAAGGCCATTAAGAGTGAAAAAGTAAAACGTACAAAGCAGAATGTTAGCGCGATTGCGAGTAATTACCATCGTTCTAAAGATTTAGAAAAAGCTGCTAAGTACTACGAAGATGCTGCTAAATTTGATGACGACGCTGAGCTTTACCGCAAAGCAGGTTCATTACTTTTACAATCTGAAAAATTCAGTGCTGCTATTGTTCGCTTGAACAAAGCATTAGAGCTTGGCTCTGACAAAAAAGGCACAATTTATTCAGATTTAGCTGAAGCGTATTACTACCAAGGTAAGTATAAGCAAGCATATGCTGCAATTACTAAAGCTATGGATGACCCTCGCACACGTAAGTTTGCAAAAGGTTGGTCTACATATATTAAAGATAAAGCCGCTCGCAACGGTGTTAAAATTTAATTTTAATTAGCTTAAGCAACTTATAAAAAGCCCCTCTGGGGCTTTTTTTATTGGAACTACTATGTATAAAAAGCTCTTTTTATCATCACTACTGTGCCTATTTTTAGCTGCATGTTCAAAGCAGCCTCAACCTTATGAGTCGTTTGAGGACGCACAAGTCGCTTTAAAAGCTTTAAACATGGCGCTTGTACAAACAGGTGCTACTAAAGGCAATAACATTGAAAAAGATCAATTGGTTTTCTCTGATGCTTACTTAACAAAACGCCATACTATTTATCAGAGCCTAATGGGTATGGAGCTTAATCTAAATCAAATTGCGCAAGTAAACTATTTGGTAATTGCAGAGCGTTTCCCTGAACGCTACTTTAATTGGCCAGCCCAAGTAAATGTTTTAGAAAACATGCTCGCTTTTGAAGGCTCAAAAAACACACCGGATAATGTTATTACTTGGCTCAAGTTAACCCAAGATACCCTAGACAGTGCTCAACAAAGCAATTTAAAGCTGAACAAGGTTGAACTTACATTGTTACAAAGCTATGTATTAAGTGCGATAGCAAGTAACCATGTTCAACCAGCGCTTAAAAGCCATATAAGAGCTTTTAGCGATTATTTAGCTAGTTATAAGCCAAGAGGAAGTGTGGGTCTAAGAGGTCTGCCAAATGGCACTCAGTGGTATCAGAGCAAACTTAATTACTTTAGTGGCGAAGTACATTCACCGTTAGAATGGGTTACTCTTTTAAACGAAAAAATAAAAGTATTAGATCGTGTTGCATTCGACAGTAAGCTGCCAACTTCTCACCAAAAATCGTTTTTAGTTCAGTATTTATCTGATGAAAAATTAATAGAAGGCTTAGATTGGCAGGCTAACTATCAAGACTTACCTGCAATGGCGAGCGCTATGGATATGTCTAATAAAGATAAAACATTGATGCTTGCGATGATGGAATCAGATATAGGTATTCACTACCATGCGTGGACTTTGCCTCAAGCAAAGGTAAACCTTATAAAGCGCCTACAAATGAGTCCAGAAGAGGCCCAGTACTTGGTTGAAGATATAATTCTCTACCCAGGGCAATCATTTAGCTTTATACAACACATTATATAATGATTTGAAAGTGCGCTTATTGTGCGCACTTTGTACACCGTTGAGTTGCGGGGTCTAGTTCAAGTGACTTAGCTGATATTTTTTCTTCACAATCACAGCAGTAGCCATACTGGCCAATTTCTATTTGACTTAGTGCGGCTTCTAGTTTGGTCATGCGACTGATTAAAAGTGCATACTCAGGGCCTAACTTCTCTGCTGCGCAGTCTAACCATTCATTATTTGCTGTATCAGCTAAAATTTGTATTAAATGGTGATGTGCAGGGTAAGCTGATTTAGAAAGCATGGTTAATATATTTAATTTAACTTGTGCTATTTCATCGTTAAGTCTTTTTTGATGATGCATTATCAGTACAACCTTATTAAATGGGCTTTACGTTATACTGATATTATCTAGAGTCTTTAAGTTAGTCGTTATGATTTGAATCAAGTTGAGGTGCTTTGGCATATTTATTTAATACGCTCGCCACATCTTCTTTACTTTTTAAACGTCTGATTTCGTCAAACAAATCGATAGCTTGCGGGTACTGGCGTTTTAGATAACCAAGCCATTGTTTAGTACGTGAAGCAAAGTATTTTTCATCCTTCGCGGGGTCTTGATGAATAGCTGAGTGAATTAAGTGATAAATAATATGCTCCCACTCAAGGCTATCATATTGCTCATTATTTACATGAGCTTTAATTTTTTTTGCTAAATCAGGGTGCGAAAGGGCGCCACGACCAAGCATTAAATCAGTGCACCCACTTCGTTTTTGACAAAGCATTGCGTCCTCTACTTGCCAAATTTCACCATTGGCAACAACGGCAATATTCTTACCTTTTATTATTGGTGGAATTTTTTCCCAATAAGCTGGCGGGTTATAACCATCTCGTTTGGTTCTGGCGTGAATAGCTACACTATTTGCACCTGCACTTACCACAGCATCAACAATTTCTTGGCTGTTACTGTCATCATCAAAGCCTAAGCGAATTTTTGCACTTACTTCATGTTCATCATCTACAGCATCTCGGACTGCTTTAATAATCGTATACATATGGTCAGGGTCTTTAAGCAGTACAGCCCCCCCTCGGCTACGATTAACTGTTTTTGCTGGGCAACCAAAATTTAGGTCGACCCCATGGGACCCTAATGCGATTGCTCTTATTGCATTTTCGGCTAACGGATTTGCTTCTTGACCGAGTAATTGAACACGCACAGGAGTACCTGCTCGTGTAAATCCATTATTATGTAGTTCAGGGCAAAATCGATGAAAAACTTTGTCAGGTAAGCATGTTTCAACCACTCTTACAAACTCTGTGACGCACAAATCGAACCCACCAATGTCTGTGAGTAATTGGCGCATTTTAAAATCAACGACACCTTCCATAGGCGCTAAAACAAGTTTCATAAAGAGATTAATTTTGATAAAAAACTGGAGGCATAGTTTACCTGTAAATCACACATTGATAAATCTGTAATTACCGCCCATATTTGATGTATAAATTGCAAAAGTAAATATTATGAAAATAAATGAAAGTTTTTATTTTTGTACGGGTCTACTTAAGCATACAAGCAATTTAAAAATACATTTTTATTGCTGAGATTTACAATCCTTGATTAAAGAGAGTCATAAAATGAATACAGTTAAAAAAAATACAATCGCGTTAACTTTAGGTGCAGTAGTAGTTGGCTCTGCAAGTTTTGTATCTGCAGATGTACAAGCTAACCCATTTGAGTTTCAACAACTAGTAACAGGTTACCAATTAGATGCTGCAGAAGGTAAGTGCGGTGAAGGCAAATGTGGCGGTGACGCAAAAGATAAAAAAGAAGGTAAATGCGGCGAAGGCAAATGTGGTGGCGACGCAAAAGATAAAAAAGAAGGCAAATGCGGCGAAGGCAAATGTGGCGGCGATGCAAAAGGTAAAAAAGAAGGTAAATGCGGCGAAGGCAAATGTGGTGGCGACGCAAAAGATAAAAAAGAAGGTAAATGCGGCGAAGGTAAGTGTGGCGGCGATGCAAAAGACGCAAAAGCTAAAACAGAAGGCAAATGTGGTGAAGGTAAATGTGGCGGCGACGCTAAAAAAACTAAAAAAGAAGGTAAGTGCGGCGAAGGTAAATGTGGTGGCCGTTAATATCTTATTCTAAATAAGTTATGCTAAAAGGGCCCTAAGGCCCTTTTTTGTTAAGTTAGAGGTAGTTATGATACAAACTCAAAGTAAAGATTTTGGGATGGTGGGCCTTGGCCTACGACGAGAAATGCTTGATGAGCTGCTTGAGCATGTACCTAATCAAGTAGACTTTTTAGAAGTTGCGCCAGAGAACTGGTTAAAACTGGGTGGACGCTTTAAAAAGCAATTTAAAACATTAACCGATGCTAATAATTTTGTGTGTCATGGATTATCACTGTCTATCGGTTCTCCCGAACCTCTTGATGTTGAATTTGTTAAGTCTTTAAAAGTTTTTTTTGAAGAGCACAATATAAAAATTTTTAGTGAGCACTTAAGTTACTGCTCCGGTACAGGGCATATGTATGACTTAATGCCCATTCCATTTACACAAGATGCTATAGCACATGTTGTTCCTCGTATTAAACAAGTTCAATACATACTAGAGCAGCAAATTGCGATAGAAAATGTTTCCTATTATGGCGCGCCTGGACAGCAATTATCAGAACTTGAATTTACGAATATTATTTTAGAGCAAGCTGACTGCAAACTTTTACTTGATGTGAATAACATTTATGTTAATTCGATAAATCATGGCTACAACGCGCAAGCATTTTTAACTGGGTTACCTTCTAATCGTATAGCCTATGGGCATGTTGCTGGCCATTATAATGAGGCTGATGACTTAATTGTTGATACACATGGCGCTGATGTGATTGATCCTGTTTGGGAGCTACTCGATAAAGCATACGAAGTGCATGGCGTATTTCCAACCTTGCTTGAGCGCGATTTTAATATTCCTACCATGAATGTTTTAACCAAAGAGTTAGATATAATTCATGATCTACAGGCTAAACACTTTGATTCAACTGTTTCAAAACAACGAGCTTAATATAAGCCTTTATCAACATTAAAAGAGTGCCTAGTTATGAGCTTTATTGAAATACAAAACGAATTTATGGCGCATATTCGCGAGCCTCAAAAAAATAAAAAGCCCAGCGGTATCGAAGACAGGCGTATGGCTATTTATCGCGACCTATTTTTTAATAACATTGAAGGTTTTATATCATCAGGTTTTCCGGTATTAAAAACGTTATATACCCAGAAGCAATGGCAAGCCCTCGTACGCCAGTTTTTTAGCGAATATGATTGTCATTCGCCGTACTTTTTAGACATAGCAGGGGAGTTTATTAATTACTTATCAAGTGATTATAAAATGAAAAAATACGATCCCGTGTTTATGCTAGAGCTTGCCCATTATGAATGGGTAGAGCTAGATGTATCCATTGCACACGAAGATGAGCAAGAGAAAAAATTACAAACAACAGCGCTCACTAGTTCAGCTTTATATTTATCGAAAACGGCAAGAAATTTAAGTTATCAATTTCCGGTTCAAAATATTAGCAATCGCTTTAAACCAAAAGAGCCATCACCTCAGCCTAATTATTTTGTTGTATATAGAGATGAAGATGATGACGTTCAATTTCTGGCTACGAATGCGATGACAGCTTTGCTATTGTCAATCATAGAGGCAAGCGAAGGCGCGACATTTGACAACGTCTGCCAACAGGTATTAGCTCATGCACCACAATTTAATGCAGAGCAAATTACTCAAGGTGCACTGGTTACTCTTAATGCTATGGTTGAACGAGGAGTAATTGTGACAAAAAATCAAGACTAAGGTCTTTATTGATGATTTTACATCGTCTATTATGGCAGCCTTATTTGCCGTGCTTAATAAAAGGTTGTACCAATGTCAGATGATAAAGACTTTAAAGATCCGTTCAACGCTACTTACTTTCTTGCTTTTTTAGCTGTATTTGCAGGGATTGGTTGTTTAAATGCAATATTAGGCTGGATCACTAGCTTAACGTAAAATGTATAGCGTGTATTAAGGCTGTTGCTAACTTCAGCCTTGAACCACTTTATTTTAATTACCCCGTCCATATTTAATACTTCTTTTATAATAACGCCAAACTCGCAATTAAAGGTTAGTTAAGGTTATAATCACCTGCTTTGTAATATAAACAATTGAGCAGTTAAAATTATGACTCAAGTAACACCAGCAATTATCAAAAACAGCATAACTACAATTGCTGATTATCCAAAAGCGGGCATTATGTTTCGCGATGTAACCACTTTAATGGCAAATCCAGAAGCCTTTAAAGCAACTATTGACGCGTTTATCGCAGAATATAAAGATCAGGGCTTTACTAAAATCATAGGCACAGAATCACGTGGTTTTATTTTTGGTGCGCCATTGTCTTACGCGTTAGGCATTCCGTTTATTCCAGTACGTAAACCAGGTAAGTTACCACGCGAAGTTATTCGCCAAGATTACTTACTTGAGTACGGTGAAGACACGCTAGAACTGCATGTAGATGCAATTGTACCAGGCGACAAAGTATTACTAGTTGATGACCTATTAGCAACTGGTGGCACAATTGAAGCCACTGCTAAGTTAGTTAATAAACTAGGTGGCGAAGCCACAGATGCAGCATTTGTTGTATCACTACCAGAACTTGGTGGCGAGCAGCGCATCAAAAAAATGGGTATTAAAATCCTAAAATTGGTTGAATTCGAAGGCGAGTAATCGATGAGTTATCAGGTTCTAGCGAGAAAATGGCGTCCTCAAACCTTTCATGAATTGGTTGGGCAGTCTCATGTTAAGCAAGCGCTTGTAAATGCGCTTACGCAAAATAGACTGCATCACGCTTATTTATTCACTGGAACCCGCGGTGTAGGTAAAACCACCATTGCACGTATTTTTGCTAAAAGCTTAAATTGCGATGAAGGTATATCTGCAAATCCGTGTGGACAATGTAGCAGCTGTTTGGATATAGAAGCAGGGCGCTACATTGACCTACTCGAAATAGATGCGGCTTCTCGTACAAAAGTAGAAGACACTCGCGAAATACTTGATAATGTTCAATATGCACCAACGCGTGGACGTTATAAAGTATACCTAATCGATGAAGTTCACATGCTTTCTAAGCACAGCTTTAACGCGCTTTTAAAAACGCTTGAAGAGCCACCAGAGCATGTGAAATTTTTACTGGCGACCACCGATCCTCAAAAATTACCAGTTACTATATTATCTCGCTGTCTACAATTTAACTTAAATGCCTTGTCGCAAAGTGAAATTAAAACACAGCTTGAACACGTACTTACTCAAGAGCAGCTTAGCTTTGATACCGATGCACTTAGCATTATTTCAAAAGCCGCTGATGGCAGTATGCGTGACGCACTTAGCTTAACCGACCAAGCTATTGCGCAAACAAATGGTGATATTAATAATCAAGCAGTACAAACAATGCTTGGTTTAATGGATACTCATTATAGCCAAAGCTTGCTTGCAGCATTACTTGCACAAGATGGCGCTGCGCTAATGGATGAGATTGCGCAGGTAGCAAGTCGTAATCCTAATTATGTGGCATTGCTTGATGATTTAATTGGACTTACGCATTTGACTCAACTAACCCAGTTAGTACCTGAAGCGGCAGGGCTAGATGAAAAAAATGTAGATTATATTGCTCATGTTGCACAACATACGAGCCCACAACAAATTCAAATTTATTATCAGTTACTGTTAAATGGTAAAAAAGATTTACAATGGGCACCAGAGCCTCGCTTAGGTTTTGAAATGATAATGCTAAGATTATTAGCATTTAAGCCTTCAGATGTGCAACAAACTGTACACACAGCAAACGAAGAGGCGGCCCCAAATAAACAAGGCCGCGCAAATGCACTGCGAGATATATTAAATAAAAATAAAACATCGCAAAGCACCGTAGTAGGCCAAAGCAGTACTCCAGTAAATAATATTAAGCCAGTTAGCAATGCAGAGCAGCCTAAAGCCGTCGAGATAGAGCCTTCAGCTAACGCTGCCGCTCAGTCATCAAATAATGAAGTTGTGCAAAGTAATAATGAGCCTGCCCAAGTTGCAGTAGAGCAACCGGTTCAACAAAGTGAAAACGCTTCAAAGCAACAGGCTTTAGCTAAAGAGCAACCACAAACCAATGTTGTTTCAGATGCTCAAGCCCAGCGACAAAGTGAGGATGAAGCTTATATGCTCCATAGTGATGCTGAACAAACGCTGGCCTCGCAATTTGACGATATAATGAGTAGCGCTGTAGATCAGGGTTTTAAACCTGCACCTACTGCAAACTCAGAGTCTTCACCAGAGCCCTTAACAAATCACAATGCAAGTACGCCAATAGCTGAACAAGAAGCGCAGGCGCAATCTGCCATTGCTCGTATTTTACGTGACAGAAACATATCCGGTGCGGGTAGGTTATCAAGCAAGAGTACAAGTACCTCTGCAGATAATGTAGCAGCGCAGCCAAACCAAGCGGCCGCTAAAAAGCCAGAACACCACCCAAGAATGCCTAAAGCTCAAAGTGTTCACCAAGATAGTACCGCTGAAAATACAAACGAGCTCAACAGCGTTTCAAGCATTGCACCTAGCGATCCCCCACCTTGGGTGAATGATAGTGCAGGTGCAAGTGAAAAAAAGCATGAGCTCCCACTAACAGGGAGCGAAAGCCAGGCACATGGTCACGCTAATACAAAACCAGCACGAAAAGTTGATTTTAAAGAAAAGCATCAAACAATTACCGAAAATCTAGCGCCAGAGCTACTTGAGCAAATAAACCCTCAAAAAGTACCTGAAGCAGCGCCCGAGGAAATTAGCATTCCCGTGCCTGATGATTTTCAAAGTCCAATTAGTGAAATTAGATTTGCACATCAACAAGATGAATGGGCTTATTTAATTAAACGTATGGGACTGGGTGGTCGTATGCGCCAATTTGCGTTGCATTCAATATTTACCAAGCAAGGCAACAGCTTACATATAGACGTTGATGAATCACAAAAGCATTTAGATACACCGATGCTTCGCCAAAGATTAGATGCCGCATTGTCGAGTATTTATGAGCATAACGTGTCGTTAAGTATTAATTTTGCTAAGGGAGTTATTGATTCTCCTTATCTTATTCAGCAAAAAATAGATGCAGGACGTCATCAACAAGCAATCGATGTGATCACATCGGATGAAAACATAGTACAATTTCAGCAAGTATTTAGCGCCGAAATTGACGAAAACAGTATTCAGGCATTGTAATTACTTACAATCGCCCTTATGTTCATGTTAATTAATGTATTAAAAGAAAGAGAGAAAGTTATGTTTAAAGGTGGAATGGGCAACATGATGAAGCAAGCGCAGCAAATGCAAGATCGCATGCAAAAAGCCCAAGACGAAATCGCAACTCTTGAAGTTGTTGGTGAAGCCGGTGCAGGTTTAGTTAAAGTAACTATGCTTGGTAACCACAATGTACGTCGTGTTCAGCTTGATGAAAGCTTGATGGAAGACGACAAAGACATGATTGAAGACTTACTTGCAGCAGCATGTAACGATGCTGTTCGCCGTGTTGCAGAAGAAACACAAGAGCGTATGGGTAAAGTAACTGGCGGTATGCAATTACCACCAGGTATGAAAATGCCGTTTTAAGTAAATAATGCAACTTTCAGATAGTTTAAATCAGCTTATAGAAGCACTGCGCTGTCAACCGGGCATTGGTCCAAAGTCAGCGCAACGTATTGCTTTTCACCTGCTTGAGCGCGACCGAAAGGGAGGCACTCAGCTGGGCAATGCACTCACTAAAGCAATGACAGCCATAGGGCACTGTCAGTCTTGTCGTACTTTTTGCGAACAAGCTCAGTGCGATATTTGTTTAAGTACAAAACGCCAAGACAGCGGTATATTATGTGTTGTTGAATCGCCGACTGACGTACTTGCCATCGAGCAAACAGGTCAGTATTTAGGTCTATACTTTGTATTAATGGGTCACTTATCGCCAATAGACGGTATTGGTCCTAAAGAGATTGGCTTAGATGTTTTAGAGCAAAAGCTTGCTCAAGGCGATATTAATGAGGTTATTTTAGCGACTAACCCTACCGTTGAAGGCGATACTACCGCACATTATATTGCTCAGCTTTGTCATAAATACAAAGTAGGCGCTTCACGTATTGCCCATGGTATTCCTGTGGGAGGTGAGCTTGATTTAGTAGATGGTAGAACACTTATGCATGCCTTTAGCGGCAGGCGCCTAGTTACTCAAGACTAGCTCTAAGTCACTATTTGAAAACAAATTACAAAAGCCTACATGATTAAATCATGTAGGCTTTTTCGTTTTTAAGGTAAGCTTAAAAACAATCTAATATATTTTTGGGCTATGTCTCTAATTAGTAAGGAATACAATGAAAGATAACCAACCCTATCAAAGTGCATTACTCGGTAGTAAGCGTTTTTTACCGCTTTTTATTACGCAGTTTTTCTCAGCGATAAACGATAACGTGTATAAGCAATCAGTGCTTATTCTATTAATATTTCAGGCTGCAACACTTGCAGATGGCGCACTTTATTCAAATATTGCTGCTGGGTTATTTATTCTTCCATTCTTTTTATTTTCAGGGATGGCAGGGCAGCTTGCAGAAAAAACAGAAAAATCAAAATTGATTAGAATCGTAAAACTATGTGAAATCCCTATTATGGTTGTAGGAGCAGTTTCTATTTTAACGCAGTATGTGTGGCTAATGTTAGCCACCGTATTTTTAATGGGCGTGCAAAGTACGTTTTTTGGTCCATTAAAATATTCTATTTTACCGCAGCACGTAGCACCTAATGAATTAACAAAAGCGAATGGTTTGGTTGAATCAGGCACGTTTGTGGCCATACTAATGGGTACAATTTTTGGCACTTATTATATTACTCAATCAGTAGGGCCTACGCTTATAAGTATTGCAGTATTAGTCTTGGCCGTGATGGGTTATGTGAGCAGTCGCTTTATACCCACTAGTGAAGCAAACGAGCCTAACTTAAAATTTACCTATAATATATTTTCATCCACAAAAAACGTATTTTCAGCACTTAATTCGCAAACAGAATCGGTTGGTAAATCAGTCCTTGGGATCAGTTGGTTTTGGTTAATTGGCGCCATCGTTTTAACGTCCCTACCAAATTATGTAAAACACACAATGGGTGGTGATGGACTGGTTGTAACTAGCGCACTGGTTGTGTTTTCACTAAGTATTGCTATTGGTTCGTTACTGTGTGAAAAGCTTTCTCGCTCTCGAATAGAATTAGGAATTGTGCCTTTTGGCGCTATCTTAATTACCTTGTTTTTATACTTACTGAGCCAAGAGCCAGCCATTAGCTCTTATTTACCTCAACACCCTGAGTTAATGACGCTTCAGGAGCTATTAAAAACAGGCGATATGGTGTGGCACTTTGTATGGATGGCAGGCATTGGTATTGGTTCTGGTTTTTACACTGTACCGCTGTATGCGCTTATTCAACAGCGTACTGAAGAGTCGAGTCGCTCACGAGTTATAGCGGCTAACAATGTATTAAATGCACTGTTTATGGTGGGCAGTGCTGTTTTAAGTATTGTAACGCTGTCTGTTTTTCAGTGGAGTATTTCAGAGTTGCTACTGTTACTTGCTGGGCTAAACTTACTTATCTCTGTTTATATTTATACCAAAGTACCAGAGTTCTTTTTACGATTTATTATATATATTTTAGCTATTTGTATGTACAGAGTGCGTACAAAAGGTGAAAGTAATATACCTGATGCAGGCGCTGCGGTTGTCGTGTGTAATCATGTCAGCTTTGTTGATTGGATGTTTATTTTAGCCGCATCACCAAGGCCTATCCGGTTTATGGTATTTGCCCCTATTTATTATTCACCGGCCCTACATTGGTTATTTAAAATGGCTAAGGCTATTCCCATTAACAGTGAAAAAACCAACCCAGAAGCGTTTAAAAAAGCCTTTGATGAAGTGGCTGCTGCGCTTAATAAAGGCGAACTTGTTGGTATTTTCCCTGAAGGAAAACTAACCAGTGACGGCTCAGTGGATATTTTTCGCCGTGGAATCGAGCGCATTATTGAGCGCTCACCTGTGCCCGTTATTCCTGTGCACTTAGGTGGTTTATGGGGCAGCATGTTTAGCCGTAAAGCTAAATGGCAATTACCTCGATTAAAATGGTCTTTGGTGTCGGTTGCAGTTGGTGCCCCGATTGCTGCTGATAAAGTAGTAGCAGATGATTTACGTGAAAAAGTATTGGCTTTAAAAGCGCTTCATTCAAAAGATAGTGACTAATTTAATGATTAACTTAATGGCTAACTCAACATCGCAAACACCTTCAGAACAACCCCTTATAGTTGATGATTTTTTAGCCCCTAAGTGCGACGGGTTTATTGAAATATTATATCAAGATGATGATATTTTACTGATCAATAAACCCAGTGGACTATTAAGCTTATCAGGTAAAAATCCGCTTAATTGGGACTCAGTGCATTACCGCTTAGTAAATGGTCAAAAGGGCTTAACAGCTGCATTCGCAGAGGCTAAGTTACCGCATCGGCTAGATTTGGGCACATCGGGCATTATGATTGTTGGATTAAACGCGATTGCGTCAAAGCACCTTAATAAGCAATTTCAGGCACGCACTATTCAAAAGCGTTATGTTGCCATGTTAGAGGGATGCTTGGCTGTTGATGAAGGGCAAATTACTGCGCCAATTGCAAAAGATAAACTGCTTTTTCCGCGTGTTAAAATTTGCCAGTCGACAGGTAAAACAGCGGTGAGTGAATATAAAGTACTTGAGCGGCTCAGGCAGCCGTGCAGAACCTTAGTGCAATTTACACCTATTACTGGGCGTACTCACCAATTAAGGATACACAGCCAGTTTATAGGGCATCCAATTTTAGGCTGTGATTTATATAAAAGTGCGCAAAGTGAACATATGGCAGGGCGGTTACAATTACATGCCAGCGATTTATATTTTGAGCACCCCAGCAGCGGCGAGAGAATCCATATTAACAGCCCGCATTCGTTTTAAACAAATTAATGGTTCTTTGTTTTCGTTTCACCTTTTTTAAATTTTTCCCTTGAAGTTCTAACACCTCACCCCATATTAAGTGCATAACGCAGACACTTTGCAAATTGGAGATATATAAATGACTGCAGCACAAAAAGAAACATTAGGCTTTCAAACAGAAGTAAAACAATTATTAAACTTAATGATTCATTCTCTTTATTCTAATAAAGAAATATTTTTACGTGAGCTTGTGTCAAATGCATCAGACGCAGCAGACAAGTTACGCTTTTTAGCATTATCTCAAGGTGACCTTTACCAAGGTGATGCCGATTTACGTGTTCGTATTAGTGCAGATAAAGAAGCAAATACAATTACCATTTCAGATAATGGTATTGGTATGACGCGCGATGAAATCATTAGCTCATTAGGTACTATTGCAAAGTCGGGTACTGCTGAGTTTTTCAAAAACTTAACGGGTGATCAAAGTAAAGATTCACAGTTAATTGGTCAATTCGGTGTTGGTTTTTACTCAGCATTTATTGTTGCTGATTTAGTCACTGTTCGTACACGTAAAGCCGGTGAAACAACCGCTTATGAGTGGGAATCTCAAGGTGAAGGCGAATACACACTTCAAGAAATTGAAAAAGAAGGCCGTGGTACCGACATTATTTTACATCTTCGCGATGAAGAAAAAGAATTTGCTGATGACTGGCGCCTACGTAGTATCGTTACTAAATACTCTGATCACATCTCAACGCCAGTACAAATGTTTAAAGCAGAAGTGCCAGAATCTGAAGGTGAAGACGGCGAAAAAATTCCAGCAGTATCAGGTGAGTGGGAAAGCATTAACCGCGCGACTGCATTGTGGACACGCGATAAATCAGAGCTTTCTGATGATGAATACAAAGAGTTTTACAAGCATGTAAGCCATGATTGGGAAGATCCTCTTAGCTGGGCACATAATAAGGTTGAAGGTAAAACTGAATACACTAGCCTTTTATATATTCCTAAAAAAGCACCTTTCGACTTATGGAACCGTGAACGTCAAAGTGGTTTAAAACTTTACGTACAACGTGTGTTTGTAATGGATGATGCTGAGCAATTCATGCCAAGCTACCTTCGCTTTGTAAAAGGCTTACTAGATTCAAACGATTTACCACTGAACGTATCTCGTGAAATTCTACAAGACAACAAAGTAACGCAAGCTATTCGTAAAGGGTGTACATCGCGTATTATTAAAATGCTTGAGCGTATGGCTAAAAACAAAGCTGACGATTACCAAGTATTTTGGAATGAGTTTGGTCAAGTAATGAAAGAAGGCCCAGCTGAAGATGCTGCAAATAAAGAAGCTATTTGTAAGCTACTTCGTTTTTCTTCGACACACACTGACTCAGAAACACAAGATGTGTCGCTTGAGCAATATGTTGAACGCATGAACGAAGGCCAAGACAAAATTTACTACGTAGTAGCTGATACATTCACCGCTGCGAAAAACTCACCGCATTTAGAGATTTTCCGCAAAAAAGGCATTGAAGTATTACTATTAAGTGACCGTGTTGACGAGTGGATGATGAGCCACCTAACTGAATTTGCTGATAAGCAACTACAGTCAATCACACGTGGTGACTTAGATTTAGGTAAGCTTGACGACGAAGAAACTAAAAAAGCGCAAGAAGAGTCTGAAAAAGAAATGGCTGGGCTTGTTGAGCGCATTAAAACAGCACTAGGTGAAGATGTTAAAGAAGTGCGCTTTACGCACCGCTTAACAGATTCTCCAGCATGTGTTGTAAGCGACGACAACGACATGAGCTCACAAATGCAAAAGCTAATGGAGTCTGTTGGTCAAGCAGCGCCAGAAGCTAAACCTGTATTTGAGCTAAACCCAGAGCACCAACTTGTTAAGCACTTAAATGATGAACAAGATGAAGATAAGTTTGCGCAGTGGTCACACGTTTTACTAGATCAAGCACTACTTGCAGAGCGCGGTACACTTAAAGATCCAACAGGATTTGTTACTCGCTTAAATAAATTGATGCTTGAACTAAGTAAATAAGCAAGTAGCTATTTACTCAGTTAATAAAGTATAAATTATGTACTTTAAATAAAAGGGAACGTCAGTTCCCTTTTTTAATGCCCTGTAAACAGCCCAACAGCTCATCAATTAGTATAAGTTGCTTGAGTATCGGCGGCGCTTGTGGAAGAATTCAGGCTTTAAAATAAATATCCATACTAGGGGACAATAATATGCGCATTATTCTTTTGGGCGCGCCGGGTGCAGGTAAAGGTACTCAAGCTCAGTTTTTAATGGACAAATACGGTATTCCACAAATTTCTACTGGCGATATGTTACGTGCAGCAATTAAAGAAGGCACGCCACTGGGTCTAGAAGCAAAAAAAGTAATGGATGCTGGTCAACTAATTTCTGACGATATTATTATTGGTTTAGTTAAAGAGCGTATTACTAAAGCGGATTGTGAGAAAGGTTTTTTACTTGATGGCTTCCCGCGTACAATCCCGCAAGCGGATGCAATGAAAGAAAATGGCGTGGTGGTTGATCACGTTATTGAATTTGACGTGGCTGATGAAGTCATTGTTGAGCGTATGGGCGGACGTCGCGTTCATCCTGGTTCTGGTCGTGTTTACCACGTTGTTTATAATCCACCAAAAGTGGAAGGTAAAGACAACGAAACTGGCGAAGATTTAATTGTTCGCGCTGATGATACTGAAGAAACAGTACGTAAACGTTTAGGTATTTACCATGAGCAAACTATGCCATTGGTTGATTACTATCAAGCAGAAGCGGCTGCTGGTAATACTCAATACCATAAACTAGATGGTACACAAGCTGTTGAAACTGTCAGCCAACAACTTGGTGAACTTTTAGGTTAATTATAAAAGCACATTAAAAAACCGCCAATTGGCGGTTTTTTGTTTTAAGGGATTTAGCATTGCTTAATTAGTGCTACTTAATGGACTTTACAATGTTTTAAGTTTTTCAATTACGCTGTTGTATTCAGGTTCAGTTGAAAGGCTACTAACTAACTGTTTATAAATGACGTTATGGCTTTCATCTAAAATAAAGACTGTTCGCGTCAGTAAGCCCATATCTTTAATAATCAATCCGTATTTCTGACCAAAATCACGCCAAACAGAATCTGATAACGAAGTGATTTTATCGATATTTTCAGCTTTGCAAAAACGCTTTTGAGCAAATGGTAAATCAGCACTAATTGTTAGCATAACTACACTTGGGAATTGTGAGGCTACTTTTTCATTAAAGTGCTTAGTTTGCAGGCTACAAATGCCGGTATCTAGGCTGGGTACTACACTTATTAATACAGCTTGGCCTTTATAATCCTCAAGTGTCACTGGAATAAAGTTGTCATCAACAACTTTAAAGTTTGGCGCACTATCTCCAATTGAGATACCTTGACCTAATAAAGTGACTGGTTTGCCTTGTGCGGATACTTTTCCTGCATCAAGTGTGTTTTCTGGATAGTCGGCTGCAATAGCCACAGAACAAAATGCATTCAAAGCAAAGGCAAGTGAACGTAACATAAGGTATTTCCTTTTAAATTAACGCAATGGGCGTCAGTGTATTATACTGCGCTATAGTAACCAAGTGATTAAACCTGCTAATAGAGTAGGTATAAGCTCTGCGATATAAAAATTGTAACTGGGCTAAACTTTGATTAACATGGAGTTACAAAAGATATCTTTAATAATAAAAATAAAAACCTTTATACAATGATTTTAATGCTCATGACGGGTTTAGAAATAGAGAGATAATATGTCAACATCAGTATTAATATGTGATGACTCAAAATTAGCTAGGCGTCAGTTAGCTCGTTCATTACCTGAAGATTGGGACATTAAAGTTGAATTTGCACTTGACGGCGTTGACTGCATAAAGCAAATAAAATTAATTGAACCAGAGATACTTTTTCTCGATTTAAACATGCCAGAAATGGATGGCTATGAAGTATTAATAGCTATGAAAGAACAAGGGCTTAATATACTTACTGTTGTTGTCTCTGGTGATATACAACCAAGTGCACACCAAAGAGTGCTTGAGCTGGGTGCTATCGATTTTATTCAAAAGCCATGTTCCCCAGAAAAACTAGCCAGCATAATTGAACACCATGGAATTAAAGACAAAGCCATGCGTGAACGTTTCTCTCATTCATTAGGAGAGCAAGTTGACCCTGATGTACGTGACATATACCAAGAGCTCACTAACGTTGCTATGGGCCAAGCAGGGGATTTACTTGCACGTCTGCTTAATGTGTTTGTAAAGCTTCCAATTCCGAATGTAAATATTTTAGAAGTTAACGAACTCGATATGGCGCTGCAGTCTATAGATAATAACGCAGCTACATCGGGTGTGTGCCAGGGCTTTATTGGCGGTGGTATTTCGGGCGAGGCGCTATTACTTTTAAATGATTCAAGCTTTAAAGAAATAGCTTCTTTGATGAACTATGACGGCGAGTTAAACGATAAAGTTGAACTTGAGCTGCTTATGGATATTAGTAATATTTTGATAGGCGCTATTTTAACGGGTCTTTCAAAACAGCTCGATATGTCATTTAGTCAAGGGCACCCGATTGTACTTGGCCAACACAGAGATGTATCTGAGTTGGTTAAATCAAACAAGTCACGTTGGCAACGCACCCTTGCAATAGAGATTAGTTACGGTATTGAAAACCATGATATAAATTGCGACCTCATGCTGTTATTTACTGAAGATTCACTTAAAACTTTGAAATACAAAGTTGCTTACCTATTAGAAGATTAAGTTATGGCCGCTGATTTAGAAATGAATGAGATCCATTGGTTAATGGATATGTTTAATACCGTTGATGTAGGCCTTGTGGTACTCGATAGGGATTATAAGGTGTGTGTATGGAATGGTTTTATGGAAAACCATTCAGGGCTTCTACCAAGCGCAGTAAAAGATAAAGATCTATTTGATTTATTTCCTGCAATAGACGAAAAATGGTTTAGAAGTAAATCAGAATCGGTTTTTGTTTTAAAAAACCGCTCTTTTACTATTTGGGAGCAGCAGCCATACATTTTTAGATTTAAAAATTATCGACCTATTACTGGTAAAGCTGATTACATGTATCAAAATGCGACATTCATCCCTCTTACTAATACGATGGGTGAAGTTAGCCATATTTGTATTATTTTGTATGATGTAACAGATGTCGCGGTAAATAAAAAAGAGCTTGAAGAGTTAAATAAAAAATTAGAACAAGTAAGTCAAACAGATAGTTTAACGCAGCTTGCAAATCGTGGGCATTGGGAAGGTACGCTACGCCAAGAGTTTTTGAGAGTTAAGCGAAGTGGTAGCTGTAGTACATTATTAATGTTTGATATTGATCACTTTAAAAAAATAAATGATGAATATGGGCATAGTTGCGGCGATGAAGCGCTCCGTCATCTATCAAACTTATTACGTACAACGCTACGCGAAACAGATATAGCTGGCCGTTACGGTGGTGAAGAGTTTGTAGTAACTTTACTTGATACTGATCAAGAGGGGGCGACTATATTTGCTGAACGTTTAAGAGTACATATAGAGTCAAATCCAGTTAAGTATAAACATTTTGAAATAAAAATGACGGTGAGCATCGGCTTTGCTGGCAATAGTAATGATTTTAAAAATCATGAGCGTTGGATAGAAGCTGCCGATAAAGCGTTATATCACTCAAAAAATACAGGCCGAAACAAGGTGACAGCCTATACAGATATAAAAAATGACGCTTAAGCGTCATTTTTTATATCTAGAATTTAGGAGTAAACAATACTGTATTTGTATAGTTTGATGAGCCAATCCAATCAGTATGGAAACCAATCAATATGAAAAGCCTTATTGTCCCTTACTATTGTGTTGTATGGCGAGAGTCATCGACTGGACACTGACCAATTATAGAGTCTTCACCAGAACTTGACTCCTGTTCTAGTTTTACTTTAAAGCCCCATAGCCTATAAAGATGCTTGAGTACTTCTTCGTGCGAGTTTGCTAAAGGAATATTGTTATGAGGCACATAGCGTAGGGTTAGCGAACGGTCACCTCTAATATCAACATCATACACTTGAATGTTAGGCTCATGATTACTTAAATTGTACTGCGCTGAGAGTGCTTCTCTCACTGCCTTATAGCCGTTGTCGTTATGTATTGCGCCAATCTCTAAATGGGGATTATTAGTATGGTCAATAATAGTAAATAATTTAAAATCACGAATTAACTTAGGCGATAAAAACTGGCTAATAAAACTCTCATCTTTAAAGTTTTCCATTGCAAAATGCAGTGTATATAGCCAGTTACTACCTGCATATTCAGGAAACCAGCGTTTATCTTCTTCAGTTGGGTGTTCACATATTCTGCGAATATCAACCATCATATTAAAGCCTAAAGCATATGGGTTAATGCCTGAATAATATTTACTGTTATAAGGTGGCTGACAAACTACGTTGGTGTGGCTTTGTAGAAACTCTAACATGAAAGAGTCGGTGAGCTTTCCCTCATCATATAAGTGATTAAGGATGGTGTAATGCCAAAAAGTTGCCCAGCCTTCGTTCATTACTTGAGTTTGTTTTTGTGGGTAAAAGTATTGCGAAATTTTACGAACAATACGTATCACTTCACGTTGCCAAGAGTCCAGTAATGGGGCATTTTTTTCAATAAAATACAAAATATTTTCTTGAGGTTCAGAAGGGAAATGGCGGACTTTCTTTTTGGTTTCTTGCTGTTGCTCAGGAATAGTTCGCCATAATTCGTTTACTTGCGATTGAAGGTAGTCTTCGCGCTCTTGTTGGCGTTTTTGCTCTTCAAATAGCGATATTTGTTGTGGACGTTTGTAGCGATCGACCCCGTAATTCATTAATGCATGACATGAGTCGAGAAGGGCTTCTACTTGTGTAATACCATGCTTTTCTTCACAGCGGCTTATGTAGTTTTTAGCAAATACCAAGTAATCAATAATTGAACCTGCATCGGTCCAGGTTTTAAATAAGTAATTACCTTTAAAAAATGAGTTATGTCCGTAACACGCATGTGCCATTACAAGCGCTTGCATAGGTAGGGTGTTTTCTTCCATTAAGTACGCAATACAAGGGTCTGAATTTATCACTATTTCGTACGCGAGACCCATTTGTCCGCGCTTATAATTTTGCTCTGTTTGAATGAACTTTTTACCGTACGACCAATGACTGTAGCCAATAGGCATACCAACACTTGAGTAAGCATCCATCATTTGCTCTGCGGTTATCACTTCAATTTGATTAGGGTAGGTGTCTAACCTATAGTGAGCTGCAACACGAGCAATTTCACCTTGGTACTCATCTAATAAATTAAAGGTCCAATCTGGGCCATCACTCAATCGTTTATCATTCATAATGCTACCTCGCTTTAGGCTATGCAGAGTTTTGCTGTTGACGACCTTTTTTAAATAGCTCCCTGAAAATTGGGTAGATATCTTCAACGCTTTGAATATGCTGTATGGCGAAATTATTATGGCTGTGTGTTATAGATTCATATTCGCGCCATAGGCTTTGATGAGCACGAGTGGTTATTTCAATATAAGCAAAATAACGTACTGCGCTTAAGAGCTTATTACGTAAAATTTCACCACACTGCGGGGTGTCGTCCGCCCAGTTATCGCCATCAGAGGCTTGTGCGGCGTATACATTCCACTCATTTGCGTGATAACGCTCTTTTATTATTTCGTTCATTAATTTAAGAGCGCTTGAAACAATAGTGCCGCCAGTTTCTTGAGAATAAAAAAACTCTTGCTCGTCTACTTCTTTTGCTTGTGTGTGGTGGCGAATATAAACAACTTCTATGTCTTTATAGCTGCGTGTTAAAAATTGATAGAGCAAAATATAAAAACGCTTTGCCATGTCTTTTGTTGGCTGATCCATTGAGCCTGACACATCCATAATACAAAACATCACCGCTTTGCTGGTGGGGTGAGGGCGCTTTTCGTAATTACGAAAACGTAAATCGTAGTTATCAATAAACGGAACCGACTTAATTTGCACTTTTAATGCTGCAATTTCTTTTTGTAATAAAGCAATTGCCGCTTTATCGTTATGTGGACCAGCAAGCAGCAGAGCAAGTTGTTCTTCGAGCTCTTTTAAACGACGTTTTTTACCTGCACTCATTGCCACACGGCGTGCAAGCGAGCCTTGAAGAGAGCGGACAATGTCAATATTACTTGGCATGCCGTCGCTACAAAAACCTGCGCGATGGGTTTTCATTTGCACTAACTTATCAAGCTGGTTCTCTTGTAAGTTAGGAAGTTCTAGATCTTCAAACAGTAAATCAAGGTATTCATCTTTTGATATTGAAAATACAAACTCATCTTGTCCCTCGCCCGAATCGCTGGCGTCACCTTCACCGGCACCACCGCCTTGTCCGCCTTTAGGGCGCTCAATTTTATCACCTGTAGAAAACTGATCGTTACCAGGGTGAATTTGTTCTCTATTCCCGCCTTGCCCTTGATGAAATGTAGGTTCGCTGATATCGCGTTGTGGAATAGAAATACTCTCACCAGAGCTTGAATCGGTAACGCTGCGTTTGTTAATCGCATCTGAAACCGCTTCTTTAATTTGTTTTTTATAGCGCCTAATAAAGCGCTGGCGATTAAGCGTACTTTTATTTTTTCCGTTTAAACGCCTATCTATAAAATGCGCCATATTGACCTCCTATATACTACGACTATGAAGGTTATTGCGATTTTCTAACCCGTAAATACCACTCAGAAAGCAAGCGAACTTGTTTTTGTGTATAGCCTTTTTCGACCATACGGTTCACAAAGTCTTCGTGCTTTTGCTGATCCTCTGCAGACGTTTTAGTATTAAACGAAATAACAGGGAGTAAATCTTCGGTATTAGAGAACATTTTTTTCTCAATCACCGTGCGTAGTTTTTCGTAGCTTGTCCATAGTGGGTTTTTACCGTTGTTGTGTGCGCGGGCACGCAGTACAAAGTTCACTATTTCATTACGAAAATCTTTAGGATTAGAAATACCCGCTGGCTTTTCTATTTTTTCAAGTTCAGCGTTTAGCGCTGCGCGGTCAAATAGTTGTCCTGTATCGGGGTCTCTATATTCTTGGTCTTGTATCCAAAAATCTGCATAAATAACATAACGGTCAAAAATATTTTGTCCATATTCCGAATACGATTCTAAATAAGCGGTTTGCAGTTCTTTACCTATAAACTCGACATATTGTGGAATTAAATAGCCTTTTAAAAAGCTTAAATAACGCTCTTCTATTTCACTTGAAAATTGCTCGCGCTCTATCTGTTGCTCAAGCACATAGAACAAATGCACCGGATTTGCAGCAACCTCAGTGGTATCAAAGTTAAACACTCGGGACAAAATTTTAAACGCAAAGCGCGTAGAGAGCCCCGTCATACCTTCATCAACCCCTGCGTAATCACGATACTCTTGATACGATTTTGCTTTAGGGTCGGTATCTTTTAGGGTCTCGCCATCGTATACCCGCATTTTAGAATAGATACTTGAATTTTCTGGCTCTTTTAAACGTGATAGCGTCGTAAATTGCGCCAATGTTTTAAGTGTACCCGGTGCACATGGCGCGTTGTATAGCTCGCTGTGCTCAAGTAATTTGTCGTAAATTTTAATTTCTTCAGTTACACGTAAGCAATAAGGGACTTTTACAATATAAACACGGTCTAAAAATGCTTCGTTGTTTTTATTGTTTTTAAAGGTTTGCCACTCAGACTCATTAGAGTGAGCGAGGATCATGCCATTAAAGGGCAGGGCACTAATGCCTTCTGTGCCGTTATAGTTACCTTCTTGGGTGGCGGTAAGTAAAGGATGCAGCACTTTAATAGGCGCTTTAAACATTTCTACAAATTCCATCAGCCCTTGGTTAGCTAAACATAAAGAGCCAGAGTAGGCGTATGCATCAGGATCGTTTTGGGCAAAGTGCTCAAGCTGGCGAATATCGACCTTACCAACCAGTGCTGAAATATCTTGGTTGTTTTCATCTCCTGGTTCGGTTTTGGCAATGCCTATTTGGTTTAAAATAGAAGGGTAGCGTTTAACCACTCTAAACTGGCTTATATCACCATTGAACTCTTTTAAGCGTTTGCCAGCCCAAGGCGACATAATGGTTTTTAAGTAGCGCGGTTTAATACCGCATTCTTTGCTGAGTACGTCTGCATCTTCGATAGGATCAAACAAAGAGAGGGGGTGGTCGTTTACAGGAGACCCTTTAATTGAATAAATAGGCACTTGTTGCATTAAATACTTTAGTTTTTCAGCAATGGATGATTTACCCCCACCAACAGGTCCAAGTAAATAAAGCACTTGTTTGCATTCTTCTAGCCCCTGAGCCGCATGTTTTAAATAAGAGACTATTTGCTCAATGGCGTCTTCCATACCATAAAAATCAGCAAAGGCAGGGTAGCGCGCAACTACTCTATTTGAAAATAATCGACTTAGTCGTGCATCCGTTGCGGTATCTACCATGTGTGGTTCGCCAATTGCCATGAGTAGGCGTTCTGGTGCGCTGGCGTAGGCAGACTTATCGGTTTTACAAATCTCAAGAAATTCAGCGATACTGTATTCTTCTTCCTGTGCCGCTTCGTATCGTGCTTGGTAATGCTCAAAAATCGTCATAATAACCTCCGAAACCCGCTGTAAAAAGGTGCTTACCTTTTAAAGTCTAGTCACGAATGTGTATTTTTGTGCAATAAAATTAAAAATTTAAGTGAAAAAAGATCATGTTACTAAAAGCGTTTTATTAAATGATGAGACGCTTAGGTGTGATAAACAAGAAACAAAAAAAGACGCCTAAGCGTCTTTTTTACATTAGCGTTTAAAGGCTAATTAAGCGAAGTTAGCGTTCGCGAATTCCCAGTTAACAAGCGACCAAAAACCTTTAAGGTAATCTGGACGAACGTTACGGTAATCGATGTAGTAAGCGTGTTCCCATAAATCCACTGTAAGGATTGGAGTAACGCCATCATCAGTTAATGGTGTAGCAGCGTTAGATGTATTAACGATGTCTAGTGAACCATCAGCAAGCTTAACTAACCACGTCCAGCTTGAACCAAAGTTATTTACTGCTTTGTCATTTAATGCATCTTTAAACGCATCAAAAGAACCCCATTTAGCGTTGATTGCATCAGCAACTGCGCCAGTAGGCTCGCCGCCGCCGTTTGGAGATAAGCTGTTCCAGTAAAAAGTATGGTTCCAGATTTGTGCTGCGTTGTTAAATACGCCGCCTTCTGATGAACATACGATCTCTTCTAGAGATTTGTTTTCAAACTCAGTACCAGGGATTAAACCATTAAGCTTAACCACGTATGTGTTGTGGTGTTTGCCATGGTGAAACTCTAGCGTTTCTTTTGAAATATGTGGCTCAAGTGCGTCGATTGCATATGGTAGTGACGGTAGTTCAAATGCCATTTTTTTATCTCCATCTTCTTTGGTTGATAGTCCATTTGGTAATACGTAATGCCTGTTGAAACAGAGCAGTTACCTATACCAAGCGGTAATATAGTGTTACTATAATTGTTGAGTATTTTACTCAAGTTTAAGCAAACAGCAATGCTATTGCGAAAGACTATTTCAATTGCGGCTTTATTTGCCCATTTTAAGTTATATATTTGTGGTCACGATGAGTTATTTTCAAGACCTAAATATATTTAGCTATCGTTACTTTGAGGTTGTAGATGGAAACCATTGATAAAATTAAACAGCAAATTTCAGAAAATCCAATAATCCTTTTCATGAAAGGGTCACCAAAATTACCAAATTGTGGTTTTTCTTCACAAGCATCGCAAGCGTTAATGTCATGTGGTGAACCATTTGCATACGTTGATATTTTACTTAATCCAGACATTCGTGCTGAGCTTCCAGCATACGCAAATTGGCCAACATTCCCACAACTTTGGGTAGATGGCGAATTAGTTGGTGGTTGTGACATTATTATCGAAATGTTTCAACGCGGTGAATTACAACCACTGATTGCAGAAACAGCTGCAAAGCATAAACCTGCAGACGCTGAATAAGTGTTTAGGCTAAAAAAAGCTGCAATTTGCAGCTTTTTTTATGTCTATAAATAATTTACGGTTGTTGCTTATACGCTAAAAGTAAGGAGTGATAAGGCAGCTTTATTAGGCTTTTACTTAGCTTTCAAGGCCACAAACTTCAGAGCGCGATTGAATCGCCCCTAAATTGGATAGGCTTTCAGCCTTAAAGTTAAACAACTCTCAAGGTAAACTTACAAAAACACTGATCCCGCCGACGTCCCGATTGTGTAGACTAATTTGCCCATGATGAGCTTCAACAATTTCTCGACACAGTGCCAACCCTAATCCACTTCCTGCCACCTTGGTAGAATAAAAAGGGATAAGCGCACTGGCCATAACCGTTTCACTCATACCTTTTCCTTGATCGCTCACATTAATATGAGTGCCGAGGCTATCTTGTGTTATTTTTAAACTAATATGCTCTGCTAGCGACTCTGATTCATGTGCGTTTTTCAACAGATTAATGAGTAATTGCTCTATTTGGGTTTGATCGGCTCGTGTGGTGATTTCTTTTTGAAGGTCGCAATTAAATTGCCATTGGCTTTGTAATTGATCGAGTAATGAATGCCAATCAACCGTTGTTATTTTAGGTGGTGGTAGTTTAGCAAACTTACCATAGCCTTGAACGAACTCGTTTAAATGCTTTATCCGCTCTTCAATGGTAGTGAAAACGCGTTGTAAACGAGGTTCATCCACTTTCTGCGTTAACAGCTGTGCACTATGTAACATGGATGACATAGGGCCTAGTGAGTTATTGAGTTCATGGCTAATGATCCGAATAACCTTTTTCCAAACTTCAACTTCTTGGCGGCTCAATTGTTTAAATACAAACAACCTGTGGTGCTGGTTGTTAAGCAATAAGCGACCCATTGAAAGATGCCATGTTTGCGGTTCTTGTTCTGCTTTATCGAGAATAAATAAACCATCTACGCCTTTATTAACGGCATTAATTATTTGCTGTGGAGCTTTAGATAATAATAATGAGATTTTTTCGCCTTCAAGGGCTGTACTTGCATTAAAAAAATCCCTCGCACTATGATTACTATAAACAATAAAATCATTATCATTCACCAATAATACAGCTTGAGGGGAATTTTGTAATACCTTATCAAGCATCAACTCTCGTTGGTAAACCCATTGTTTTTCTTGTCTTAATTGCTTTGCAGTTTGGTTATAAAGCTGGCACAAATGACCTAATTCATCATTATGGCTATAGGCCAGTAACGCAGCAACAATTTTACCACTGGCGGCAATGTCTCGAATGAGCGCTTTAACATGTACTTTTGCAATCTGTACTTTTGAGCGGCTAATAGAGCTTTTAGCGCTATGACTCGTTAAAAAAATATAAGCAACTGTAGAGACCACAATGAAAACAATCGCAGTGATTATCGCGTATTTTTTATAGCTTATAGGTGCCTTTACTTGTACGTCTTGTGCGCTGGTATCTTTAATCATTTAATTCCCCCTACATTGCTTTTATGTATTTTTCGCACAGCAGTAATAAAGCTGCGGTGCAAATGGCGGCAATAGGAGAGAGTAAAAATAAGCTTAGAGTAAACATGGTAATTCCAATTAGCGATTATATGTAAAGCTATACGATTAATATGCCAACTATTATCGCATTGATATTAAAGTGCTTTTTATTTTTTTCTTGAAAATGATGTCCGCATCGGACACCGCTTTAAATAAAAATTCACTATTAATGTACAAAAAAGGACATGAACTTTCATAACTATACTAATGAGCAGCAATAATCGGGAGTGTTAAGCCATTAAAGTAATGAAATAGCATAAAACTATCTAAATGTTAACTGAATAGCCCTTCATATGTTGAATACTTATTCACTTTTGCTTGCCTTTACGTTTACGTAAGCTGCGGCTTTGGGCGCTTGTGTTTTTTACAATATGTTAAACTTGACACCAGTGTCATGAAAAAATAGTGGTTAAAATAACGCTAAATGTTAAAAATAATGATAAAAAGAAATCTTGCTATGAAGTGAGAAATATTCAAGAATGTGAATATGTATTCAAAGTGCTATTGACTCTATTTAAGATAGAGGCTAGTTTTGTCCGTCTGTTAGCAAATCGTCGAGCAGTTCATCCACGCTAACAGTGCAGCAAGGGGAGGGGTCTATGTTATACGACTCAAAGTTAGAAAAAGAAAATTGTGGCTTTGGCTTAATAGCCCAAGTTAATGGTCAAGCTAGTCATAGGCTTATTCGTACTGCTATTACGGGGCTTGATCGCATGCAGCACCGTGGCGGTATATCTGCCGATGGTAAAACAGGTGATGGCTGTGGTTTATTATTACAAAAACCAGATAGCTTTTTCCGTGCAATTGCCAGTGAACATAATTGGCACTTAGGCAAAAACTACGCAGTGGGTATGATATTTTTAAATTCAGACCCTGTTTTAGCACAAGCTGCAAAACAAATACTTAGCGAAGAATTAGAAAAAGAAACGCTAAATATTTTAGGTTGGCGTGTTGTACCAACCGACCCATCTATGTTGGGTCCTATTGCTGTACAGCAATTACCAGGTTTTGAACAAATTTTTGTTAGCGCGCCAGAAGGTTGGCGTTCTAAAGACTTAGAGCGTCGCTTATATGTAGCACGCCGCCGCGCTGAAAAGCGCATTGTTGATGATGAAGCTTTCTATATCGCAAGTCTATCTGGTTTGGTAACTATCTATAAAGGCTTAATGATGCCTGCGGATTTACCTAATTTTTACCTAGATTTAGCTGATATTCGTATGACGAGTGCGATTTGTGTTTTCCATCAGCGCTTTTCTACTAATACTCAGCCGCGTTGGCCTTTAGCTCAACCTTTCCGCTATTTAGCACACAATGGTGAAATTAATACTATTGAAGGTAACCGCCAGTGGGCACGCGCACGTTCTTATAAATTTGCGTCACCGCTTATTCCTGATTTACAAAGCGCAGCGCCGTTTGTAAACGAAACCGGTTCTGATTCATCAAGCCTAGATAATATGCTTGAGCTATTTTTAGCTGGCGGCATGGATTTATTCCGCGCTATGCGTATGCTCGTGCCGCCTGCATGGCAGAAAAACCGTGCAATGGACGACGATTTACGTGCATTTTACGATTTTAACTCTATGCATATGGAACCATGGGATGGCCCGGCAGGTATTGTTATGTCGGATGGTCGTTTTGCGGCGTGTAACCTTGACCGTAATGGACTTCGCCCAGCACGTTATGTAATTACACAAGATGGTTTTATTACGCTTGCATCAGAAGTGGGTATTTGGGATTACACTGCCGATGAAGTGGTTGAAAAAGGCCGTGTTGGTCCAGGTGAATTATTAGTTATTGATACTAAACTTGGCAAAATCTGGCACTCGGATGAAATCGATCAGGATTTAAAATCTCGCCATCCTTACAAGTCATGGCTTGAAGAAAACGTTAAACGTTTAGTTCCATTTGAAGAACTTACTGAGCAAGACGCTGGTAATCGCTCATTTGATGACGAAACGCTAGCTAAATATCAAAAAATGTTTGGTTATACCAACGAAGAGCTTGATAGCGTTATTCGTGTAATGGGTGAAAACGGCCAAGAAGCGACAGGCTCAATGGGTGATGACACGCCATTTGCTGTGCTTAGTGAAGGGCATCGTTCACTTTATGATTACTTCCGCCAAAAATTTGCGCAAGTAACAAATCCACCTATCGATCCACTACGTGAAAACCATGTAATGTCGCTTGCAACCTGTATTGGTAGTGAGCAAAACGTATTTAACGAAACAACAGGCCACGCTAAGCGCCTACAGTTTGATACACCAATTTTAATGTACGCAGACATGCAGCAGCTATTAAATGCTGATGAAGCGCACTACAGCTACTGTAAAATTGATATTACCTACACAGTTGAAGAGGGTTTAGAAAACGCGGTTACGCGTATTTGTGACCAAGCACAAGAAAAAGCAGCTGCGGGCTGTATCATGCTTATTTTAACTGACCGTAACTTTGATGAAATAAATTTACCAATTCCAGCAGCTATGGCTGTAGGTGCGGTACAAAAACGCTTAGTTGATAACAACTTGCGCTGTGAATCAAATATTATCATTGAAACTGGCAGCGTGCGAGATGCGCACCAATTTGCTGTGCTATTAGGTTTTGGTGCTACGGCAATTTATCCATACCTTGCGTATGAATCGTTAGTTGCGATGAGCGACAGCAAAATTATTGATAAGTCGTATTGCGAAGTGACCCTTGCTTATCGTAAAGCCATTAATAAAGGCTTATACAAAATTATGTCTAAAATGGGCATAAGTACGGTTGCGTCTTATCGTTGTTCAATGTTGTTTGAAGCGGTGGGATTATCTGATGCGATTATTGAAATGTGCTTTAAAGGCGTTGCAAGTCGTATACAAGGTGCATGCTTTACCGACTTTGATGACGATCAGCAAAGTTTGCACAAACTTGCTTTAAGTAAGCGTAAATTATTAAGCCACGGTGGTTTATTTAAGTACGTTCACGGTGGTGAGTATCATGCTTATAATCCAGATGTTATTCAAACTCTGCAAAAAGCGGTTCGATCAGGTGATTATAAAGACTACAGTGCGTACGCTGATTTAGTTAATAATCGTCCAATTGCGACTTTGCGCGATATGTTAGCGCTTAAATTACCTGAGCAAGGTATAAGCATCGATGAAGTAGAGTCTGCAGAAAACCTATACAAGCGTTTTGACTCAGCAGCAATGAGTATTGGTGCGTTATCACCAGAAGCGCATGAAGCGCTAGCAATTGCAATGAACCGCTTAGGTGGTTGTTCAAACTCGGGTGAAGGCGGTGAAGATAAACTGCGTTATGGTACAGAGAAAAACTCGCGTATTAAACAAGTCGCTTCAGGTCGATTTGGTGTAACGCCTCATTACTTACGCAGTGCTGACGTTATTCAAATTAAAGTAGCGCAAGGTGCAAAACCAGGCGAAGGTGGACAATTACCAGGTGAAAAAGTAACGCCGTATATTGCTAAGCTTCGTTATTCGGTACCAGGTGTTACGTTAATTTCGCCACCACCGCATCACGATATTTACTCAATTGAAGATTTAGCACAGCTAATTTTCGATTTAAAACAAGTAAACCCTAAAGCACTTATTTCTGTAAAACTTGTTTCAGAGCCAGGTGTGGGAACCATTGCAACAGGTGTTGCTAAAGCATATGCCGATTTAATTACTATTTCTGGCTACGACGGCGGTACAGGCGCAAGCCCACTTACTTCTGTTAAATATGCGGGTAGCCCATGGGAGCTTGGACTTGCTGAAACACAGCAAGCACTAGTTGAAAATGGCCTTCGTCATCGCATTCGCCTGCAAACAGATGGTGGCTTAAAAACAGGTTTAGATATTATTAAAGCGGCAATTTTAGGTGCTGAAAGCTTTGGCTTTGGTACTGGTCCAATGGTTGCCCTTGGGTGTAAATACTTACGTATTTGTCACTTAAATAACTGTGCGACCGGTGTTGCAACACAAGACGAAACACTTCGTCAAAAGCATTATCACGGCTTACCAGAAATGGCGATGAACTACTTTAAGTTTATAGCGCAAGAAGCGCGTGAAATTATGGCTAGCCTAGGCGTTGCAAATTTAACTGACTTAATTGGCCGTTTAGATTTATTAGAAGAAATTGAAGGCAAAACTGCAAAGCAGAAGAAAATTGATTTATCGTCTGTTATTGCTCAGCCGAACAACCCAACTGGCGAAACGCTGTATTGTAGTGCGCCTAACAGTTCGCATTACCTAGGTAAGTTAAACGAAAGTTTATTAGCTAAAGCGCAAGAGGCAATTGATACGTCAAGCGGTATCTCGCTTGTGAGTCGTATTTGTAATACTGACCGCTCTGTAGGTGCAATGCTTTCGGGTTATATTGCTGATAAACACGGTAATCAAGGTATGGCGGCAGACCCCGTAGCAATTGAATTACACGGTACGGCGGGTCAATCGTTTGGTGTTTGGAATGCCGGTGGTCTTGAAATGACATTGGTTGGCGATGCTAACGATTACGTAGGTAAAGGCATGGCTGGTGGTAAGTTAGTGATTCGTCCACCACTTGGCTCATCTTTTGAAAGCCATAAAGCAACCATTGCCGGAAACACATGCTTGTACGGCGCTACAGGCGGAAAACTGTTTGCAGCGGGTTGTGCCGGTGAGCGCTTTGCAGTTCGTAACTCAGGTGTGCAAGCGGTTGTTGAAGGTGTAGGTGACAACGGTTGTGAATACATGACCGGTGGCGTTGTGTGTGTACTTGGTAATGTAGGTGTTAACTTTGGCGCGGGTATGACTGGTGGTTTTGCTTATATTTTAGATGAGCGAAATGATTTTGAAAAACGCATTAATCCAGAGCTTGTAGAAATAGTAACACTAGACGAATTAACGTCGCATCAAGAACATTTACGCGGCTTAATTGCTGAGCATTTAGAGCTTACGGGTTCGTGCAGAGCAGAAAGCATTTTAGCTAACTTTGAACTGTACTTACCGATGTTCAAATTAGTAAAACCAAAATCAAGCGACGTAAAAAGTTTACTCGGGCATCGCGCTCGCAGTAGTGCCGAACTACGTGTTCAGGCGCAATAAGGGGGCAGTATGAGCGAAAATGTATATCAATTTATAGACGTGCAGCGTGTAGACCCACGCAAAAAACCAATCTCGTCACGTAAAAAATCTTTCGTAGAAATTTACGAACCCTTTTCAGAGAATCAGGTTAACTCACAAGCTGATCGTTGTTTAGATTGTGGTAACCCGTATTGTGAGTGGAAGTGCCCAGTACATAACTACATTCCACAATGGTTAAAGTTAATACGCACAGGTCGTATTATAGAGGCAGCAGAGCTTTCTCATCGTACAAATAGCTTACCAGAGGTTTGTGGGCGTGTTTGCCCACAAGACCGTTTGTGTGAAGGTTCGTGTACATTAGATGAAGAGTTTGGTGCGGTTACAATTGGTAATATTGAAAAATACATTACCGATGAGGCATTTAAAATGGGCTGGAAGCCTGATATGTCTTATGTAACTTGGACCGACAAAAAAGTAGCTATTATTGGTGCAGGCCCAGCTGGTTTAGGGTGTGCTGATATTTTAGTTCGTAACGGCGTAAAACCAGTAGTGTTTGATCGTCACCCAGAAATTGGCGGACTACTCACGTTTGGTATTCCTTCTTTTAAACTTGAAAAAGAAGTGATGCAAAAGCGCCGTGAAATTTTCATTGAAATGGGCGTGGAGTTTAAGTTAAATGTTGAAGTAGGTGTTGATATTACGCTTGATCAAATTTTAGCTGATTACGACGCCGTATTTTTAGGAGTTGGTACGTATCAAAGTATGCGTGCAGGTCTTGAAAATGAAGATGCACCAGGTGTTCACGATGCACTCCCGTTTTTGATTGGTAACACTAACCGTGTAATGGGCTATGACGAGACTAAGCAGCCGTGTATTGATATGGCTAACCAAAAAGTCGTTGTACTTGGTGGTGGTGATACAGCGATGGACTGTGTGCGTACGTCTATTCGTCAAAATGCTGCAAAAGTAACGTGTGCTTATCGTCGTGATAAAGAAAATATGCCTGGTTCTAAACGTGAAGTTAAAAACGCCAAAGAAGAAGGCGTTATATTTACCTATAACGTTCAGCCTAAAGGCATTGTATTGAACGATAAAGGTAAAGTAACTGGCGTTAGAATGGTTAAAACTAAATTAGGCGAACCTGATGCAAATGGCAGAAGTCGTGCTGAAGAAGTACCTGGTTCAGAGCATGTGATAGAAGCTGACCAAGTTATTATGGCATTTGGTTTCCAGCCTCACAAAATGGATTGGTTAGAAAAATACGATGTAGAAATAAACCACTGGGGCGGCATTAATGCACCAGAACAGGGTGAATTTACACATCAAACAACGAACCCTAAAATATTTGCTGGTGGCGATATTGTGCGTGGTTCAGATTTAGTGGTAACCGCTATTTTTGAAGGACGTAATGCTGCAGAAGGTATTATGGATTACTTAAAAGTTTAGTTGTTCGTATTAATAAAATAAATAAGAAGCAAGCCAACTGGCTTGCTTTTTTTATTGTTTTATTCGAATGTAATGTCAACGTAGTTAGCCACAAACGGTATTATATTAATATCACCTGTAGCATAGCTTTCTTTAGCGAAACCTTGAGTTTTTACCTTTAGAGTACTACCAAGAGGGATTATTATGCTTTAGTGTGGGTGAGCTTGTTTCGAGCTAAATACGGATGCTTAGGGCATCTATTAAGCAGCCTTGAGGGTTAATTCATACATCAAACTTTACGCTTTACTTAACCAACACAAGGGTACAGGCATATCCTTATAGCAACTCGATTTTTTTGGATTTTCAGTAGTACTAGCTAACGTTATTTGGCCATAATCTGTAGCTTCTTTTGTTGCTTAATATGCTATAACTCTTGTTTGCATCGTTGTATAAATACTTTGATTTGAAGAGTTAATTGATTGGTTGCTTGGCTCAATACATATATACAGTACCGTTAACACCATCTTTAACTACGTGTGTTATATCACTACTTTAACTATTACTAGTACTATTAGTGCGGGTAGTGTGGGAATAAAAAAGTAAACTTATTTATTTTTTAACCCTTAATATTATTGCATTATCCCTAACAAAGGTAAGTAATGGTTAAAGTATTCGCTTTTATCAACCCGAAATAACTAATCTTAAGAGTTGATTTAAATATAAAGTTGGTCCATTATCGCACGCTGTTTACGGTTTGCTTACTTTCTGTGTACAAGTAAGCTTTTATATATTAATAAAATAAATAGAAATTATGTACGAATATTCAAACAAGTCGGAAAGGAAACTCATTGTTCGATTCTTCTCTTCAATAGGGTTTATAGCAACGTTTTCTATGGCTAGCTTAGCATTTATTAATAGCAGTTATTTATTAGCGTGTACCTTGGTGGTTTCTTCGTTTGTTTATTTATTGGCATTTAGCATAAGTAGGGGAGTAGAGAAGTCAGGCACTATAATTTTATACAACCTTTATGCACTAATGTTTTACCTAGTCCTCACTGGTGGAGCACAAGGAACAGGGCCTATATGGATATTCATAGTGTCTCCTGTTACTTATTCAATACGCGGACTTAAGCGAGGTACATTTGATATAATTTTGTTTTTATTAGCGATTGTTTTAGGCTTTTACTGCGCTGATACATTCAATATATATGACTATAGTCCGGAACAGTTTCCTATCAGAATCATACTCGCTTTTATAATTGTCGCGTCGCTGAGTGGCTACTACGAGTTTTCAAGAGAAAAATACAGCAGTAAAATAATTGCTTTGAGTCAAAAGAATGAATTTTTAGCAACTATAGATCCACTCACCAACCTGCCAAACCGTCGCTATACCATGAATAAGCTTGTGGCTTTCAAAAGTGAGCTGAAAGATAATAATACCCCCTTTGTAATTTTATTAGCTGATGTAGATAATTTTAAAAAAATTAATGATCAATTCGGCCATGATTTTGGCGATGAAGCACTTATTCAGTTAGCTAAAACCTTTGATAAAAGTATTCCAAAAAATGCGATTGCATCACGTTGGGGCGGAGAGGAGTTTTTAATTGTTATTCCAGATGCAACAGTTGAGCAGGGGGAGCAAGTTGCAGAAAAAATCCACAACACCCTTAAAGCTTCAGCTGTGAGCTTATTTTCAGATAGTACCAATATTACGCTAAGTATTGGTGTTATGTCTGCAAGTGCCGAACGCTCAATTGATCTTGATATCAAGCGTGCTGATGAACTACTTTATAAAGCAAAAGCGCAAGGTAAAAACAGAACGTGTTCTTCTTAAAAGTTTATCTACTTTAATCCATTGAAAACGAATCAAGTGATGGCTTTATTTTAGCCTTTCTGCGCTTTACGCTCATGTAACACATTGCATTACAGGCAATCTGCATTGTAATTAATAGCCAATAACTGATGCCTAAGTCACTTAGGTTATTTATTTTTTCGCTAGTAAAGTAATAGGCTACGGCGATTATCTGAAGAACTAAAAAGCTATTTAAAAACCTCAGTAAACGCTGTTTAAAGTAAGTATGCTTATATTTACTAAAAATTATTAAACAGCTGCTTAGCGCTAATAAAAACCAACTTAAAATGATACAAAAATTAACTAAAGTACTGTGCATTATTTAATCCTTCAAAGCTCTATTAACCAATATTAGGCATGGGCCATTATTAGTTCTTTAGCATTCGCTTTAGCTGTTTTACTGATATTATCACCACCAAGTAAGCGAGCTATTTCATTAATACGACCATCTTTATTCAAAGGCAGCATATGAGTGAACGTTTCGCCTTGTGCTATTTCTTTAGCTACAAAAAATTGTTGGTGTGCGCTACTAGCAACTTGCGGTAAATGGGTAACACAAATCACTTGAGTAGACTTACCTAACTGGCGCAATAGTTTGCCTACGGCTGATGCCGTAGGGCCAGAAATACCTACATCAACTTCATCAAAAATAAGCGTTGGGGTTGTTACTTTTTGGGCAATAATTACCTGTATAGCAAGGCTAATTCGCGAAAGCTCACCACCTGAGGCTACTTTAGCTAACGGCTGAAGTGGCTGCCCAGGATTAGTTGATACTAAAAACGACACATTATCGTACCCTAAGCTATTTGGTGCGCGGCTACTCTCTTGAGTTAAAGCTATTTCAAATACACCGTTTTCCATCGATAAATTAGCCATGCTTTCACTTATTAGTGTGTTAAGTGTATTAGCATACTCATAGCGACTTTTACTTAGTTCATCGGCAGCTTGCTTATAACTAAGTAACGCGCTTTCTATTTCTGACTCTAGTTGCTCTAGACGATTACTATTATTACTTATTGACTCAAGCTCTTGAGCAATCGATTGATGAAACTCAACTAGCTGCTGTGGTTTTATGTGATGCTTACGCGCTAAATCCATCGCACCGCTTAGTCTATTTTCTACTTCACCTAAACGAGCAGGGTCTAAATCTGCTTGCTCAGTATAATTTCGAACTTCACGGCTTGCTTCTTCAATTTGTACTGCGGCTTCACTAAGGAGCGCTGCTACGCCCGCTAAGCTTTCGTCGTATTGAGCCAGCTCAGCGAATTGTTGGGCACTGTGCTGCAGCATTGAACAAGCATTTTGTTCATCACTTTCATATAAATATTGTAATTCACGTTGGCACGATTCTAATATTGTTTGGCTATTACTAAGTTTGTAATGCTCGGCCTCAATTAAATCAAACTCACTTTCTTGTAAGGCAAACTCATCGAGCTCTGCAACTTGGTATTCTAACAATTGTTTTTGCGCTGCTTGTTGCTGCTGTTGTTGCTCTAAATGTTTAAATTCTTTTTGTAAGTTAGCAAACTGTTTATAGTTGTTATTTACATCATTTACTAAGTGGTGATGCCCTGCATAGGCATCTAAAAGCTGTAACTGATGCTCAGCTTTTAATAAGTGTTGGTGGGCATGTTGTCCATGAATAGATATTAAATATTGACCAAGTTCTTTTAATTGTGATGCGGTAACGGCACTGCCATTAATATAGCTTTTACTGCGTCCATTTTTGCAAACAACACGACGCAATAAACATTCATTATCGTCATTGTTTAGCATATGTTGCTCTAAAAACGATTGAGCTAGCGGTAAATCTGTTAGGTCAAATTGAGCGCATACTTCTGCTTTATCAGAGCTTGGGCGCACTGCTGATGCTTCAGCTCGTTCACCTAAACATAATGATAGCGCATCAATAGCAATAGATTTACCAGCACCTGTCTCGCCTGTGATCGCGGTCATACCGCTGCGCCATTCTGTGCTTAAATTACTAACAATTGCAAAATTTTTAACTTCTAAACCAATTAACATACTGTTTATCCATCCAGTCAATTAACTGTTAATTTATACAGTGTTTTGGTTTTTTGCAAATTAATTTTTTATTATTTATGCAACGCTTACATCTTGAGTAAATTGTGTATCAGAAGTTTTTGGGGAGGTATCAATTTTATCATCAACAATATCAGTAGCTTGTATAGCGTCTTCGGTTTTAAGTAGCCCGATAAGTGGAGGTAAAGTATTTAGGTAAAAACTCTTATTGTATAAAATTCCTTGCTGAGGTAACTCAGATACAAAGTACTGTATATTATCAATCAATGGTTGGATTATATTCGTTTGATTAGTTTTAATTAACTCGTTGGACAACGTATTAATTAGTAGGTCAGCGGTATCTTCAAGTTGCTGTAAATTCTCTTCTGTATGCGATTGAACAACAAAAAAATTATTTACAATAGCTTGAATACGAGGAACGTATTTTGGGCGAATTATTTTAGCATCAAGAAGATCATTAAGTTTTACTCTAAGGCGTGAATTTACATGCGAAACACGTTCATTAAATAGCTTTTTTCTAGCTTCGATTGCTTTTTTGCGATTACTCTCAATTTTGAGGTAACTGTATAAAAGTGTAATTAATAGCAGTAAAGCAAAGAATACTACATAAGTCATTGCCGTTTGTTCCTGAAATGTTTAATTTTTAGTTGTTACTAATATTTTGCTCTATCGTTTAACTTTTGGCAATAAAATTAGTACAAACGACTACCCCAATTTAGTTTTGTACGTAAAACGTTGTAGTACGAGTAATTTTTTGGATGAATTAAGCGCAATTGTTTATCCGCTTTTTTAATTACTACCTCATCGCCGGGTAATACGGCAAGCACAACATGGCTGTCGCAACTTACTTGCAAGCTATCTGTATTTTCTAGGCTTAGCTTTAAGCGTACTTCGTTATCGGCATCGACCACTAAAGGTCTGCTAGATAAGGTATGAGGAAACATAGGCACTAACGATATTGCATTTAGCTCTGGCGTTAAAATTGGCCCGCCACCTGAAAGTGAATATGCCGTAGAGCCAGTAGGGGTTGATACTATTAAACCGTCAGAGCGCTGAGAGAACACAAAGTCATTATTTATAAAAGCTTCAAACTCAATCATATGCGCTACTTTATCGGCATGAAGTACCGCTTCGTTAACGGCTGAATTTGCACTCTTTAATTCGTTGTGGCGATATACTTCTACTTCTAATAAAAAGCGTTTTTCTTCAAGGTACTCACCACTGAGGACTTGCTCTAAGCTCGCTTCAAACCCTTCAGGGTTTAAATCAGTTAAAAAGCCAAGGTTACCTCTATTTACTCCAATTACAGCAATGTTAAAGCGCGCAAGCACGCGTGCAGCACCAAGCATGTTACCGTCACCGCCTACAACAATAGCTAAATCGGCTTGTTCTCCTAAGTCGACTAACTTAACAAGTTTGTCATGCGGGATATCGTCTAATTGACTCCCTGTGCGTTTTTCTACTATTACCTCAAAACCAAGCGCAAGTAGAAATGTATGTAAGCGCTGAAGGGTAGCAGCGGCTCCCGGGTGATTAGGTTTGCCAATTAGGCCAATGGTATTAAAAGGAGAGTCCATAATGTACGCACAAAAAGATTTAATAATTGTAGAGTAACTCAAAACAGAAGTGTTTGAAAATACAGATTATAGCAATATTATAAACCTTCAATTTTATTCGCAGTCAGTTAACTGCACGACTTGAAAAACAACTAGACGCCCCGATATCTCTTTCATGCAACAAGATGTAGATACCATGAAACTAAACTCACGAGATCAGCAAATTTTTTCAGCTGTTATGAACATGTACTGTAATGGTGAAGGCTTGCCTGTTCCATCAACAAAAATTGCCAAGCTCAAAGGCATGGCAGTATGCTCGGCTACGGTTCGTAATGCTATGGCTCGCTTAGAAAAAGTGGGGCTATTGTATTCACCTCATACATCTGCAGGACGAGTGCCCACAAATGAAGGGTTTGATTATTGGTTTGACGAGTTTTTTCCACTCGCTGACATTGCTAATTATTGGCAACCAGAGCAATCACAACTCGTTGAACTAGCACATGGTTTGAGCCAAAAATACCAAATATGTTGTTGTGTTGGTTTACCACAAGTCAGCTCGCAGCAAGTGTTTAGAGTAGAAGTGCTTGATTTTGATTCTACCGACTGGCTTATTCTATTAATAGACAGGGCTGGGCAGAGCCACAACATTTGTATTGATAAACCTCATGATTCGTCAGATTCTGTTCGTTATCAGTTTGCAACATGGTTGAACACCGTATTTAGCCAACAAACTCTTATGGAGGGTTTGTATCGTATGCAGGCGATGGCAAATACAGCGCCTCGAAATTGTCATGATTCGCTTAATCAATGGACGCGACAACTAAGTCAAAAATTAGGCTCAGATAATAGTATTGTAGTTGGCGAAAATTACCTCTATAAACAAATCGATTGTGAGCAAAGTTTAAATATTGGTGTTTCGTTTTTAAATTATGTAGAAGATAAACTCGCTTTTAAAAACGGTGTATCGGTACTTAATAGCGAAAAATTGCCTTTTACTGAGTGTGATGAATTGATCGTAATAAGCGTGCCGTACTTTCAAAATCAAGAATACCAAAGCCGCTTTTGTATAATTTGCCCTAAATCAGCGCAAATCGAAGAAATAATTCGAGAATTTAAATTAATTGAGGCATCTAACTCTTGAATCTTTTTATTCAATCCCCATAATTACCGCAGTTGTAAAGAATTGGAGCACGTATTTTATGTCTGAGCAGACACAAAACCCTGAGCAAGAAGTAGAATTAAACGAAGAAATTTCTAAAATGCAGGCTGATGTAGAAGCAGCAGTAGAAGCCGCTGATCAACATGCAGAAGAAGAGCAAAGCCCTGAAGCAGAAATAGCTATGCTATATGCAGAGCTTGAAGCTGCTAAACAAACTATTGCTGATCAAAAAGATGGTGTTGTTCGTGCTGCAGCAGACGTAGACAACATTCGTCGTCGTGCAGCACAAGATGTAGAAAAAGCGCATAAGTTTGCACTAGAAAAATTTGCTAACGAATTACTACCTGTAATTGATAATCTTGAGCGTGCTATTGAGTTTTCTGATAAAGAAAATGAGACTTTAAAGCCGTTGCTTGAAGGTATCGATATGACAGTTAAAAGCTTTAACGATGCTGTTGCAAAGTTTGGTGTTGAAATTGTAAACCCACAAGGTGAGCAGTTTAATCCAGATTTTCATCAAGCAATGTCAATTCAACCAAGTAACGATGTAACACCTAATACAGTACTTGCTGTTATGCAAAAAGGTTATACATTAAATGGTCGTTTATTACGCCCTGCAATGGTTATGGTTTCTAAAGCTGCTGATGCTTAATTGAATTATTAGTTTTAAAAAATGCCTCATATTGAGGCATTTTTTTTGTCTTTTTTATAGTGAATTAACTGTACGAGCATAGTAAGCAACACAGCGCTAAACATTAGACTTGAAAATGGCACTGCGCTTTTTGCATGCATAATAGCGAGTAGTGGGCCAACTAACGCGCCACTGCCAAAACGAAGTGTGCCAATTACGGCCGTTGCCGTGCCTGTGTTTTTTTCAAACTTCATTAATATTAGCGAGTCAGCATTACTTGCAGTGACGCCTAAGCTCATCATTAATGGCGCAATAGCAGCCACAATATAATAAAGTGATAAATGCAATAAGCTAAATGTTAGCAAAGCCAGCCCCGATACAAATCCAAATGTAAGCCCAATATAGAGCATTTTCCGAGAGCCCAGCCTTGGTACAATTCGCGTATTTAAAAAGTTACCAAACATCAGCGCCATTACATTAAACGCAAATAACACACCAAATAACTGTTCTGACACTTCATATAAATCTAAATAAATAAATGGTACTGAGGTCAAAAAGCAAAAAAATCCAAACGATACAAACATAGAACTGAGTATGTCGGCACGTGCATCTTTATTACTGAGTACTGTTTTATAGCTGTCGAAAAACAGAGCGAGACCCTTTTTTTCATTTTTGTGAATAGGAATATCAATTAGATACACTTGCACAAACGCCAATATTAAAAAGCTATAACCAGCAAGAACCAAGAATATTGTTGACCAAACAGAAAATCCTAAAATAAACGAACCAACAGAGGGGGCAACTAACGGTGCTACCATCATAATCATCGATACATATGACATTCCTTTAGCTGTATTTTGCTGATAAATATGGCGAATAATACCCGGTACTACTACCGTTGCTGCCGCTCCCGTAAATGCTTGCACTGCTCTAAGAGTCCAAAAAGCATGGATTTCGGTGGTAAATGCCAGTGCAAGTGAGCTTGCACCAAATAAGGTTAAGCCGATACGTGCAAGCTTACGGCGGCCAATTTGATCGGCAATGGGGCCAAAAAATAGCATCCCTAATGAATAGCCTGCTAAGTAAATACTCAACGATATTTGTACATTGGGCATATTAGTGTGTAAATCGTTTGCAATTACCAGCATGGCAGGTAAGTACATATCTATCGCCAATGGCGTAATCGCCACTATACTGGCCAATAAAGGCAATAAAATACGGGTATTAAAAGACGAGGCTGAGGCGTCCATGTTTAAACTCAACAATCACTAAAAACAAGGGTTATAGTGTAACAGGGCATTGTATTTGAATAAACTTAGTTTGCCCGCTAAGTTTATCGTCATATTGTTTTTTTTTAATATAACGGTACATAAAGCAAATATTTTAAATTGGTACTGTGTTTGCTATTCTACAAGCAATAAAAAATTCATTACTTAAGAGAATTATCATGAAAAAACTAGTACTTGCAGTATTAGCGACAGCCGTTTTAGCCGGTTGTAAAACGTCACCAACAGGACGTACTCAAATAGCGCTTTACTCAGATCAACAAATGAGTGAAATGGGCACAGCTAGCTTTGCAGATATGAAAAAAAGCCAACCAATTAATAAAGATCCAAAAACAAATGCATATGTAAATTGCATTGCTGAAAAAGTAGTCGCTGTATTACCAAAAGAATACGCGTCGCAAAATTGGGAAGTAGTGGTATTTGAAGATGAATCTGCTAACGCTTTTGCACTACCTGGGGGTTACATTGGGGTTCATACGGGCTTATTAAAAATAGCCACCAATCAAGACCAACTAGCAACAGTACTAGGTCACGAAGTAGGGCACGTAATAGCTGAGCATTCTAATGAGCGTGTTTCACAAAGCTCTATTTTAGATACCGGTATGCAGCTGGGCAGCGCGGCACTTGAAATGGGTAATATTCAATACCGTAACGAAATTATGCAAGGCTTAGGTTTGGGCGCACAATATGGAGTTGTTTTACCATTTAGCCGCTCTCACGAATCAGAAGCCGATACTATAGGTCTGGATTTAATGGCACAGGCGGGTTTTAATCCACAAGAGTCGGTTACACTTTGGGAAAATATGAGTGCAGCGGGCAGCGGCACAACCCCTGAGTTTCTATCTACTCACCCAGCGCCAAGTAACCGTATTAAAAATTTACAAGCGCAAATGAGTAAAGCACTTAGCGAGCAAGGCACTGCTAAAGCACAGGGTAAAAACCCACAATGCACACTGTAGTTAAGCACTTTACTATTTGAAGTAGTGTACGTTTAGTATTAATGCGTAATTAAAATAAAACCCCTGTAAGTATTTTACCTACAGGGGTTTTATTTTAGTTTTTAAGCGTGGTTATTCAGCAGCAAGTGCTTGTTTAAATACATTTTTAAAGCGTTCTAAATCTTCAATGTGCGGCAGGTGCCCTAAATTATCCAGTTCAAATAATTGTGCGTCAGGGATAAGTGTTGCAGCGTGTTTGCCTAATTTATCATATCGACCAAGCTCGTAATCAATACCGTCTTTTTTCCAGTTACGGCCAGGGCCGGTTCTATCGCGTGTACCAATAATTAATTTAACCGGTACAGTTAAATCTTTAAATTCGGTTATTACAGGTTGAGTGAAAATCATATCGTATGTTTTTGCATTTACCCATGCCATTTGTTCTTTATCCGGGCCTTGTATTTGCCCTGTTATAAAGTCGGTTAAGGCTGAATATGTGGCATTCCACTTACCATCGTAGTAATTTTTTTGTTGGTATTTTCTTACGCCTTCTGGCGTTTTTGAAAATTCGTTTTTATAGAAAAAATTTGTATCTTTGTAATCAACATACTGCAGGTAGTTTTCAAGCCCAATAGGGTTAAGTAAAATTAATTTACTTGTTGTGTTTGGGTACATTAATGCAAAACGACTCGCTAGCATCCCACCCATAGAGTGGCCTAATACAATTGACTCTTTTATATTAAGTGAGTCCATTAACGCATGAGTATGATGAGCAAGAGTCGCAAATGAATACTGGTAATTAGTTGGTTTAGATGATTTTCCAAAACCAATTTGATCAGGAATTAATACGCCGTAGCCTAAAGATTGCAGGTATTGCGCAGTGGTAGTCCAGTAATCTGCATTAAAATTTTTGCCGTGCATAAGCGTCACTGTAGGTATGTCGGATTTGGTAGGCTTTAAGTAAATATAGGCCATTTTAAGAGACTGTTTTTGTGACTCAATGTTAAAGTAATTTACTTTAAAGTCGTACTGGTAACTGCTTAAAAGCGCATCATAAGAAAGTGAAGAGGTATCTTGCGTTGTGCTCGCTAATGCATTGTTTGTTAATAACAATAAAGTAGAAAAGCAAATAACTTTAATCGACGACATTTGGTTACTCCAATTAAGGACAAATAATATGAGCTCTAATATATAAAACTCAGAATAATTCATTATAGTAACCAAACATTAAGTACTATTCAATTGAGGCTTTGTCATGCTCAACGTTGTTTAATTTGGAGATGAAAAAAGCGAAGCTAAAAGAGAGCTTCGCTTATTAATGTAGGGTAAAACGAGTATCGTTAAAGCTTAAAACGTCCACTCAATATGGATTTGTGGCACTGACTCAGTGACTTCAGTACCTAGTTTATTGTGCCAGTATTGTAATTCCATACCCAACAGTAGTGTGTTTTCTTTCATTTGAAGAGCGTGGCCCATATCCCATACTAAAATAGGCTGTGCGAGTATCCACGCCTCTACATCGTTACCAAATTCATCTTCACGTTCTGCAATGTATTCAGCGTGGCCTTTAAAGCTAAATTTTTGTGAGCCAATAGTGAAAGGGTATTCAAAGGCAACATCAAGCATCCAGCTATTTGTTTCAATAGGAGCCCCGCCTTTTGCTACACCTTCACTATCGTCAATGTAAGCTGTGAATAGCGTTTGAAAAAAGTTAAACCCAGGTACATCCCAGCTTAATTTAACACCAGGCAAGTATTTCATTACTTTAGCGTCGCCAGCAACGTTAATACCACCGGTAAGGCCCACATCTAATAATGCGCCTGCGCCAATTTTTTCGCCGCTAATGGCCGATAAGCTTACCGTTGAATACCACTCACCATAAAAATCAGCATCTTGGTAACCATCATCGGTATCGTCTTTACTGTAATCGATAAAAAAGAAGTTATCGCCGTAATCGTAACCCGATGCATGTTGAACCGAGTAAACAGTGGTGTTTGACTCTTGCTCAGTGAATGGGTTTTTTTGGTTGCCATTATTAATATGTAGTGCTGTGCTGCTCCAATTAGCCGCAAAAGCAGAAGACGATAAAGCAATTGATGTAAAAGTAACGAGAGGAAGTGATTTTTTAAATTTCATATCTGTATTTAACTATAATTTTAGTGACACGCGAAGGCGCGCATTATAGCAAAAGTGATTGATATGTAGAGTATTATTTTAACATATGTTGCAGCTTACTTATTAAGCTGCAACATAGTATCGGTGTTTAAATTATGCTTTATTACGGCGTAAGCAAATAACTGCAATGGCTGTAAATGCTAAAATAAAACAGTAGTATGACGAGGTAGATACTTCCCACGGGCTAATTTTAAACGTAGCACCTAATAACAATGCTTGGGCACCGTATGGCAATGAACCCTGTGTAACACAGGCAAATATATCAAGTAAACTGGCAGAGCGTTTACCGCTTATTTCACCGTCATCTGCTAGCTTTTTAGCAATAGGACCGGCCACAATAATAGACACTGTATTATTAGCAATACATACATTACTTGTTAAAACTAACGCAGCGATACCTAATTGATCTGCCACTTTACGGTGCCATTTTGCAATGATTTTAGTAATTGCTTGAATTTTTTGAGCAATGTAATCAAGACCACCGTTGATACGAATAAATTCAGATAAGCCACCAATAAACATAGAAAGTAAAAATATTTCCTGCATATCAGTAAAGCCTTTGTAAATGTTTTTTACAAAGCTTGCGCCTTCGTAACTTCCTGTAAAGCCCATTAATGCGGCAAAAATAATACCGCTAAACAACACTACAAATACGTTCAAGCCAGCAACTGCTAACACTAAAATAAAGGCATAAGGAAGTACTAACCAAATGTCATAGTCTTTAGTTTCAACTACTTGTGCAGCAGGTGTTAAATAAAACAACAGGGCGATTGTTAGAATGGCTGCAGGGACTGCAATTTTAAGATTTTCTTTAAACTTGTCTTTCATTTCACAACCTTGCGTGCGCGTAGCTGCAATAGTGGTGTCTGAAATAATAGATAAGTTATCGCCAAACATAGCGCCAGATACAATCGTACCGGCCATTAATGCTGGATCTATACCCGTTTTAATTGATACCGCATAAGCGATAGGGCCAATGGCGCCAATTGTTCCCATTGACGTTCCCATTGCAGTAGAAACAACGGCCGCAATTAAAAACAAACCAGGGAGCAATAACGAAGGTGGAATAAGCGATAAGCCTGCATTTACTACAGCATCTACACCACCGGTTGCACTTGCCACAGCCGAAAAAGCACCTGCAAGTAAGTAGATTAAACACATGGTAATAATATTGTTGTGTCCGGCACCTTTAATAAAGGTCTCTACACATTGGTTTACCGTGCCTTTATTTAAAATAAACGCAAGCATAATAGCGGGCAATATAGCAACAGGTGCAGGTAGTTGGTAAAAAGCATAATCAACCCCTTGCGATTGCAAATACAAACCTGAGCCTAAAAATATCGCTACAAAGGTAAGTAGGGGAAGTAAAGAAAGTATTGCTTTGTTTTTATTAAATGATGGCTGCATCATAATCCTCATAACCAGTAAAATTTATCACAGCCAAAACTCCTCTTTTAGCTGAATTTAGCAGTGCAACTTTTTATTTTAAAAAGTTGTTAGCCGCAGCGTCCGCAAGCCAAAGACCAAATCGACGCGAAATAGAAGTTTAAATGTATAGATGGCTAAAGTAAACTGGTATTGTTATTATTATTAAATTAAAAGGTCACCTGACTATTGCATGACTTTTAGATAATATCTATATAGCAACGCGATTTTCAGCGATTAATATTTATCCAACTGCATAAAAATACCCACCTGCGTATTTTGTAATGCCCGGATATATGGCTAATAAACGGATTCAAATTAAATTAGGTAAAAACCATGACTACAAATCGAATAGGTGTTTTTGGTGCTAACGGCAGAATGGGCTTAGCCCTATTAGAAGCCGTGACAATTAAAGAGCAAACACAACTTACAGGCGCATATGTTCGTAGTGGTTCATCGCTATTAGGCATTAATGTAAATCAAGTAAATAGCGCAGCCGATAACAGTGTTAGCTTTAGCGACGAAAGTACAATAGATAATGTAGATGTTTTAATCGACTTTACGCTGCCAGCGGGTATGAAAAACCATTTAAAAACAGCTGTTGCACAAAAAATTCCTATGGTGATTGGCACAACAGGTTTAACAAATGATGATATGGCGCTATTACACGATGCCGCTAAACATATCCCTATTGTATTTGCGCGAAATTACAGCGTAGGTGTCAATGTATTACTTAACCTTGTGCAAACTGCAGCGACTAAGTTTGGTGACGATTTAGATATCGAAATATTTGAAGCGCATCACCGTCATAAAATAGATGCACCATCGGGTACTGCACTGGCAATAGGTGAGTCAATCGCGCAAGCGAAAGGCTGGGATCACGACGAGGTTGCGGTATATGACCGAAGCCAAGTAGAAACAGCGAAATCTCAAAATGAGATTGGTTATTCTGTCCTAAGAGGGGGCGATATAGTAGGTGAACATACCGCATACTTCGCTACAATGGGCGAAAGGCTTGAATTAACACATAAAGCAAGTTCGAGAATGACGTTCGCTCTAGGTGCTATAAGGGCTGCAAGCTGGTTGAAAAACAAACCTGCTGGACTTTATGATATGCAAGATGTGCTAGATCTTAAGTAGTTTAGTTACTATTTTAACTGTTTGGGTCTAATTTTACCTACAGTGACTTATTTGTAACAATTAACCAAATAATGTTAGACCTAAATAGCAACTTCATGTAATATGCAGCCAATTTGCCAAAAATTACTAAATGCGTGTTTCCAATTATACCCAAGTGGCTAGTAAATCCAGGGTTTCAGTGGGAATGAAAATAGTTTTAGGCAAGAAAAATGATTGAAGGTTGAATGCTTTACATCTGCATCATTTAAGACTGCGTAAAACAATTTAAGCTCACAAAAATCTGGTTTTGACGATCCCTCTGGGTATTGGCGGGGTGTTAAGCAATTGCTTACTCCCGTTTTTTACTGTTAGGAGGTTTAACTTGACTAAATCCGCTCTGTTAGTCCTAGAAGACGGCACAGTGTTTCGCGGTACTGCAATCGGCACTGACGGCATGTCAGTCGGTGAAGTGGTATTCAATACGTCTATGACTGGTTATCAAGAAATTTTGACTGATCCATCATACGCGGAACAAATCGTAACTTTGACGTACCCACATATCGGTAATACGGGTACCAACAGCGAAGACGAAGAAGCGAATCAAATTTGGGCTAAAGGCCTAGTGATCCGTGATTTGCCACTGCTAGCAAGTAACTTTCGTAACGAGCAATCGTTAGATGATTACTTAAAAGAACGTAATATTTTAGGTATTGCGGACATCGACACCAGAAAGCTAACTCGAATTTTGCGTGATAAAGGCGCACAAAACGGGTGTATTGTTGCCGGTGACGAGCTAGACGAAAATAAAGCGTTACAAGCCGCGCAAGCCTTCCCAGGCTTAAAAGGTATGGATTTAGCAAAAGTTGTCTCAACCAAGGAAAATTTTGAGTGGCGCGAATCAAGCTGGACATTAGGTGAAGGATTTAAAACCCTTGACGCTGCTGATGAAAAGTTTCATGTTGTTGCCTACGACTTCGGTGTAAAACGTAATATTTTACGTATGCTTGTAGACCGTGGTTGTAAACTTACAGTAGTACCAGCGCAAACTTCTGCCGCTGACGTACTTGCTTTAAACCCTGATGGTATCTTCCTATCTAATGGCCCTGGTGATCCTGAGCCATGTACTTACGCTATTGAAGCCATTCAAGCCTTTTTAGAAACCGACACACCTATTTTTGGTATCTGTTTAGGTCATCAGTTATTAGCTCTTGCCTCAGGTGCTAAAACAGAAAAAATGAAATTTGGTCACCACGGTGGTAACCACCCAGTTAAAGACCTAGACCGTAATGTAGTTATGATCACAGCTCAAAACCATGGTTTTGCAGCTCAAGAATCAAGCCTACCAAGTACGCTTCGTGCCACGCATAAATCGTTATTTGATGGAACGCTTCAAGGTATTCATCGTACTGATAAGCCTGCGTTTAGCTTCCAGGGTCACCCTGAAGCAAGTCCAGGTCCACACGATGCAGCACCATTATTTGACCACTTCATCGATTTGATGCAAGCGCGTAAACACTAATTTAACTGGAGTAATAATGCCAAAACGTACCGACATAAAAAGCATTCTTATCTTAGGCGCAGGCCCAATTGTAATTGGTCAAGCTTGTGAATTTGACTACTCTGGTGCTCAAGCGTGTAAAGCACTTAGAGAAGAAGGCTATAGAGTTATATTAGTTAACTCAAACCCTGCAACTATCATGACCGATCCTGAAATGGCCGATGCTACCTACATCGAACCAATTCACTGGGAAGTGGTAGAAAAAATTATTGAAAAAGAAAAGCCAGATGCAGTACTGCCTACAATGGGTGGTCAAACAGCATTAAACTGTGCACTTGATTTAGACAAGCACGGTGTATTGGCTAAGCACGGCGTTGAGCTAATTGGCGCAACGGCGGATGCAATCGACAAAGCAGAAAACCGTGAACGCTTTGACGTAGCAATGAAAAACATTGGCCTTGAATGTCCTCGTGCTGAAATTGCTCACTCAATGGAAGAAGCTAAAGATACAATGAGCCGAATTGGCTTACCATGTATCATTCGTCCTTCTTTCACCATGGGTGGCACCGGTGGCGGTGTTGCTTACAACATGGAAGAGTTTGAAGAAATTTGTGAGCGCGGTTTAGACTTATCGCCAACAAACGAATTATTGATTGATGAATCACTGATTGGTTGGAAAGAGTACGAAACAGAAGTTGTACGTGATAAAAACGATAACTGTATTATTGTTTGTACCATTGAAAACTTTGACCCTATGGGTGTTCACACTGGCGATTCAATCACCGTTGCACCAGCGCAAACGCTAACCGACAAAGAATACCAAATTATGCGTAACGCCTCTATGGCGGTATTACGTGAAATTGGTGTAGAAACTGGCGGTTCTAACGTGCAGTTTGGTATTAATCCTGAAGATGGCCGTATGGTTATCATTGAGATGAACCCACGCGTATCACGTTCATCTGCACTTGCATCAAAAGCAACGGGTTTCCCAATTGCTAAAATTGCTGCAAAGCTAGCAGTAGGTTACACGCTTGACGAGCTTCAAAACGATATTACTGGCGGTAAAACTCCAGCGTCTTTTGAGCCTTCAATCGATTACGTTGTAACAAAAATTCCTCGCTTTAACTTTGAAAAATTTGCCGGTGCTAACGACCGCTTAACTACGCAAATGAAATCGGTTGGCGAAGTAATGGCGATTGGTCGTAACCAACAAGAATCATTACACAAAGCATTACGTGGTCTTGAAGTGGGCGCAACAGGTTTTAACCCAATAGTTGCACTTGATGACCCTAAAGCGAAAGAAAAAATCATCCGCGAATTACGCGAGCCAGGTGCTGAGCGTATCTGGTACATTGCCGATGCAATGCGCCATGGTATGAGCGTTGATGATGTTTATGAGCTGACTAAAGTTAATCGCTGGTTCTTAGTACAAATAGAAGATATTTTAAAAGACGAAGCAAAAATTGGTGAAGTAGGTATGGCTGGTTTAAATGCCGACTTCCTACGTAAACTCAAACGCAAAGGTTTCGCAGATCCACGTATAGCTGAAATTGCTGGTGTATCTGAAGCTGAAATTCGTAAAAAACGTCACCTATTAAACATCGTGCCAGTATACAAGCGTGTTGATACGTGCGCCGCAGAATTTAGCTCAGACACAGCTTACATGTACTCATCTTACGATGAAGAGTGTGAAGCAAACCCAACAGATAAAGACAAAATCATGGTTATTGGTGGCGGTCCTAACCGTATCGGCCAAGGTATTGAATTTGATTACTGCTGTGTACATGCCTCGCTTGCGCTTCGCGAAGACGGCTATGAAACCATTATGGTTAACTGTAACCCTGAAACGGTTTCTACCGATTACGATACATCTGATAGACTATACTTTGAGCCAATTACACTTGAAGACGTACTTGAAATCGTACGTGTTGAAAAGCCAAAAGGCGTTATCGTGCAGTACGGTGGTCAAACACCACTTAAATTAGCGCGTGAGCTTGAAGCCAATGGCGTGCCAGTAATAGGTACCTCACCTGATGCGATTGACCGTGCAGAAGATCGCGAACGTTTCCAACAACTTGTTGAGCGTTTGAACTTACTTCAGCCAGAAAATGCAACAGTAACTTCAACTGAAGAAGCACTACTTAAATCAGTTGAAATTGGTTTTCCACTCGTTGTACGTCCGTCGTATGTACTAGGTGGTCGTGCAATGGAAATTGTATACGATGAAGACGATTTGCGTCGCTACATGACCGAAGCTGTATCTGCATCAAACGAAGCACCTGTATTACTGGACCGTTTCTTAGATAACGCAATTGAAGTTGACGTTGACGCGATTTGCGACGGCGAACAAGTAATTATTGGCGGTATCATGGAGCACATTGAGCAAGCCGGTGTTCACTCTGGTGACTCAGCATGTTCATTACCAGCACATTCTTTATCGCAAGAAGTGCAAGATGTAATGCGCAAGCAAGTAACCGATATGGCGCTTGAGCTTGGTGTTGTTGGCTTAATGAATACACAGTTTGCTGTAAAAGATGGCAAAGTGTACTTAATTGAGGTTAACCCGCGTGCAGCACGTACTGTACCGTTTGTATCAAAAGCAACCGGTGTAGCGCTTGCAAAAGTGGCGGCTCGTTGTATGGCGGGTCAGTCTTTGGCAAGCCAAGGTATTACTAAAGAAGTGCTCCCTCCTTATTACAGCGTTAAAGAAGTTGTTTTACCATTTGCTAAGTTTCAGGGTGTGGATCCAATTCGTGGCCCTGAGATGCGCTCAACGGGTGAAGTGATGGGTGTTGGTGATACTTTCGCCGAAGCATTCGCAAAAGCACAATTAGGTGCAAGCAACACTTTACCACGCGGTGGTCGCGCGTTATTATCTGTTCGTAATAGCGATAAGCCACGCATTGTTGAATTAGCCAAGATTATGACCGACTTAGGTTTTGAACTTGACGCAACGGGTGGCACGGCACAAGCTCTTGAAGAAGCTGGCATTGAAGTACGACGTGTAAACAAAGTATATGAAGGCCGCCCGCATATTCTTGATTATATCAAGAATAAAGAGTACAGCTATATCGTTAATACCACCGAAGGTCGCCAAGCGATCGAAGATTCGAAGGTGTTACGTCGTGGTGCATTGCAAAATAAAACCAACTATACGACAACCTTGAACGCAGCTTTTGCTAACTGTACTGCTAACAAAGCAGATGACCGTAGTAAAGTAACGTCAGTTCAAGAGCTACACCTGCGATTGAACTAAGGAAATGTGCCAAGGCCAACTAGGGCCTTGGTGTTAAGTGAGAAAAGTATGCAATCAATTCCGATGACAGTTCGTGGCGCAGATTTACTGCGCAAAGAGCTTAACGAATTAAAAACAGTTACCCGTCCTAAAATCGTAAGTGATATTGCGGTTGCACGTGAACATGGTGACTTAAAAGAAAACGCTGAGTACCACGCTGCGCGTGAGCAACAGGGTTTTTGTGAAGGTCGTATTCAAGAAATTGAAGCAAAGCTTTCAAATGTTCAAATTATCGATGTAACTAAAATGCCAAATACGGGCAAAGTTATTTTTGGCACAACAGTAACTATAGTAAATGTAGATACTGATGCAGAAGTAAAATACCGTATCGTAGGCGATGATGAAGCAGATATTAAAAACAACTTAATTTCTGTTAATTCACCGATTGCACGTGGCTTAATTGGTAAACAAATGGACGACGCAGTGTCTATTCAAACGCCAAAAGGTATCGTTGAGTACGAAATCATTGAAGTTGAGTATCTTTAACGCATAACTCACTTTAACGTTTTAAATAAAAACCGATGTATTTACATCGGTTTTTTTATGCCTTAAATAAATCACTATACTAATAAGAGCGTTCATATTGTATAAAGAGTAAGCATGATGATATAGGTACATAATCACTTTATACCAATCTGCTTATATATGGGGTCTATTTAACGTTAAGAAAATTACGCTAGAACTAGGCAAAAGTTTTTATATCTAGTTGTTCTAAATAAAAAACTTTTAACGACGTTATAGTGCAATTTAATTCGTTAAATTGATCAAAGATTTATGCAGGTTGGTATTATTAAAAAGGAACACTCAATGGCTAATATACTTTACCCAGCGCCTTTAAAAGTAGGTTCTAAAATTGCTATTTGCTCGCTTTCATCTGGGCTAAAAGAAAAGTATCACGGACGATTAGATATTGTTATAAATGGACTAAAACAACGAGGGTATGATGTTGTTGAAGGCGAGTTTTTACGTCAAAACAAGCCACGTGAACAGCTTAATGCTAAAGCGCATGCTAAGCAGCTAATGGGTTTTTTATTAGATGATGAAATAGATGCGATTATGCCGCCAATGGGTGGTGAGCTGGCAATGGAAATACTACCACTACTTGATTTTAACGCCATTAAAGAAGTAAAGCCTAAGTGGTTAGTTGGTTTTTCTGATGTGAGTACTATTGCATGTGCACTCACTGCTAAGTGCCAATGGGCAACCCTTCACAGCGCCAATCTTATGCAGTTACACCCTGATGAAAAAAATCCGTATAGCCTACAAATATTTGAAACTCTGACCTACGAAGCCGGTAGCAAATTTGAGCAAGGACCTTCTTCTTTATATCAAAAAAATAAGCCTAATTACGCGCAAAACCCGAACGAACTACTCAGCCCGAGTGAGCCCACAAACTGGCAATGTTTAAACTACACAGATAAACGTACTATAGAGATGTCTGGTCGCTTATTTGGTGGGTGTTTAGATACCGTAGGTTTATTGCTCGACTCGCCATTTTTAGCGCTGCATGAGTTTAAAAAGGACAGTGCGACCGAAGGGCTTATTTTATACCTCGAAAACTCAGAGCTTACACCCACAACCGTTGCACGATTTTTACTGTCATTAAAATTAGCCGGTATATTTGATGACATCAATGGCTTGGTTTTAGGGCGAAGTGAAATAACTCAAGGTCATTACGATGCCTTTGACTATCGCCATGCGTTAGATGTAGCGTTAGGTGGGTGTTTATTTCCAGTAATTTTTGATGCAGATATAGGGCACGTTCAACCTAACTTAAATTTGGTCAATGGTGCTACCTGTACGCTGGTTGCAGATATAAACGAAGGTATTGTGGAGTGCGCATCGTTAAATATTCAACTTTCGTAGTTTTTATTGTGTTTAGTTTTGAAAAACAAATAAATACAAGCGTATAATAGGCTTGCAGTAAGTGCTAACGCTTACTGTAAATTCTCAGGGCGGGGTGAAATTCCCCACCGGCGGTATGTTTAATGTTATTTGTAACTTAAATGAGCCCGCGAGCGCTTTATTTAACTTATTTTTACAGTAATTAGGTTAAGTAAAGGTCAAGCAGATCTGGTGAGATGCCAGAGCCGACGGTTACAGTCCGGATGAAAGAGAATATGGCTTATTATACTAAAACCAATTTTGTTAAAAACATGATCGTTGTATCGCATTAAGTGAACTATTTTCTTAGCGCTATAATTAGTTACTAATTTAATGTTATTGGTATAACAGTGTGCGCTGCATTTTGCTGCGTGCTTTTTGTTATTTTATCTAAGCTATTTTGGTGGTGTTCGCTTTAAATTTTAGGCGATAAATTACTGATCCTTTCACAGTCCTGAATCTATTATTTTTTATTTGGAATATAATGATGATTCAGTCTCTACTTACTCAATTCGGCGAAAGCCATACCCGCGTACAAAGCGCAATTATTGCACTACAGCAAGGGCAAGGCGTACTTGTTGTTGATGATGAAAACCGTGAAAATGAAGGCGACTTTGTATTTTCAGCTGAGCACTTAACGACTTCTCAAATGGCTGAAATGATCCGCGAAGGCAGCGGTATTGTTTGTTTATGCATGGGGGATGAGCGCATTAAACAGCTCGACTTACCGCAAATGGTAGCTAACAATACGAGTCAAAATAACACCGCTTATACAGTCACTATTGAAGCTAAGCATGGCGTAACAACAGGTGTGTCTGCTGCTGATAGAGTAACTACTATAAAAGCAGCGACAGCGGATAATGCAAAACCAAGTGATTTATCGCGCCCAGGGCATGTATTTGGTTTAAAGGCACAAACGGGTGGCGTATTAGTGCGTCGCGGTCATACCGAAGCATCCGTTGATTTAATGCAACTTGCCGGCTTAAAACCATTTGGCGTAATTTGCGAACTGACAAATCCTGATGGTTCAATGGCGCGCTTACCTGAGGTGAGTGATTATGCTAATAAACATAATATGACCGTGGTTTCTATTGAAGATTTAGTGCAATACATTCAGGCTGCACAGCGCAAAGTAAGTTAAACTGCTTTAAAGCAAAAAAACCACTTATTTAAATAAGTGGTTTTTTAATATTGTTATCATTTAAGTTTATAACGTATTACTTATAAAACCTGAATAACTTGCTCTTTTGCTAAGCGAGATTTAGGTAATTTAGCATTATAATCTTCAGCGCTATCATGATAGCCAAGTACTAATGCGACGTCGCATACGTAACCATCAAGTTCTTTTTCAAAGACTTCGCCAATCAGCTGTGCGTCTACGCCTTCCATTGGGGTTGAATCAATGCCTAAACGTGCAGCGGCATGCATAGTGTTACCCAGTGCAATGTAAGTTTGTGCTTTAGTCCACTCTTCATTAACGCCTTGCTCATCAGTATTCATATCAACAAACGCATAAGCACCAAAAGCTTGTTCGCGATTTTCTGCTTTAGTACGGCCATTTTTAATATCTGCATCAATAACTTGTTCGTAGTCATCGCGGGTATATTTAGGATTGTGAGCGAACAATATTATATGCGAAGCTGTTTTAATATGTGGCTGGTTAAACGCAAATTTATTAGCAAATGTACTATGCATACGCTCTTTAGCCTCATCTGATTCAATTACGATGAATTTCCAAGGCTGCGAGTTAATAGATGATGGAGATAGGCGCATAGCTTCGTAAATAACGGCTAAATCGTCTTGAGATACACGTTTTGTTGCATCGTAACGTTTTGCTGTGTAACGCTTTTCTAAGTCATTAATAATAGGGTGAGTCATTAGTTTCTCCATTGAGTAGGTGTTTTACCAGTATTTACTATGTTGAGTCAGTTTTAGTAAAAACAAACCCTTTTAAAAATTTATTACAAAAATAATATCGTGTTTTTAAATCACTCTACTTATTTGATTCAATTGATATCTACGTAAAATAAGGCCTATCAATATAGCTAGGTACGGATAGTAGTGGGTTATTACAATATGATAAACAGGTATATGGTTAAATCATTATCAAATATTATTAGGTAATAGTTTCTTTAATAAATATAAATACACTAATAGCCACCCCGAAATATTGGCTGAAGACACCAGTTGCATTGGTGCCTTCAATTAATTCAGGCAGCGCGTGTTTAGTATTTATGGAATTAAAAACCTTCCAACACTATTTTGCCAATAGAGCGACCTTCTTCAAGTTCTGCGTGTGCAATACGCAGGTTAGCCGCATTTATAATGCCTAAATTTTTACCAATCGTTGTTTGAATGTAGCCTTGGTCAATCAAATCGGCAACATGATTTAATAACTTACTTTGCTCAATTAAATCTTTGGCGTTAAACATTGAGCGGGCAAACATAAATTCCCAATGTAGAGATAAACTCTTCATTTTTAATTTACTTACATCGAGTGACTCAGGATCGTCAATCATTGCAATTTTACCAAATGGTGCAAGTACGTCTGTATATGCTTCTAAGTAAGTATCAGTACTGTGCAGGCTTGCTACATGTGTTACCGAGCCAATGTTTAATGCGTCAATTTGAGCGGGTAATGGTTTTGTATGATCAACAACATAATCAGCACCTAGTTTTTTAACCCATGCTTGTGAGCTTTCGCGCGATGCAGTGGCAATCACCGTTGCGCCAGTAATCGCTTTAGCAATTTGAATAAAAATAGAGCCAACGCCGCCTGCGGCACCTGTTACTAAAATAACTTCGTCTGATTTTGTTGTTGCATCAGCAGCTTGTTTTACAATGTTTAAATGCTCAAATAATAATTCGTACGCTGTTATTGCGGTAAGGGGTAATGCAGCAGCTTCAGCATCGTTTAAGCTCTGCGGTTTAAATCCTACAATGCGCTCATCCACTAATTGAAATTCTGCATTACTACCTGGGCGAGTAATATCACCAGCGTAATAAACCGCATCACCGAGTTTAAATGCCGTTACAGCATCGCCGATTGCAACAACTTCACCAACGGCATCCCAACCAATAACTTTTACTTCACCCTCAGCAGGGGGCATAGATGCACGCACTTTGTAATCTACTGGGTTAACTGCAATAGCTTTAACTTTTATAAGTAAATCGCGACCTGTTGCAACTGGCTGTGGTAATTCAACATCAATTAACGATTCAGGGTTAGTAATAGGAAGAGATTTTTATAACCAATGGCTTTCATAATAAATGTCCTAGTTTGTTTACATATAAGGTGCAAGCCATGCTTTGGCGAGCTGATAGATATATAATAGACCTTGCTTTAACATAGATAAACCGCATAATTGTTGAATCATTATCAAATATAAATAGATAACATGAACATAGAAGATTTAAAACTTATTTTAAAAGTCGCTGAGTTTAGAAGTATTACGCTCGCAGCTGCTAAGTTAGATATGCGTACAGCCACAGCAAGCGCTGCTATTAAACGTGTTGAGTCAGCCCTTGGTAGTGAACTGTTTGTTCGTACAACACGTCATTTGAGGCTATCGGCTGCTGGGGAGCGCTACATACCACAATGTGAGCAGGCTTTGGCAGTACTTGAGCTTGCAAAGCAAAACCTTAAAGGTGAGCACGACGAAATAGAAGGCGAATTGCGTGTTGCCCTTTCATCTGACTTAGGGCGTAACTTAGTGATCCCATGGATTGATGAACTTATGGACACTTATCCAAAGCTAAGTTTAAGAACGCATATAAGTGATAGTAATATCGACTTTTACCGTGACTCAGTTGATATAGCGCTTCGTTATGGCTCGCCTAATGATGCTAGCGTTTATGGTTTCAAAATTTGTAACGTACCGCGCTTGTTATGTGCAACTGACGAATACCTCTTACGAAATGGGGCTCCCGTGCATCCTGATGATTTAGCATCGCATCAAGGTTTGTTTTATCAGTTGCAGGATATTATAAATAATACGTGGGAATTCACCGATGGTGAGTCAAAATATAAAGTTAAAATGGACGGTAGGCGCGCCTCAAACGATGGCGATTTAGTGAGGCGCTGGTGCGTTGCGGGTAAAGGCTTGGCTGTAAAATCAGCCCTTGATATAGCTGATGATTTACTCAATGGCAGGGTGATTACTGTAATGCAAGATTATCAACATGTTAATGGTGAACTTTGGCTTATTTGCCCAAGTAGGCAGTCAATAACCCCGGCGGTGCGTTTACTACGTGATGCATGCAGAGCAAAATCCCAAGCTATTTTGCAGCAGTTGGTAAAGAAAGGAATTATTGATAAAAGCGCTCTGAGCTAATTAGTCTACTTAATAATGCCACTGGCTTAGAGCTGGTGGCATTTATCGTATTCGTTAACTTAGCTTTTTATTAAAAAACTCAACGGTACGTTGCCATGCAAGCTCGGCATTGTCTTTATCATATCTACCTGTAGAGTCGTTATGAAAACCATGATTTGCCCCTTTATACATATGCATAGTGTATTCAACATTATTAGCTTTTAAATCTTGTTCGTACTGTGGCCACGACGCGTTTACACGTTTATCCAGTTCGCCTAATTGAATCATTAGCGGCGCTTTAATATTTTTACGTAAACTTTCACTGGCAGGAGTGCCGTAAAAAGGTACGCCGGCACTGAGTAAGTTGCTATCTACTGCCGCTAAGTAATTAACAATGTAGCCACCAAAACAAAAACCGACAGCGCCTAACTTACCGCTACTGTTAGCATGCGATTTTAAAAAGTGCGCAGCAGCTACAAAATCGTTTTGAATTTTAGCTCTGTCCATAGTTTTTTGCATAGCGCGTCCTTCATCATCATTGCCAGGGTAGCCACCCAGTGGAAATAGCGCATCGGGTGCAAATGCAATAAAGCCTACCTTCGCTAAGCGCCTTGCTACATCTTTTACGTACGGATTTAATCCACGGTTTTCGTGGACCACAAGTACAACTGGAAGCTTACCTTCTATGTTTTTAGGGGTTGCTAAGTAACCTTTGCCTTTACCGTGCCCGTCTGGCGAATCAAATTCTTCGTACGTTGCTTTAATATCATCGTCATTAAACGATACTTGTTCAGCCAATGCGTAATTAGGTAATAATGCTGATGTAAGTACAGCCATCGAAAAGCCAAGAGCAGCAAGGCCACCGAGTTTTTTCATAAAAGTACGTCGGTCCATTAAACCGTGGGCGTATTCGTCATACCAATCAAAGGCTTCTTGAGGAATGTGATCAGAGGGAGATGTATTCATGGCTGTTCCTTAATTTTATTATGTCTATTTATTATTTAAATACCATAACGTATTAGGGATAAAAAACGAGCAATATTTCTCTCAATTATTAGGACTGTTGCCAAAGTTATCCTGCGTGTTAAAAAATAAGTAATAGAAGTATTGTTAGCAAATAGGTGAATATTATTTTTAAGCTAAAAATAAAAAGCTCGGCATAATATGCCGAGCTTTTTTGGTTGGGATGTTACTTAATTTAGCTGTGAGTAGGTGCTGGTTGGGCATCTACTAGTGGTGGCTTGCCACGCATTTTACGTACTAATCGTTTAGCATCTTCTAGTGCAACATACTGGCACGGTATAAGTATCAGTGTAATTACTGTGGCAAATAACACACCAAAAGCAAGTGATACAGCCATTGGGATAACAATTTTAGCTTGTAAACTTGTTTCAAAAATAATTGGCATTACACCAATAAAGGTAGTGATTGAGGTAAGTAATATCGCTCTAAAGCGACGAGCACCGGCTTGCATTACAGCATCCTTAATCGCAACGCCTTCAGCGCGTGCTTTGTTTACAAAATCAACCATAACGAGGGAGTCATTTACGACCACACCCGCTACAGCAATAATGCCAAACATCGATAAGCTGCTCATAGTCATACCTAAAATCATATGGCCAAACATCGCGCCAACTACACCAAACGGAATAACCGACATTATAATAAGTGGCTGCGAGTAAGAACGAAGCGGAATCGCTAACAAGGCAAATATAATCATCATTGATATACCAAAGTCACGAAGCTGCTCTGAAGCGCTGTCCATCTCTTCTTGAATGCGCCCAGCTACATCACTTGTAACGCCAGGGTAGCTTTTAAGTAATGTTGGTAAGTATTCATCACGAATTTCTTCTGCAATTGCAAATGGTTCGGCTTGGTCGGTATTTACCGCAGCCCATACGTTTACAGTACGTTTAGAGTTTTCGCGGCGAATACGGTTTACACCGTCAACCAATTTAACTTCAGCGACTTCACTTAGCGGAACTTCAGCGCCAGTAGGCGTAATAATACGCACACTTGCTATGTCACTAATTGAGTTACGTTCGTCTTCTGGGTAGCGGATCATAACTTTAATTTCTTCGCCTTCACGCAATATTCGCTGCGCTTCTAAGCCGTAGTAACTAAAGCTAACTTGCGATGCTACATCAGCAAGCGTTAAACCCATGCTGTAAGCGAGTGGTTTTAAATCAAGTTGCACTTCGTCGGTAGCGCTTTGCATTGAGTCGTTTACGTCGCCAACGCCTTCCATTGTTTGTAATTTGGCTTTTAATTTACCAGCCACCTCTTTTAGCTCGTCAGCATTTTTACCTTCAAGTTTAAAGCTAACGTCGCCATCATCTCGACCGCCATTCATTATACTGTCTTGAATGGTCATGGTTTTAATGCCAGGTAGGGCGGGCATTTGCTCACGCCATAATGCACTTAGGGCAAAGGTATCGATAGGGCGTAAATCAGGCTCTACCAAAATGGCCATAATATTTGCTTGCGTTCGTCCGCGCAGACTTACCGATAAATCGCGGATCATCGGTTTACCGTACTGCTCTTGTAGTTGCTGATCAACTTTTAACAACACGCTTTCTATTTTACGTGCGGTTTCAAGCGTTGCTTGCTCAGATGAGGCAAGGTTCATTTCTATATCAATACGTGGAAAGTCGTGCGGTATTTTAGGGTTTGGTACAAACTTAACTAAACCACCTGCAAACATACCTGCGCTTACAATAAGCAAACACATAAAGCCAACAATTACGGTATAGCGATAATGAATACAGCGGCCAACAAAAGGAAGGTAGTAGTTATTTACAAAGCTTTTTAAACTGCTATCAATCACCATACGTAAGCGATGTAATAGATTTTTAGGGTTTGGTTTACGTGGGTTCATTGCTGCGATATGTGCAGGCAAAATAAGTTTTGATTCAATGAGTGAAAAAATCAAACATAAAATAATCACGCCACCAATTGCTTTAGAAAAAGCAGCGCCAGGGCCGGTTGCCATTGTTTGCGGTAAAAATGCCGCAATGGTAGTTAATACACCAAAGGTTGCTGGCATCGCGACGCGTTTTACACCGCGTACAACGTTATCAAGTGTGTGACCGTATTTTTCTATTTCGGCACTGGCTGACTCGCCCACAACTATGGCGTCATCAACAACAATCCCGAGTACAAGTATAAAGGCAAAAAGAGAGGCTAGGTTAATTGTTACATCTAAAAAGCCAATAGGCATAAATAAAAAGGCGCCTAGAAAAGACACCGGTAAGCCCATCATTACCCAAAATGCCAAGCGTAACGGTAAAAATAGTGCCAGTACTATCATTACTAACAAGCCACCCCAAATCATGTTATCGACCATCATATCGAGTCGACCTTCAAGGTAGTAAGTTAAATCAACAATAGGAGATAGCTTAACGCCTGCAGGTAAAAGCGGCTCTTTAGCTGCCATGTAGCTTTTAAGTACTTTTGCTACATCGGTAATGTCTTGATCTTTTGATGCGTTAACTTCAAATGAGAGTGAATTTTTACCATTATATTTAGAATATTGTAGGCCTTCTTCAAAGCCGTCATTAATGGTTGCTACATCGCCTAAATAAATTTGTGCGCCATCAGCAAGGGTAATAAGTGGCAGTTTTTCAAACTCAAAGCCACGATAGGCTTGTTTTTCAACACGCATCGAAATATAACCGTTTTCAGATCGTATTTGCCCCGCCGACATATTTGCCGAAAAATTTTGCACCGCGCCTGCAATATCTCTAAATGTTAAGCCATATTCGCGCAGTTTATCAGGGCTAACTTCTATACCAATTTCGTATTCTAAACCGCCGTTAAAATTAACAAGATTTACGTGAGGCAGTGCTTGTAACTCGTCTTTAATATCGTTGCCAAGCTCTTTTAACTGGTAGTTACTCATGTCGCCATAAAGCGCGAGTATCATTACTTCTTGCTCAAACTTATCGCGGCGAACAACAGGGCGCTCCATTCCCGCAGGAAAGGTGTTTATTGAATCAACTTGTACTTTAATTTCATCAAGTACTTCTTGTGGATTGTATTGTTCTTCTATTTCAATCCACGCTTGTGAAAAACCACGGTTAGAGTAAGTAATTAGGCGTTTAATGCCTTCAATACCTTCGAGGTTTTCCTCAACTTTTATGGTTATTCCTTCTTCAACTTCTTGCGGGGCTGCACCTGGGTAAACCGCTTGTACGCTTATCCAGTTACTTTCAAACTGTGGGAACATTTGTTTGCGAATGGTCATCGCCATTAAAATACCGCCCACTAATATAAATATCATTAGTAGGTTGGCAGCAACGGGATTTCGGGCAAACCATGCTATTAACCCTGTTTCACGAGTGTTCATGATTATTCCTCTTTCAGCGCAAGTTGAGTTACATCAGTTTTATCAGGCGCAATATCTTCAACTTTTACTGCCATACCTTCAGTTGGATACTCAAGCGCTGAGGTAATAATTTGCTCGCCATTTTTTAGCCCTTGGCTAGCTATAATCATGCCGTTTTGTTCGCGTATAATATTGAGAGTTTTAAACGATAATGTTAAATCGTCATTTAAAATTACAATTTTATTATCTTTAACTAAATGATGCGCAACAATTATTGCGTTATCAAGCGGGCGACCTTCAATGGTAGCGTTAATGTATGAACCAAAACGAAGAGGGCGTGCTTTGTCGCCATAAGGTGTTGCAAGTTGTGCTACCAAATAGCTCATACGGCTTGTTTGATCAACCACACCTTCGGTGCGAATTACTTTGGCTTGCCACATTGTTTGTTTACCTGCGTATTCTGCGTTAAATGTAACATTTGAGCCTACGCCGCCATTTTTTAAATATTGCAGTTCTTGATCGGCAACCGGTAAACGTACCTCTGCAACTGAGGTTGCGCTTAGTGCGCCAAAACTGTTACCTGGGTTTACTACTGAACCCAAGCTAATTGTGCGCTCATTAATAATGGCATCATAAGGGGCTTTAATATAAGTACGCTCAAGATTGCGGCTAGCACGTTTAACACTTGCTTGAGCAGAGCGGTAACGCGCTAATTTTTCTGCCAGCTGTGGTTTTCGTAAATAAAGTTCTGATGCAATAGCATCGCTTGAGTCTGACTTAATGCGCTCCCACTCAGCTTGAGCGACATGTGCTTGCGCGCGTTCTATTTCAAGTGCTGAGCTTGCTTGTGCTAAACCCGCTTGCGCTTCAATAAAGTCTGCCTCGTAATCATTTGCATCAATTCGTGCTAAAATATCGCCTTGCTTTACAAACGCGCCTTCAACAAATTGATCTGATACCGAAATAACTTGCCCGCTAACTTGTGCTATTAGCTCGGTACGATACTTTGGTTTAACAATGCCGTACGATTTAACATCTAGCGTTATAGAATCTAAAAGTACGCTTTGTGTTGCTACTAAAGGACGTAAATCTTGCTCTGGCTTTTCTTCGGGTGGTTTTTTCATTGCCATAAAGGCGAAAGCTAAAGCAATACCGCCTGCTAAAACAGCGATTGGGAGTATTATTTGTTTTGTAGTAGCCACAAGGCATTCCTTCATAATTGGTGGTGACAGAGCAATAATACGCAATAAAGTGTTTACAAGCTGTTTTAAGATGTAACAAAGCATTACATGTGTGTGTTACAACTTACTATGCGGCTAATTACGTTCCTAAAAAGGAATTAAAGTAAGTGTTTTTTATACCGAGGAAATTATGAAAACCGAATCGATGAATTGCAGGCTAGGCTGCGGCGCATGTTGTATTGCGCCTAGTATTAGTTCGCCTATTCCAGGTATGCCAAATGGTAAAAAGGCCGGAGAGCGCTGTATTCAGCTAGACGAACGTAATTTATGTAAGTTATTTGGTGATTCAAGCCGACCTAAAGTATGCAGTGATTTTAGCGCCACGCTTGATGTGTGCGGGTCAACAAATGCACAAGCTTTAGCACTTATTACAGAGCTTGAAGAGCTAACTTAATCCTCGTTTTTAATACACATCTATTTACAATATATTATTAATAAAAATCTTCACAAGGTTATTAAAAGCAGTCGTTAATTTATTTGATGGCGAAATATTAGACATATTTAATTTTGTTGCTAATATAGGAAATTGTAAGATACTTTTTATAAATCTCATTTATAGGTGATTTCGTTCAATCTTAATTTTTAAAAGGAAAGAAAAATGAAAAATTTACTTACAGCATTTACATTAGGTGTGACTTTATTAGGTTGTTCAAACTTACCCATTAAAACCGATATTAAAGAAGACCACTTTAGACTCGAAAACTTTAAAAGAGAGCAGGGAGTAGATCTAGAATATGTCCACTTGATGTGCTTTAACAAAAAACCTACACAATGGGCTGAACCAAAGCAGTATATCAGTGGTGAGCATGATTTATGGGTAAAGGCGAGTGTTTCAAACCCTGATGTTTTAAATAGTCAAAAAGAAGCTTTTGTTAATTTTAACGTTAATTTAGATTCTAATAAAAGCTACATGCTAAATAGAAAAAGGGAAGGGGATAAAATATCAATCTGGATACAAGAAGTTGAAACCGGTACGGTTGTTTCAAAGGTTCTTACAGATGAGCTTAGTCGCCCTTTACAAATTGATAATGAGCTAAGAAAAAGACAATGTCGTTCTGGTTCAATATAAGCTGAGTAATCAAAGCTCTTAATATTTAGTATGGCGTTTATTCCTTGCTAAATATTTATTCAAAGACCTATTTTAAATAAACAGGTCTTTGAATGTGATAGCTCAACTCTACCAACTATACGTTGCGCTTAACGTATATTGCTCACCGCGCCCAGGTGTACCTGGTATTTCTTCAAACGACTCATCCCATAAGTTATCTGCCGCTAAGGTGATAAATAAATTACTCAACTGTGGCGGGGTTATTTTAAGCGTTAGTTGGGTAAATAACGCGTTGTCACTGCCGTTTCTAAGTGCATTTTTGTGTTGTGTACGCCATTCGTTATCTATTCTAAATTCTAAAATATCAGTTGGGTTGTACACAGCGCCAAGTGTTAAACGGTGATCAGGAAAGTTTAACGCGTAAAAGCTGGCATCAATATCGGCTGCGCCGTAGTTTTCTGATTTATGTAAATACGTGTAGCTTGCTATAAGTTTTGCTGTATCAAAGTGCTTAGTCGCTAAAAATTCAACCCCAGCTGTATCAATATCAACCGGGTTTGCAAAGCGCGCTGATGTTGAATCAAAATTAAAGGTCCAATCGGTTAAGTTATTATCTTTTCGATAAAAAATAGCCGAATTTAACTGCCAGCTTTGTTCTTCAAGCAATAACCCTAACTCTAAGTTTGAAGTGGTTTCGCGCTCAAGATTGTAATTACTTCTAAATAATCCCCCAGAATCGCTGCCGCCAATGGCTGTGTAGCCTGCAACTTGGCTCGCCTGCGCGTATGATAAATAAATAGTTTGCGCTGTGCCGTCACTATTTTGGGTGTTTAAGGTTATATCACCAATAGCTGATACTTCAGCATTATCACGATTTGTATCGTCAAACGCAGCACCTAAACGAAATGTAAGTTGTTTATTATCCTCAAGCGCCATTTTGTATTCAGGCAATACGCTTAATTTATAATACTTACGAGAGGTAAAGTTGTTTTCAAGTGTGGTTGATTCAATCGAGTCATCAATAAATTGTGCAGAGTAATTTATTGCCAGTGCATCACTTTGTGCATGACGACCCGAAAGTCCAAGCGATTTAACTTCACTTTTATGAAAAGCTTCAAATGCACTAGGATTTTCGCGCGAGTAAATATAGTGATCGTCATGGGTACGATAATAAGCAGATACTTCAAAGTTGCTGTTATCAGCGTAGTTTTGCTTGTGATTAAGCATCCAAAGACGGGTTTCTAAATCTTCAGTTTCGTTAACGCCAAAAGGGGTGTACAAGTTAGGCCAGCCAAAAAACTTATCTTGTGAGCCAAAAAACAAATCTGTTTGGCTGTGCTCGCTTGCTAATTGCACGCGAGCGGAGGCGCGCGAGAAGTCATGATCGCCATTATCAATGGTGCCATCACTTTGCGAATGAGAATACTCACCTTCAAAGCCCAGAGTATAGTTAGCTAAGCTATCAAGTTGTGTGTTTTTAGCAGCGTGAATACTTTGCAGATTAAAGTCGTTTGTACCAGTACCAAGGGATACACTACCGCCAGTAATAATCGGTTTCCAACCAAATGAAACCGTTCCTACAGAGCTATTCATACCGTAAAGTGCGTTATCGGCACCGGTTAAAGCATCTGGGCCGCTTAGCATTTGCGGTGCAATGGGTATTTCAGCAAAATAATGCCCAGATTGCGGGTCAAGCAGGGTAGCGCTTCCTACTCTAAAGCCGGTGTTTTCAAAAATCCCACCGCGAATAGTTACATCAGCTTGCGCCTCAGCCATATTACGCGATTGAAGATCAACACGTGGGTCGTACTCTAAATTAGAAATAGGCGAGTCGAATGTACCTACAGGCAGTTTATTCGCAGTAGGTGAAGCTTCAACGGTTATCTGTTCGATTGTTGACTCATCAGATAGCGTATTAGCATTAGCAAATGCAGTCACGCTGCATAATATTGCAGGTATTATAAGGTGTGGTGTGCGATTCATGTGTTTCTCATCATTTTTTATTTGTAGCTGCGGTTACAATTAATTTCAAAGCTTATATTTGAGCATGATAAAATAACTAAATGTAACAGCAGTCATTTTGTGCGCGATTGTACATTAATTTGTTAATAACTGCATTTGATAACCATTTACGTAATACCGACTTTATTAAAAACATGATCATCCTATCGCATTAAATAGCGCACTCACTGCGTTAAAAATTATTTATATAGAACAACTATATGTCATAATTTTCGCCTTGTTATTGCGCTATTTTCTTGGCGCTATAATAGAACACTATTTTAATGCAATCGGTATAATTACTTATTAGGTAACATTTATAATGGATACTAAAGAATATAATACTATTTACTTTGCTGGTGGCTGCCTGTGGGGCGTGCAAGAGTTTTTAAAGCACTTACCTGGTGTAATAAGTACTGAAGCAGGGCGGGCTAATGGAAAAAATGATAATACACAAGGCGATTACGATGGTTATGCCGAATGCGTAAAGGTCATTTTTGATTTAAAAGCGGTTAGCTTAAACGAGCTATTTGGCTTCTTTTTTGAAATTATTGACCCGTATAGCATTAATAAACAAGGGGATGACGTAGGCCCTAAATATCGCACTGCCATTTATAGCAAAAGCCAAGATCATTTAAAGGTTGCTAGCAATTATATAAGCCAGCGAAGTGATGCGGATAAAATTGTAGTAGGAGTAGAGCTGCTAACTAACTACGTGCCAAGCGATCCTGAGCATCAAGACCGACTAACTAATCACCCTGATGATTACTGCCATATACCGCTTGAGTTATTGCATAAGTATAAATCGTAAATTTAACACGGTGTTTTTTTGTAGACGTGCAGCTTGCTGACGTGACGAGCGCAGCTCGTAATTTAAGATGGAATATAGCGCTATAAAGTAATTAGAAGCTATCGCTTCTCGCGCAAGCAAGCTTAGCGCCTACAGGTAAAGTTTAATCCGGTATTTTGTAGACGTGCAGCTTGCTGACGTGATGAGCGCAGCTCATAATTATTTAAACCTGAAGTCCCAAAAATACACACCCACAAAAAAGCTCACGTACTGTGAGCTTTTTTAAAACTTACTTATAGCTAATTTTAACTTACTGCTGCTTTTGCGGCGGGAAGTTACTTAATATTTCGCTCACTGTTTTGTTAATTGATGCTTCACGTTGTTCTGGCGATTGGTTTTTCTTTAATCGGCCTTCTTTTGCGCCGCGCCATACTAGCTGGTTAGATTCACGATCCACAATATCAATAATCAGTGTGCCCACTTCGTATTCACGCGCGGTTGTATCACGTTGAAAACCAGTACCCCAATAACCCCAATGCGGGCGGTAGTTTACATTAAATGTATCTACTTCAAGCTCTTTATCTACCGATGCATGATAGTTAACAAGTACATCAGCATTTGCTGCATCAACTAAGCTCATACCTAGTTTTTGGCTCAGTTCTGCGTTAACGGCAGTGCGAACACGTTTTTCCATTAGGCCATTAATTTGGTAATTATTTGTGTCTTTAGTTAGGCTGGCGTTTTCTACCCAAGCAAATGTTTTAAAATTACTAAAGTTGGCTGATTTATCGTAATCCCAATCAGGGGTTTGTGTACAGGCTGTAAGTAGTGCTAGCGCTGCAACAATAAGTATATTTTTCATTACGTTTGCTCCAATAAAATGCATTAATTTAAAATAACACACATAGTTTAAATGTGTATTATTTAAACGTCCTATATTTTAGTTTAGTTGGTTTGCCTTAACGGCCAATTAATTGTGTTCAACTTCAATCCAATCTTTTTCATCTACCCAGTTTTGTGCACCGTCTTTTACCGAGCGAATAGGCACAATGTAGTCACAACTTATTTGCGGCTTAACTGAGGCAAATATAGGCACAAAACCAAAGCTTAGTGCGGTTTCTATAATCGCTTTTTGATTTTGTGGGTCAATGTCGGCCGCTTCATCTATATAAATTGGTATACGGTATAGGTTTTGTTCCTGATCGCTTAATAAGTAACGAATAAACAACATGCCACATAATAACTTAATCGTAATACGTGTGCCGTTTGAACCCGCCGAATCTATTTTTTCAAAGTGTTCGGTTTCACCTGCGCGGTTAACTACTTCAAATCGAATATCAAATAAATCGGTAAGTGTTAAGCCCGCTTTATCTGATGCGAGTTTAATTAAGTGATCTTTCGCTTCGTTTACCGCACTTTCGCTGTACGGTTCTTGGCTCAGTAAATCAAGCGTGTCACCTTGCTCAAACTGATGCGACGTGCTGATAATGGTATCTATACTATCAACCAGCATTTTGCGCGGTATTACGTTAATTTTAAACGCTTGCAGGTTTGAAATACGGTGCTGGCTTATGCCTTTATTAAAGCTGTTCATTTCGCGGCGAAGGCGGTCTAAATCTTCTCGCAAGCCTTTAATAGTTGCAGCCACTTCGGTAAGCGCAACGCGTGCTTGGCGTTCAACAGCATCGCGTTCGTTATCAATATTATGAAAGGCGCTTATTAGCTTTTGGTATTTAGTATATTCGTCGTTTTCGTTGTCGAATTTAGTAATACCCGCGTTATATACATGCAAATAGGTATTACGTACGTTTATGTCAAAATTACGCAGCTCTTGGCAGTCTTTATTAAAGTGATGAACAAGGTCGCTTAAGTTATCAAAGTCGACTGTAATATCAATCATATACGAGGTTACTTTACCGCTGTATAAATCAAGCGTGTGGTCAATTCGCTCGCTCTTAACTTGGCGTAAGCGCTCAGTTTGGCGATTAATTTGCTCTTGTTTCGATTTAATTAACGAGCGGCGATCGGCAATTGAGCCACTATTTTTTTGAATATCTTGCAGGTAGTCGTCAACTTGTTCGCGCTCAGCTAATAACTGCTCTTTTAGCATGGCTTGCGCTTCAACCGATTGCTGCATTACATCAAACTGCTCTAAGCGTTTTAGGGCGCTCTCTGCACTCATAAGCTCATCGTATAACGCGTCTTTTTCTTTTTGCTTGTCGGCAACGTTTGCAGCAACATCGCGCTGTTGCTTAAACTCTTTAAGTGAATGCTCAAGTGCATTTAACTGAGCGGTTAATTGCTCTTTGTTTTCGCCGCTTTGCATTTGCACAGGCGAGAGCTTTTTAAGCTTAATGCTCGCACCTGGTAGCGTTAATACGCCGCCTTTAACGTTTTCACTTAATAGCGATAAAAATTCCCCAAATGCATCTTCATCATCAATGGTTATATCGCCATTAGTGGTGGTTGCAAACGAGAGAATATCAGGGTTTAAAATGCGCGATATTTCTTCTACTTCTTTTAACGAGAGGTCTTCGCGCATGCGGGTAAACAAATTAAATTCAAGATTTTTAAGTTGCAGCTTTAAGCTCTTAATTTGTTTTTGTGTTTCGCTGATGCGGTAGTCAAGCGTGTGCAGGCTTTGCCCTTGTGCGCTAGTTATAGAGTGCGAAAGCGACTCGTAATCTTGCTTTAACTGAGTCAGGCTGGTTTTAAGGGTGGCTTTATTTACTAATTCAAACTCGCTTTTAAGCGCATCGTAATCTAAAAACCACTGCTCAATTTGAGTTTGTCTGCGCTCTATATCACGCGATTGCTGTACGTATAGGCTTTGTTTTTGCTCAAACTCGTGTTTTTCGTGCTCTATATCTTCAAGGGCTATGGCAAGCTCAGAGAGTTGCGACTCTTGATAGGTATCAAAATCAATCAGTGCTTGGTCAATTTTAGGCGCGTATGCGGCTAATTTACCTTTAAGCACGGTTTGGTTTTCAAGCATTGATTCAAGCGCGGCTATTGGCTCTTGCATTGACTCAAGGGCTTTTAATTCGCGTTTTGAGCGATTTACTTTATCAAATGAGCGACGCCATACTTCATAAAAGTCGACTTTAGAGTTCGACATATGGCGTTCAAACACGCGTAGCATAAAGCGTTTTACGTCGCTGGCGCCTAATTTGTGTAAGTTAAGAATACGTCTAAATATTTCTTTATAAATAGAAGAGTCTTGTACATTATTTAGCGGGATCATTTTTAGGTTAATGTCGCCGTCAAAAGCCGTTGCGCCGCCAGTCAACAGCGCGTTTAACTCTTGTGCTTTTAACTCAATAGGGTTGTAGTTAAGCGATTTTAAATGGTTGAACAGCTTGGTAAATTTAATAATAGTTTTACCTTGCGTATACTGCTCTAAATCAAGCTTACCTTGATAACAAAAGTACTGATGCGCGTAACCGGCAATTTTACCAAGTCCTGCAACTCCAATTACTACCGAGCCATGAGGCAAGTTAGCTTCTAGTAAAATGTATGACTGATCGGATGAAAAATAAAATTTACGGGTTTCATCTAAATCGTGTCCGTCCCATTCTGTTAAGCGCAAATCGTTAATAAGCGGAAACTGCAGGGCGTTAATAACCGAGCTTTTACCTGTGTTATTGGGCGCGCAAATAGAGCTGCTTTTATCAAGCGGGATCACACATTTAGCATAGCCTGCGGTGTTAAGTAGGGCGAGTTTGCTTAGTCCGTATAGATTTTTCATTCCTCGTCCTCTGTTAAATAGGTTTCTTCGTTTACTTCCATGAGTGCATCTATGTAGCGGTGAATTGGCGCTTGCAGCATAAAGCCGCCTTCTACTTCACGGGCTAAACCTAAGCGCACCATGCGCAGGTATACATCTTTACGCAGGTCTGATCCCGAAAATATCTCAAGCTGATCAAACAAATGTTTGTTAATTTGCACCAGCGTTTGCATAAGCTCTAAATCGTTTACGTCGTCAAACAATGCGCGCATTGGGTCTTTACCCGTATTGGCGTAGTGCTCAATTAAAATGTAAATGGTGAGCGCGATAGCGCGAGATATTTTGCCCATATTTGGCGTGCTTTCGTCGCTACCAAAATAATAAAAGCCACGGCTGTCGTGTTTTAAATCGTTACCTAAAGCGGTAAATAGGGCGGTGTAGTCTTCTATGTGTTGGTCAAGCTCTTGCCACATTACGTTGTCTTGCTCGCAAATGTGATAACCCGCTACTAATTTTTTATTAATGGCTTGTAGATGGGTTAGCTCGTCTAAATTTATGTGTGTCATGGTTTATTTACCTGCCTTTGGATCTGGCTGAGGCTCTGAATTAAATGGATATAAAGAAAAGTGCTGACCGGCAATTTTTACGCGGGCTTTTTCATCGCTTTGAATTATTTTAATATCGCTGTCGCTGACTAATTTTTGATACAAAAATAGCATTTCGTCGGCATCGAGATCTGGGTAGCTTTCGTCTAAAAATTGCAGCAAGGGCTGCGGCTTTTTGCGTTTTTTATTAAAGCGCTTAGCAAAGCTGGTTTTAACATCGTTGTAGTCAGGAATATTAGGCGTAACAAATGCAGGCACGTCTTGCTGGTCAGGCAATTGGTATTCTTCGTGTTCAAATTCAACCAAGCTTGCCATATAAGCCACAATATGGCGTTGCTGACCAAGCGAATATCGCTGCGCGTCGCTTACAAAATGTGGTTGCACAGCACTTAGCATATTGTCTACGCCATTTTTACGTACAAGCCCAAGTACTTTGGCTGCTTGGCGAGTAATTAAGTTATTACGGCGAAGCTCCTCGCGCAGTGGCATAAGCATATCGGCACTTTTACGTAAGCTTTCTCGGCCCATTAAATGCATTTCGAGTATACGGGTACGTAATTGCTCCAGCATACGTTTATCGTTATACGCTTTACCTGAGCGCTCAATGTGCAGTATTTGCTTACTTATTTGCTCTTCAATGAGGGTAAAACACGCATGAAACTCACCACGAATATCAACCATTTCAAGCATTGGCTCTATGTATTCGTCAAAGGCTTCTATTACCGCTTTGTAACGCTTTTGCAGCGATTGCACTGCATTATTTGATTTGGCTTGTTCAACAATATTTAAAATAGCGTTTTCGTTGTGCGTATAGAGCTTCATTATTTTACGCACCCGATCATCCATAATGCGGCTGTAGCGGCGCAAATCGTCAAAGTCTTCTATTTCGCCAGCGTTATCTAGGCGGTTACCTAAACGTGCAAGGTCGTCGACTAATACGCTAATTTCTTGCGCTAAGCCTAAATGCTCTTCTTGCAGTAAAAACGTAGCAAAATCGGCAATAGCACGATTTATTTCAAGCTGAGAGGATTTAGCCAGTGGAATTAAAATATCTTGGTTTAACAAACGATTTGTTTCTTTATAAATGCGTTCGTTTGACCACGTAGGCTGCTTTTGCTTAATCGCGTTTTGTACGTCTTTTAGGCTAAAGTCAGCCATTTTAAAACGTTTAAATAATAGCTCTAATACACCCCAATGTTCGGTTATGGTGTTTAGCAGCTTTTTAGCTGGGATCATAAGGGGTTACAACATCCTAGTATTTTATTATTGAGTTCTTTTAGAAGACTCATTATTACGTATTTTTAATTAACCTTGTCTGTATATAGTATTCGTTTTTAAGACCATTTAATAATAGTTTTTGCATAGAGGCAGTGCTAAAATTCGCGCCGAAAATAGGCACATGAAATGGAATGTTATTTGTGTATTCTTTAAAACTATATCAAAGGTTGTTTAACTACCATGGTTTCCTCGATTATTCTAACCCTGATAGCGATTGCATTTTTACTGATCGTTATAGAAGATATAATCCATGTCAATAAAGCTAAAACCACGCTGTTTTTTGGTACGCTTTGCTGGATTCTTCTTTTTATATACCCTATACACGGGCAAAGCCCCGATACGATTCAACATCTTTTAAATGAAAATATTTTAGAAATTGCCTCATTATGGCTATTTTTAATGGCTGCAATGACCTTTGTAGCGTATTTAAATTCAAAGGGGTTTATAGAAAACATTGTGCACCGTGTTATGCCAAAAAGTATTAGCGAAAAAAAGCTCATGTTTTTGGTGGGTGGATTTGCATTTTTGTTTTCGTCGATTTCAGACAACGTAACAGCGACGCTTATATCGCTTGCGGTTGTTATGTCGTTAAAACTTGAACCTAAAAAGCTCATTAAATACGCCACGCTTATTGTGTTTGGGGTTAACTCAGGTGGGGTATCGCTAATAACAGGTGACGTAACCACACTGATGATATTTTTAGATGGCAAAGTAACCATTGCTCATTTATTACTACTTATAGCGCCAGCACTTGCAAGCGTTATGCTGCTTGCCGCGTTACTGTCTATAGGTATGAAAGGGCGTGTTGAGTTTGCTAGTGCAGGTAAAACCCGCATTGAAAAAACCGACATAACCATTGCTGTTATATTTTTATCTACCGTAGTGAGCACACTTACGTTGAGTGTAATTTACAGCGTACCGCCTTTATTAACCTTTTTGTTTGGCTTATCAGTGATGTTTTTAGTGGCGCAATTTTTAATGCGCAAAAAAGACATAAACAAAGACATAATCGATTTTGTTCGCGATATAGAATACGACACATTATTGTTTTTTGTAGGTGTACTTTTACTTGTTGGCGCACTTAAAGAAATTGGTATGTTGAGTAAATTTACCGACCTATACACGGTAATGGCACCAGAATACGCAAACTACTTAATGGGCATATTATCAGCAGGGGTCGATAACGTACCGCTTACCGCTGCATTATTAAAAGCCAATATAGTAATGAGCCAACAACACTGGTTGTCGTTTACGTATGCAACGGGCGTGGGCGGTTCAATGCTTATTATTGGTTCGGCTGCGGGCATTATTGCCATGAGTAAAGTTAAAGCGCTTACCTTTATGAGCTACTTGCGTTTATCGCTGCATTTATTAATTTGTTACACGGTTGGATATGCGGGCTCGTATTACATGGGCAGTTTTATTTAACTCATAAATTATTAAATGCTTGACAGCTAGACGTCTAAACGATAACTTTCAAAGCTCCGCTACTTAGTGGGGTTTTGTTTTATTAGCCACTGGTTAATAAAGCATTCAGAAGAGGTGCGATACTTAGGTACTTAATGTTAGGCGACGAAAGCCGATGATCATTAAGGAGGGAAGTACTCGCCGAGGAAAATAATGGTACGTCGTCATTGTTTTTCGGTTTATGGGGCTGAATCCTCAAAACTGTCACCAATATAGGTGGAGAGCTTCTGGCAGTGGACTTATCTTCAAGCATTCCTTTGCCAAGTTCTTCTTGTTTTATTGCGATTTGGATATCGCGAAAGGAGACTAAATGACTACCCAATCAGCGCCACAAACAGTGCCTCAAACAGAGTTAAGCGCAAAATCAGATTACATCGTTGCCAAGTTTGGCGGAACAAGTGTTGCAAACTTTGAAGCGATGAGTCGCTGTAGCGAAATTATTGTTGCAGATAAAAGCGTACGTATTGTTGCCGTGAGCGCTAGTGCCGGCGTAACTAACCACTTAGTTGCACTGTGCAAACCAAGTATTACCTCAAGTGTGCGCCAAGAACACATAAACGGCGTGCTTGCTATTCAACACACTATTTTAGATGAGTTATCGCTAGATGCCGATTTAGCGGTTGGCTTTAACGAAACCCTAAAAGCATTTCAAACATTGGCTCAAGAGTCACTAACAACCGATCAGCAACACGACGAGCTACTTAGCTTTGGTGAGCGTTTGTCGTCGTATTTGTTTGCACAAGTGCTGCGTTTACAAGGTTTAAATGCCGATCGATTTGATGTGCGCAAGGTGCTTAAAACCGACAGCCAATTTGGCAAAGCAACGCCTAATGTTGCAGCCACAGCGCAAGCTGCTAAAGAACATTTAATCCCGTTATTAGACGCTCAAGTAATTGTGACTCAGGGCTTTATTGGCAGTGACGAATACGGTCAAACAACAACGCTTGGACGTGGTGGTTCAGATTACAGCGCTGCACTTTTAGCTGAAGCAATTAACGCTAAAAGCGTGCATATTTGGACTGACGTAGTGGGTATTTTTAGCACCGACCCGCGTTTGTGTGCAAAAGCGACGCCTATTGCACGCTTAAGTTTTGACGAAGCCGCTGAAATGGCAACCTTTGGCGCAAAAGTATTGCACCCAGCGACTATTTTACCAGCGAGCCGTAGCCACATTAATGTGTTTGTTGGCTCTAGCCGCGAGCCTGAGCGTGGCGGTACATGGATTGAGCGCGAAAAATCGCAGCAACCAGGTATACGCGCAGTAACGCAACGTAAAAACCAAATTTTGCTTACGCTTAAAAGCCCAGAAATGCTCCTAGCAAGCGGCTTTTTAGCACGCGTGTTTACACTATTAAGTGAATACAATATATCGGTAGATTTGGTAACCACATCAGAAATCAGCGTAGCTATAACCCTTGATAACGCGCAAAACGCCTCGCGCCCAGAGCTTGATCAAGAATGCCTAGATAAGCTTGCAGAATTTTGCCATGTTTCGGTAGAAAACAACCTAACGCTGGTGGCACTTATTGGCTCTGAGATTCAATTACGCCAACACGAAATGAACTTAATGAGTGTACTAAAAGACTTTAACATTCGATTAATTTGCCACGGTGCTAGTAAGCATAACCTGTGCTTTTTAGTAGAGCAAACTGAGTCAGATAACGTAGTACAGTCTATTCATAGCCGTTTATTAGAAAATGATTTTGCTGCGTAAGTAATCGTTATTCAGGATAATCACCTAGTAAAGTTACCTAGTAAAATTAACTAGTAAAGTTACTTAACAAAATTAATTAATAAAGTCATTTAATAAAAAGCATCGCCAGTCGATGCTTTTTTTATGCACCACACTCACATCAAAACAAACATTGCTGTCACTGCTATCAGCTACAGTAAGGCTATTACTGCAAGCAATAAGCTTTGCACTATTTAATTCGTCAAACACATTGGGGCTAAGTAGTTGTGCAATAGGGCGGCTGGTGGCTTTAGCAAGTGACTCTTTTAATGTCCAAATTCTAAAAAACGTATCTGCTTGGGCTTGGGTATTAGTAGGCTCAGTGATAAGTGTAATTTCATCATTATGATAAAAATGCTTAGCGAGCTTTTCAAACGGGCGCTTTAGGCTTACTTTTTCAATATCAAAACCAAACTCACTTTTATCAAAATTTAGCGCGACCCCAACTAAACCATGCGAGTGCGAAATACAGGTATTTATAACATCACCACTCACATGTATTTGCAGCTTTGAGCTTGCCTCGTCAAATTCGGTACTCATTTTATTAAGCGCCACGTGCGCATGTTGCGGCTGCGCTACTCTAATAAGGTGTTTTAACAATAACCGCGTCGCTAAATACTCTTGCTTAGCTGGCGGGCTTTTACGGCGGTTTATAATGGTTAACTCAAATGGGCTTAAGCAATCGGGTAAATTAAAGTCACTAAGCTCAAGTGTTTTAGCATTAAATAATAAAATACTGTTACTCGCTAAAGATAAATTTGCCAATTGAGTTGAAGTAATACTCAAGGCGTTTTTAAAATAGTGTTCAGTCATAAAAGCCCTAAAGCAAAAGAAGTCGCTGATATTGTGAGCGGTTAACGCCACTAATAAAGGCTGGGTACAATTTTATTACTCAGCTGGCATGAAATATGGTTTAATTCACAATAATCAAAATAATAACAGATTTGTAGATGTATGGCACAAGTGCGTGATGGGTTTCAAAGCCGACTTGGTTTTGTTTTAGCCGCTGCTGGCGCAGCAGTGGGTTTGGGTAATATTTGGGGTTTTCCTACGCAAGCGGCCAACCATGGCGGCGGTGCTTTTTTACTGGTTTATTTTATTGTTATATTTTTACTTGCGCTACCTGCGCTGTATACCGAACTTTATTTAGGTCACAAAGCACAAGCTAATCCTGTAAAAGCATTGGGCGATGCATGGCAAAACACTAGCCGTAAAGTAGGCGCAGCAGCCGGTTACATAGGCCTTGCGGGCGCAGTTGTTATGCTAAGTTTTTATTCAATAGTGGCAGGGTGGATGCTCTCGTACGCTATTGAACCCATAACAACCTTTTTTGGGTTTTCAGGCGCAAGCGAATTTCTACATAGCGACTCAGTGCTGCGTAATTTTGTATTTACGCCGCTTATGCTTATTTTAACCGCCAGTATTATTTTAAAAGGTGTTAAATCGGGAATCGAAACCTGGTCGCGCCGTTTAATGCCACTATTACTTGTGTTGCTTGTTGGTTTAATTGCCTACATTGCAACACTCGATGGCGCAAGCGAAGGCTTTGCTGCGTATTTGATTCCTGACTTTAGCCAGATACTCGACCCTAATTTAATTATTGCGGCAATGGGGCAAGCGTTCTTTTCGCTCTCACTAGGTGTGGGCTGTATGATGATTTACGGCTCGTATTTACAGCCAGATGCTAATTTACCAAAGCTCACAGCAGGTGTTGCACTACTTGATACTGGCGTTGCTTTTTTAGCGGGATTACTCATCATTCCTGCTATTTATGTGGCGCAGCACAACGGTGTTGAAGTATTTAGTGGTGGTAAACTGATTGGCGAAGGGCAACTAATTTTTGCTATTTTACCTGAGCTATTTAACACCATGGGCGAAATTGGTTTATTAGTTGGTTTATTGTTTTTTGTATTAATGTCTATTGCATCGGTTACGTCAACAATATCGACGACTGAAATTCCGGTAGCGTTTTTAGTCGAAAACCATAACGTTAGTCGCACCAAAGCAACATGGGCGGTAAGCGCCGTTGTTCTTGTGTGTGCAAGCTCGATTATATTAAATTTTGATTGGTTATTTGGCTTAGTTATTATGCTATTTACTCAATATCAATTACCGCTTATGGGTTTATTTTACTTTATTACGGTAGGTTGGATGTGGCAGCGTGGTAATAAATTACACCAAGCAACAACTGGCGTACATTACTGGTTTGCTCAGTATATTCGTTTTGTTTGCCCAATATTAATGACCTTGGTATTTGCAAACGTTGCCTTTGGTTAATTTTATCTAAGCCCTAAAATAAACTAATAAAGCGAAGTGAGTTTAAAACGCACTTCGCTTTTTTTGTGCCTATTATTTAGGTAAAGCTAAGGTATTTATAAAACCTCATTAGTTAGAGGCCTACCTTCATTTACTTCAAGCGCGTTAAGTAGGGTTGTGTTTGCTATCTCGGTGAGTGCCTCTTGGGTAAAAAAGCCCTGATGGCCTGTTACTAAAACATTTTTAAAGCTCACTAAGCGCGAAAATATATCGTCTTGATTTATTTCGTCGCTGTGATTTTTAAAAAATAGCTCCGACTCTTGCTCGTAAACGTCGAGCCCCAAGTAGCCTAATTTTTTAGTTTTAAGCGCATTAATGCACGCTTTGCTGTTTAGCAGTGCACCACGAGAGGTGTTAATAAGCATAACGCCGGTTTTCATTTTGCTAAATGCCTCGTCATTTATTAAATGATGAGTTTGCTCCGTTAAAGGGCAATGCAAAGAAACCACATCGCTTTGGCTAAGTACGGTGTCTATATCGGTAATTGTATAATTGCCAGGTTGTGCGTATGGGTCGCACACTAATACTTTAGCGCCAAAGCCATTTAATATATTGCACAGCGCAAGGCCAATTTTACCGCAACCTACAATACCCACGGTTTTATTGTGCAAGTTAAAGCCTAGTAATCCATTTAAATCAAAGTTGTCTTCGCGTACGCGGTTATACGCTTTATGCGTTTTACGGCTAAGCGTTAGCATAAGTGCAATACAATGCTCGGCTACTGCTTCTGGGCTGTAAGCAGGAACACGTAATACTTTAATTTTATGTGCTTTTGCTGCGGGTAAATCAACGTTATTAAATCCTGCACAACGCAGCAAAATAGTATTTATGCCTTGGCTTGCCAGTTGCGCAATAACGGCGGTGTTTACAGTGTCGTTTACAAATACGCATATGGCATCAAACCCATTTGCTAAAATAGCCGTTTGTTCGCTCAGGGCTTGCTCAAAATACGTTATTTTTATGTCACTGTGATCGCGTGTACTTTGTTCAAAAAAAGGCAGCTCGTACTTTTGAGTACTAAAAAAAGCAATGTTCATGGTAATAGCCTCGACGCTTAAGGAGTATTATTTATTACTAATACAATAAACTACTTTATAAACCTGTGCTTTAGTAACACGCATTTTATTGATTTAAATTAAGCCCTAATTTATGCCTTAGCCGACGTAAACAAAGGTATTTTAGACGGTACCTTTTTACCAACTCTGGCAGCGCTTAACTTTGCGGCTTGCAGTAAGTTATTTTCTATTACTTGTTTAAGTGTTTCGGGCTTAGTACGTGGTGCATAGCGTGCAACAAGTTGCCCTTGTGAGTTAATTAAAAACTTAGTGAAATTCCACTTAATTGCACGATTTTGCGAAATACCCCGCGTATGCGACTTTAAATAATTAAACAACGGATGTGTTTCTGGCCCGTTTACCATTACTTTACCAAATACCTCAAATGAGACATTAAATTGCTCTTGGTAAAAGTCTTTAATGGCTAAATTATCAAGCGGCTCATTTTGGCCAAACTGGTTACAGGGAAACGCAAGTACAGTAATACCATTGCTTTTGTATTGCTGATAGAGCTTTTCGAGTGCATTTAATTGCACCGAAAAATTACACTTACTCGCTGTATTAACAATAAGGACAGTTTTGCCCTGTAATTGGCTAAGAGAAAAATTTTCGCTGTTAAAAAGTGGTGCATTAAATTGATAAATACTGTCCATAGGTTACCTACTTACCTTTCCCGCTAAGGAAATTTTATAAAGACTTTCATTCGCTTTTTTATCGACCGGTTGACATAATCGAGGTCTAGTTTCTAAGTTATCAGTTTAATAGGTCATTTTTATGTCAATGAAAGTCGCATTTATAGGTTTAGGCGTAATGGGTTACCCAATGGCGGGGCATTTAGCAAAAGCAGGGCACAGCGTATGCGTTTATAACCGTACTCAAGCTAAAGCTCAAGCGTGGACTGCAGAACACTCAGGAAGCTTTGCATCAACCCCGCGCGAAGCTGTAAGCAATGCCGACATCGTATTTATGTGTGTTGGTAACGATGACGATTTACGCTCAGTAGTGTATGGCGACGACGGCGTGTTAGCCGGCATGCTGCCGCACACTGTTTTGGTTGATCACACCACAACCTCTGCCGAAGTAGCACGCGAAGTGGCTGCAAAAGCGGCTCTGCAAAATATCGACTTTATTGATGCGCCTGTATCGGGCGGACAAGCTGGCGCCGAAAACGGCGTATTAACGGTTATGGCGGGTGGCAGTGAAGCTGTATTTGCTAAAGTGCAGCCAGTTATGGCGGCGTTTAGTCGTTTTAGCCAATTGTTAGGCGGCGTTGGCTCGGGACAACTTTGTAAAATGGTTAATCAAATTTGTATTGCTGGCGCAGTGCAAGGGTTAGCCGAAGGCTTACATTTTGCCAAGCAAGCTGGGCTTGATGGCGAAAAAGTTATAGAAACCATTTCTAAAGGTGCAGCCGGTTCGTGGCAAATGGAAAACCGCTACAAAACAATGTGGGCGGGTGAATATGAGTTTGGTTTTGCCGTAGATTGGATGCGTAAAGATTTAGGCATTGCACTCGATGAAGCTAAAAACAACGGTGCTACTTTACCAATGACCGCAACGGTCGATCAATATTACGCCGATGTACAAGCACTCGGCGGTGGCAGATACGACACATCAAGCTTACTAGCACGCATTGAAGCGCTACATAAAAAGTAACGTTTACGTCGAGTATGTCGATGACGCTAAGCTTGCTGGCGTGATGGGCGAAGCCCATAAAAATTCAAACAAAAACGCGACGCTTAAATTACTATAGCGTCGCGTTTTTATATGCGTTGTATAAGTACGTCTACACCAAATTACATGCTTTGTGCGTAGTTGTACAGTGCCTTTAAAATTGTAAGATTTTTTTCGCTGTCGTCATGTTCATGCGCTAGGTTTTCAAGGGTGATCATAAAATCTTGCGCATTAATCGACGGTTGATCTTCCCCGTGCATTAACTTGTTTTGGCAATACTGGCGCCATTGATCAAGCTCTTGCTGGTTTAGCGTTTCAGGCCAGTTACGGGCGCGGTATCTAAACAACAATGTATTAAACTTTTTATCTTCAAAGTCTAACTTCAATCCAGCCAATTCATCTGGTTTTGCATCGCGAATAATCGCAAATTTAGCTTTATCAGCATGGCTTGTAAACCCATCGTAAAGTAAGTAGTCAACGTTAGTGGTTGCGCTGTAATCGCCTTGCTCGTTAAACACTTCGGTTACTTTATCGCGAAGGTCGGTATTGGCTTTTAAAATAGCTAAGTTAGCTAAGCACTGCTCGCGATCAATCCCAAGGCGGGCGGCGTTTTCAGGCAATAATGTTTTAGCTGGGGCTAAAATAGGGCACTTGTTTAAATGCACTAGCTTTAAGCCAACAGGTAAATCGTCCTCGGCTAAATCTACACGTTTGGTGTATAAGCGTTTGCGTAACTCTTCTACGTTTAAATCAATGAGTACTTGCGGGTTTTGGGTTAAATCAAAACAAATAACTGCGTTTTTATTTACCGGATGAAAGCTCATAGGCGCAACCCAGCTTGTACAGCCTTGCGTTGCAGGTATGCGCGACGTGGTATGCACCAGCGGCGTCATGTTAAATACATCAACCAATTCAGCAAGGGATTTTTTGCCACGCAAACCAAAAAAGAAGTTATATAGCTTTGGCTGTTTTTCTTTTATTAGCTTAGCCAGTGCAATAGTGGCGGTTACATCGCTTAGCGCATCGTGCGCTGCGGCGTGTTCAATACCATTAGCTACTGTTAAATGTTCTAACTTAAAGCTTGGGCTGCCATCTTCTTTTAACGGCCATTCAATGCCTTCAGGGCGCAGTGCGTAACAAGCTCGTACTAAATCAATAATATCCCAGCGGCTATTGTTATTTTTGTATTCACGCTCGTATGGGTCGTAAAAATTACGGTAAAAGCTATAGCGACTTACTTCGTCATCAAATCGAATACTGTTATAACCGGCAACACAGGTGTTTGGCACGCTAAATTCGGCATGAATTTTTGCTATAAACTCAGCTTCAACTAAGCCTTTTTTCATCGCCACTTGTGGCGTAATACCCGTAATTAAACACGCCTCAGGGTGAGGTAAGTAATCCGCTTGCGGCTTACAATACTCAATAAGCGGCTCGCCAATAATATTTAAATCAAGATCGGTACGAATACCCGCAAACTGGCTCGGCTTATCCTTTTGAGGGCTCGCCCCCCAGGTCTCGTAGTCGTGCCAATAGATTGTTGCTTGATTTTGCTCTTGATATGCCATGCTGAAAACCCTGAGTAGTTAACTTAAAAGCGCCTAAATACGCGCCAAGTTACTAAAATAATGAATTATTTAGATTATGGCATATGGGCGAGGGAGTTTATAGGTTTGGATGAGAAAACTAGTTTTATTATAAGGAGCTAGCTTTCTTATATTTGCAAGGTTATAAATATAAGAAAGCCCGTAAAAGCAGGTTTTCTTTGCTGAGGTTATTTATTTTTGAGCGAATTTAGCTTTTCGACCAAGGAGATAAGTTAGAACGTAAGTATGCACACCTTAATAACTTCTCACTGAGCAATATTTTCAAAAACAGAGATAGATATTAGACCAAGAATTAGGTGAAATTACACTATGCAGAATAATTTAAAGCCCGTTAATACAGGCATATTAGTTTTATTCAGTAACCCACCCTTGCTCGATTGCATATAACTTTGCTCTATCAGTTATTTGGTAAGCGTCGATACTAACACCTATTGAGTAATGCTGTACTCTCTGAATAAATTGATCATCCAGTAAAGCAGATATGTAGATTTCAGCAAATATTTTAGAACAACCAAGTAATCGATGCAGATTATCAAAGTATAAGCTACTCTTTCCTTTGTTATAAAAAATCACCATCTCTTTGAGCAGTTCCATTCGTTTATCCATTACACTTTCTAAAGGTTTTTCTGCAACAGATTCAAATGGACTATTACCAACAGGTGGCTCTTTGAATAAGGGAGCTTGATGAATTTCACGTAAAAGGTTGTCAAATTGTAATTCATATTCATCTTCACGAGAAAAGTTGATATGCAAACGGGTTTTTAAAAATGTAGGTACGTTATGAGTGCCATTTTGACGAATCAGAGGAATGACTTTATTGCTATCAATATTAGTCATATATTCAGCAGTCATAATCATTTTCTCATATCCAACCCCACCTAAACCGCTATTAGCTTTAGTAACATAATTGTCAGTACATACCATAATAATACGGTTAGACTCAGCTACACTTTTTTCCATGAAGCCACCCAAGTCATCACCAAGGCTTACACGAAATTGATCTAAGATTGCATCAACACCAGAATTGCGTAAACGTTGAGCTAATTCTAGAACCCATTTCTTATGGGCTTGTGTGTCATGGGAATATGAAATAAATACTTTAGGGACATTAACACTCATGAAATTTCCTTGTAACTGTTCTTATGAATTCAATTTTTAGTTTTGAATATTGTTTATTAATGAGTTCTTACTAATTTTATTTAAAGTGACTTACCTATAAATATGACTTTGAACAACCATTGTGCAATTGCCGTTTATCGGTATTAATTGCTCTGGCCAGTTGGGGTTGGCAGCTTTTAGAAATTTGTGGCCGTTTTCAATAATGAGTTGTTTAAATGTGGTTTAATTATCGTCTAAGTGTGCTAGTACATACGAACCGATGAAGTACTCTGCTTCAAGATCTACAAAACCCACATCATGCTCATTAAACTTAGGTACCATGCTCACGTATTTTAAACTCTAAAGGCTCTAATTCCATTTGTACCTAATATTATTAGAAACTATACATAAAAATGCTTAATATTGTATAATTATTTCAATAAAACTGCCTATTTATAACAATGAAATCATTAATAAAAGTTATTATTTATTGCTCACTTTTCATCTCACATAGCGCCTTAGCTGAACTGGCTAAAGTTCAAGTAAATGGCTTTGACGTTGAGTACGAATTAACTGGTAAAGGCAAGCATACTATTTTACTTGAAGCGGGTGGTTCTGCTGGTTTAAGTGATTGGAATCCGATTTTTGAATCACTTACCAAGCACGCTAAAGTTATACGGTATTCTCGTATTGGTAATGGTGGTTCTACGCAAATAAAGAAAAACTATAGCTCAGAAGAATATGCAGCTGAGGCTGTGTTATTACTCAAAACACTGAAAATAGAAGAGCCTGTTGTGTATGTTGCGCATTCTTATGGTGCTTATGTTGCGCGTGTATTTGCTGCAACATACCCTGATCAGATTAAAGCGTTGATGTTGATTGAGCCTGCATCAGAGCACGATGTAGATATTATGCGCGCGATTGATTTGCCACGCGCTGAAAAAGAAATTGCAGCAATAAAGCTCGACGATATGAAAAATGGAATGTCGAATCAGTACTTAGATTTTTGGGCAAAACGTCCACTGCCTGATTATCCACAAATTGCTGACATACCAGTAACTGTTATAGCCTCAGTTAAAAAACATAAAAGTCCATCGGTATTATTTTTTACCGACAAAGCGCGTGAAATGTGGGGCGACTTACATTCAAAGTGGGCTAATGCCTTTCCTCGAGGTGAAATAGTAATAACAAATAAGAGCTATCACTACCCGCAAAATGACGAGCCAGAAATGGTTGTAGCCCAAATAGTTAAGTTGCTTGAACGTACTAAATAAGGTGTTGGTTTTGTTGCTGATTGTATAAATACCAATTGCCGTAAATTAGTAGTTTGGCATTAGACTAAAGTCTATAGGTTAGATTTATTCACTTATTAGGTTTGTTTTAATCGTTTGTCGGTTTTGTGTTAATTCTCTAAAGTTCAGTTGTCGGCAACAAGTACGATTTAACTAATACCAATTTTATTAAAACATGATCATTTTAGCGAATTAAATAACTCACTAACTGCGTTAAAAATTACTTATATAGAACGACTATATTTCATAATTTTGCCTTGTTATTAAGCTATTTTCTTGACGCTAAAAAAGCTCACTAATTTAAACAATTGGCATAACAGGACTACGACCATGAAACTTACTCTTATCAAAACTATCGCTCTTAGCTCACTACTTACATGTTCAGCTGCTGCAATGGCTGAGCAAAGTGATTACAAATTAATGGTTATTGAAACTGCAACAGCGCCACAGCCACTTGAGCAATCATTTAATAGCTGCGCACTGAATGTTAAGTCAAAAAATTACGCTGAAGCCGAAGCAATTTGTACTAAAGCAATTGCGCTTTTAAAAGATGCAGATGGCCCTAAATTTAAAGTACGCCAACTTACATCGTTTGCATTAAGCAACCGTGGTGTTGCACGTTTAAAAGCGAACAACGACACTGCTGGCCTTGCTGATTTATACGAAGCAAACCAAATGTCTACAAGTACAATGGTATCGCACAACTTAACTCGCGCTAAAGAAGAGCTTTCTTTATAAGTATTTTATAAATGCTTTTATAAAGTGCTTACCAAAAGCATGTTATAAAATAGCGAGAGTAAAAAAGCCCATGTTAGGTTAATTCCTTACATGGGCTTTTTTTTATTTAATGCGTAAGTTAATACCTTAAATATGTTAATAGAGTAGGGTGTGTATTTATAATTAATATTTTGGGTATGCTTGTTTAGGCTACGCGAATATAATGCGAGATAACCGTATAAAAATAATAACCCTTCTGCTTTGCTTATTTTGAGCAAGGCATCATTAAATAAATATTGAGATTTAAACCATGGCACCAGGAACCAGCCTAAGCGTACTTGAAATAAGTGCGATATTTTTATCAATTACCGCGTTACTCACCTATGTAAACCATCGCTTTATTGGCTTGCCAACAACCATTGGCGTTATGGTTATTTCGATGCTTTTATCTATCGGCGCTATATTTTTGGGCTTTTTAGGGTTTGATGATCTTATAGATTACGAAGTGAGCTTGCTCGATCAGTTAGATTTTACTGAAGTTTTGCTCGATGGCATGCTCTCTATGCTGCTGTTTGCTGGGGCGCTGCATGTAAATGTTAGCGATTTAAGGCGTTATAAATTGCCAATAGGTATTCTGGCCTGCGTTGGTACGTTGCTATCAACGGTTATTATTGCTGGTGCGCTTTATTTAGTGCTTCCTTTGCTTGGTTTTGATTTAGCATTTATTTGGTGTTTACTGTTCGGTGCATTAATTTCGCCAACCGATCCGATTGCGGTAATGGGAATTTTACAATCTGCGGGTGCGCCTAAAAGTATTGAAACCGTGATTGCGGGTGAATCGTTGTTTAACGATGGTATAGGCGTGGTTATTTTTGTGCTTTTATTGGGTGTTTTATCAAGTGGTGATATTCCTACAACTTATTATGTAGCGCACACGCTGGCGGTAGAAGCCGGTGGTGGTATTATTTTTGGTTTGGTATTAGGTGGTATTTTATATTACTTACTTAAAAGTATTGATAGTTACCAAGAAGAAGTACTACTTACTTTAGCGGGCGTTATTGGTGGTTATGCACTTGCAAGCCATTGGCATTTGTCGGGCCCACTTGCAATGGTAATGATGGGGTTAATGGTGGGCAATCATGGTCGTAGTATGGCTATGAGCGACAAAACACGCCACTACGTTGATTTGTTTTGGGAGCTGATTGACGAAATTTTAAATGCCATTTTATTTGTACTCATAGGGCTTGAAGTCGTCATGATTGCATTTTCGAGTAATTTGTTTATTGCTGGTGGCTTAACAATTTTAATAGCGTTAATGGCACGTTTAATTGTTGTGGGTATAACAACCACTACATTTAATAAGCAATTAGAGTTGCCATCTGGTGCGTGGAAAGTTTTAACCTGGGGTGGCTTGCGCGGTGGTATTTCGGTTGCATTGGTATTGCAATTACCTGATGGGAACGAGCGCGATATTTTGTTGGCTCTTACTTATGCGGTTGTGGTGTTTTCTATTTTAATTCAGGGTTTGAGTATTGGTAAAGTAGCCAAAACTATCCGTTAAATATAAATCGGTTAGATCAAACCTGTTAAATATAATTCTTTAAAAAGCGTGTGAAATAGCTGTATTTCACACGCTTTTTATTTTTCTTATAAAACAAAAGGGCAATTAAAACGTAAAGCTGAGCTGCACACCGCTGTAAATATGTTCTTGTGCTTCCCAGTAGTCGCCATCTATTTGGCGCGCACGGGTAAATACTTCTATTTTAAATGGCTTAAAGTGATAACCCGCACCTATACCTGCGTAACCGTCTATGTCGTTGTTCGATTTTTCTATTTGGTAGGTGTTGTCGCCTCTATCGTTTTTAAAGGCGAGTTCGAACAGATCTAAGCCAAGCTCGGCGTATATAAAAAAGTCATTAAAATAACCAAGCTTCATGCCGTTGTCCCACGTTATAAATTCTTCTTGCTCGCCTTGTTTATTATTGATTACTGCCGCGCCAATTGCGCTGGTAAAAACAACACCAAAGTTACTGTAATTTTGCTTAACCATCACTTCTACACCTGCAGATGTAATGCTGCTATCGCCATTAAATTCTGATTTTATAAACATACCGGTGTTAGGCATGTCATTACCGAGCAAAAGCCTTGCGTTAGCATTTTGGCTAAATGATAAAAGCGTGCTTAATAAAGCAAAAAGAGGAAGTATGTGTTTCAAAAAAGTTAACCCATTAATGATGAAAAGTTACCAGAGCTGTAATTATAAATACATGACTTAGTATTGCATGTAATTAAATGTATAAATTTGTTTGATTGTTATTCAGCTATCCCAAAGCAAGGTGTTTAAAATAAAACCAACTAAAAATAAGCATAAATAATTATATACATTTTAAAACGTAAAGTAGCGATTTTAGGCACGATTATTAGTTCGTAAGTTATTTAAATATATAGAAAAAACTTAAACGTATTAGACTAAGGTCTATAGGTTAATTTTTCTCACTTATTAGGTTTGTTTTAATCGTTTGTCGGGGTTGTGGTAATTCTCTAAAGTTCAATTGTCGGCAACAAGCACGGCTTAACTAATCAGGAATATGACCATGAAACTTACACTTATCAAAACTATCGCTCTTAGCTCACTATTAACATGTTCAGCTGCTGCAATGGCTGATCAAAGTGATTACAAATTAATGGTTATTGAAACTGCAACAGCGCCACAGCCACTTGAGCAATCATTTAATAGCTGCGCACTGAATGTTAAGTCAAAAAACTACGCTGAGGCTGAAGCAATTTGCACTAAAGCAATCGCACTTTTAAAAGACGCAGATGGCCCTAAATTTAAAGTACGCCAACTTACGTCATTCGCATTAAGCAACCGTGGTGTTGCGCGTTTAAAAGCGCATAACGATACAGCTGCACTTGCTGATTTATACGAAGCATCAAAATTGTCTAACAGCTCAATGGTATCGCACAACTTAACTCGCGCTAAAGAAGAATTATCTCTATAAGGTCTTTTATAAAGTGCTTACTAAAGCATAATATAAAATAGCGAGAGTAAAAAAGCCGATGTTGGATTAAACCCCAACATCGGCTTTTTCGTGTTTATTAACTTTGTATTTTGCTATTAAAAAATAAAAAAATGTATTTTTATATATATTGTTTAGTTGTTTTCATGGATTTTAACTAATTGTAATTACTAAGTATTTTTACAGGTGTTAGACTAAAGTCTATAGGCTAGATTTATTCACTTATTAGGTTTGTTTTTATCGTTTGTGGTAAAGCAAGAGATGCAGAGTATGGGTTTGAAAATGCATGGTACCGCGATAAAGTTATTTTTGCAGGCGCTGAACTTATTTATGAGCAAGTAAAGCTTCAAAATACAGACGAACTCGACAAAATTGACGTTATTTTGTCTCGATTGGATTCAACAGATACGCCTTGGGGCGAAGAATCGTTAAATGGAAAATTAACAGTTAGAGACGATGTTTACATTAACGCCGATCGTACTTACCGATGCTCTAGCATTGAGAACGTTAGTTTTGAGCAAAGCAATGTGCTTTATGGCGTTGCTAATACTAGCCCATCGGTTAACTTTCCTACAGCTGATGAATGCGTTAGTGCTAATTTAGATACACCGTTCGAGCGAGGTTTTAGCATTAGCTATACTGAGTCAGGATCGTTTTACCAAACTGACTTTGCCTTTAGAGAGGAAAATACCGACTTTCAGACATTATCTGATTGGGTAAATGTTAAAGACAAAGCTACTGACTTAGAAACTCAAGATTTAGTGACCGTACTCGCTGCTATGCCCTATGAGTTTGATGACGAAACATCTATTGATGCTAGCTTTTGGCGTAAATACAAAACCACAGACAACGTACGTATTATTAAAACAATTGAAGGGAAATGGTTTAGAGATACCCGCCGAGAAGATGGAACAATGCTGCATGAGTGCGGTGAAAATGGTGTTGACTGGGTGCAATGCGAATAATGTAAAAAGCACTTTAATAAATATTAGTTTAATGCCAGTCAGCTAATAACTGACTGGCATTTTTTGTTTGAAAAAGCTTACTTTTATGTGCGGTTATAACTGTATACCTGATGAACTTTATTTTTAATCTGTTTTTTACTCGGGTTTACTGTAAAATTACTGGGTTAACATTTGTAAAGTGATGCATACAATTGTTATTGCTCATTAAGTATTTAAACTAATTTAAGTAGAGCTTATGATTTTTTATATTATAGGGTTAAGTTTACTTGTTATTATTTTATGCGTTGCACTTTATGTAATTTACAGCAACGTACATAAAAGTCGGGTAAGAAAATCCAAGGAATACAACGTACTGTTTGATAAAGACACGATAGTTGATGAACTAATCACTCAACTAACAGAAAAAAATCAAACACAAGAAAACCAAGATAAAACAGCTAAAGGTAAAGAAGAAATCCTTGCAACATTTGTTGAGTTACATCGCTCTGGTAGCTTTTGCGCACATTTGAGTGAACAGGAAATTATTTACTTTGTTAAAAAGAAATTAAACATGGAGAGTAATAAAAATGGATAGCGAAAAAGCAGTCCCAGCAGTAAAAAGTGACTCATTTATGAGTCGATTTGGTCGTCGTAATGTAATTATAGTGTCATCAATTGTTGTTGTATTGGTCGTGATAGCAACTCTTACATCGCAAGTTGTTTCATGGAATGAAGCAGATGAGCGTTTAGTACATCAATCGGCTTTTACAGGTAACTTAACCGTAATAAATCAAGCAGGCCCTTACTTAAAAGCATTTGGTAGTACATCCGCTTATAAAAAAGTAATTTCGATTAACTTTACGGGCGATGCCGGTGCAACAGCAAGCGCAATTGTGCCGTTAATTCCGATTCGATTTTTAGACACGACAACAGGTGGCGCACGAGGTGTCTCTCGTTTTAGATTACCAGGCAATGTACCTGCAGCTGAATCGGGTGCTCTACGTGGTTTACTTAAAATACACGAAGAGTTTGGTTCACAAGAAACATTAATATCTAATTTATTAATGCGTGCAACCACTGAAAATGTAAAAGCGTCGGCGCGTATGATGTCGGTAGAGCAACATTACTCTGGTGGTAATGGTCAATTAAGTCAAGATTTTGCTGATCAATTAACCAACGGTATTTTTGTTACTGAACAAATTATTAGTACGGGCGAGCGCGATAAATCTGACGATTTAGGTAATTTAAGTAAACAGCAACGTGTCACTATTAATATTAAAATGGATGATGAGGGTAATACACTGCGTAACGCACCTATTTTAGGCGCTTACGGTATTACAGTAGTTGATGCCAGCATTATTGATATTGACTACGAAAGCAAAGTAAATGCTCGCCTTGAAGCTCAAAAGCAGGCTGCTGCTGATGAAGCGCTAGCGCGTCAAAACCTTAAAAAAGCAGAGCAACAAGCGCGTACCGAAGTGGCTTTAGGTGAACAAGCAATTGCTAAGCAACGTGCTGAATCTGAAAAGCTAAAAATAAAAGAGCAAATTGATGCTGAACGAATTAAGGCAAATGCCATTATTTCTGCACAGCAACGAGTGGCTGTAAAAGCGGAGCTTGCAAAAGAACAAGAAGAGATTTTAAAGCAACAACGTTTAGAAGCATTAGGTATGGACGTTTTAGCTGAGGCTCGTTTAAGAGCTAAGTCTGCTGCACTTGATCCAAAGTATGTATTTGATGAAACACTAAAAGCAGAAGTTAAAATTCAAACCGCTTTATTTACAAGCTTAGGTAATAGCCGTTTAGTGCCTGAAATTGTAATAGGCGCAGGCCAAGGCGAGCAAAGTAATGGCTCTGAGTTCATGCGTTTATTAGCCGCCGATGCTGCATTAAGTCTTAAAAAGCGTTTAGAAAAAGAGAAAAAATAAACGATTAGTTAAGTATTGCACAAACAATAAAACGTTGGCTGATTCGCATTGGCCAGCGTTTTTTATTGCGTAAATTTTGTTATTGTATGGTGCGGCTTAGCTTGTGAAAACAAGCTTTTTAAATTATGAAATAAAAGAGTGAGCAGTACTTATGGACCCCAGTAATCAGTTTATTTTAGATTTAGGACAAGAGCATATTACCATCCAGCGACGATATGAAGCGCTGGGAGCGTTTTACGATTTTTTGATTGCTGTTTGGTTTTTAATTGGCAGTTTTTTCTTTTTAAATGACTCACTAATAGAAAGTGGCACATGGCTGTTTATAGCGGGCAGTGCTCAATTGCTTATAAAACCTATTTTGAAATTGATCAGCTTAGTACATGTTAGTCGGGTATTTCATTCAAATAAAACTTCATAAATAAAACACCATAAATGCGACTCATGATGAGTTCAGTTATTATGGCTAATAATTTACCAGTATAAGTTATTTAAATATCAAGGATAGAAAAAGTGAAAGTACTTAAGTGGATTGCAATTGGAATAGCTACTTTATTAATTATAGGCTTACTAATTCCCGAAAAAATAATGATTCCGGTACAAGGTGCCACAAGTAAAGATTGGAATCATAACACGTTTTGGTACGAGCCTTGGGGTAGGTCGGGTGTGCACAAAGGAATTGATATTTTTGGCACAAAAAATACTCCCGTAGTTGCCTCAACAAGCGGTATTGTTATATTTGCAGGTGAGTTAACTCGTGGTGGCAAGGTGGTTGCGGTGCTTGGGCCTAAATGGCGCGTGCATTATTTTGCACATTTAAATGACTACTCGGTAAGTACAGGTGATGTAGTAAGCATAAACAGTCAAATTGGCTTACTGGGCGATACCGGAAATGCCGCAGGAAAACAGCCTCATGTGCATTATTCTATTTTATCGTTAGTGCCTATGCCGTGGCTTTTTACAACGCAAAACCAAGGGTGGAAAAAGATGTTTTTTTTGAGCCCACATAAAAAACTCACTGCTAAATAATAGTTTTAGCTGTTAAATCAAGATGTTTAACAGCTAGAATTAGTTAATAAGCAAGCGTGTATTTAAGCTAAAAATTAGCCTGCAACAGGTGTTTTACCCGCGCGAATATTTTTAATGCTTTTAATAAACATATAAATACAGGTAGTGATTAAACAGCCTGCTAAATAAAACACAATACCATTGGGTGCATCAGATAAATTTGCAGCAAGCATAGGGCCAAATACCGAACCAATACTGTAACTCAAAAGCATTACCTCAGTTGCTGAGACTATTTTTGCCATTGGCAATGAGTCGCACGCAAGTGTTATAGCAATCGGGTAAAGTGCAAAGCTGCATGCGCCTAGTATTAAGTAGCTTACTATTAATCCTGCTAAAGTGTTTGCTTGTAGTATACCCACAGCACCGGCTGCGCCTACTAAACAAAACATACCCATCAATAAGCTTTTTTCAAGGCGAGTAGATAAGTAACTCACAAGCGGCTGAACAACCATGCCACCTAAAATAATAACCGCCATAAGTGTGCCTGTGTACTGAGCTTGATCGGCTTGGGCTGCAATATAAACCGGCATTAAGCCATAAACAGGGCCCAATAATAAGCCTGACGCTAAGCATCCGAGCATAGCAGGGTGGCTTAGTGTTTTTATTTCTTTTAGTGGTAGCTTTTCAAGGTGTTGTTTTTCGGGCTGACCTTTGGTTATTAATAAAGGCGCTAAAATAGCTAAAAATAATAACGAGGCTACAAATAAATAAGGCGTTGAACCTTCGGTGCCAAGCGGCCCTATAGCAAGTTGACCTACGGCGCTGCCCCCATAAAGTGAGGTCATGTATAAACCCAAACGTTTAGCCCGCGACTTTGCTGTGTTGGTCATTAACAACCAAGACTCAACAACGACAAACACACCGGCAACAGCAACACCTGCTACAAATCTTGCTATTAACCAGTTAACGGTATTTGGTAGCGCAAGTTGTGCAAGCACACTTACTATTAATAAGCTTAAAAATAATATAAAGGCGAAGCGATGACCCATTTTTACCACAATGCGCTCTATTGTGGTGGCGCCAATAAGTAAGCCAAAGTAAAAAATGCTCGCAAGCCAAGGCGCTAGATTTTCATCAAGTTTAAATGCAGGTAACGACAGCGGAATAAGGCTCATTAAAAAGCCTGATGCAATAGCAAAAAATGACAGCCCGATAACGGGTGCTAAAGGGTTGTTAGAGGTGCTTGTGGTGGCTGATTCGGCCATTTGTGTTTATCGACTCATCAAGGTAAATAACCACTGTTTTAAAGTTTGAGAGGTTACTTTAATAATAAAATTTGTGTGAATTTAGAGCCAAATTAAAAATAAGTAAAGTGATATTTTATTAAACAATATAAATAAACTTTAAAACGATCTTTTTGGTAAATTATCGGATCTATTATTCTTTTTATTGTAGTGTTTTTATGTAGATATTGTTTTATATTTGTGAGCATTTATGTCTGAATAGGTTTTTTGTAATGCAAGCAGACAGGCACATATCGCATGCTGCACGTCACTTTTTAAAGTTTACGCAGCAGCGCGTAGATCAATATTTAAATACGCAGTGGGTGCGTAATGAATTACATAACTTAGATTTAAACTAGATTTAAATTCGGTTTAAAGTTAATTAATATCCGGTGTTGAGTCTCTTAAAATAAGCTTTGGCTGAAACACGTGCTTTACTGTTATGCCGCTTTTTTTATAAATGTCTTTAAGCACTAAGTTAGCCGCAGCTCGGCCCATTTCGGGAACTGGGTTATCTATTGTAGTCAGTGTTGGGTAGAGATAATTGGTAAAAATTACGTTATCGAACCCAATAATGGCTAAATCTTTTGGCAGGTTAAAACCGTGTTCGCGGGCGTATTTCATAGCACCCGATGCCATTTCGTCATTGGCGCATACAAGGGCGGTTATTTGCGCTTTATTTTGAATAAAATGCCTTAAACCATCGCTGCCGCCGGTTTCTTTAAAGTCGCCTATGTAAAATAAGTTTTCGTCAAAGGTTAGGTTGTATTCTGCCAGAGCTTGTTTGTGACCTTTTAAACGGTTTGACGCATCTTCTTTAAACTGCGGGCCTGCTATGTATGCAATGTTTTTATGACCTTTGTTGATCATGGCTTTAGTGGCTAAGTAGCCACCCATTACGTTATCGAGGCTAATGCAGTTTTCTTCAATTTCTTTAACGTAGCGGCTCATCAAGTAAATAGGGGTTTTGCCTTTACTTAACTCAATTAGATACTCGTTTGATACCGCTTCTACGTGGGCAATAATAGCGTCGCAGTTACGGCCTATTAAAAATTCAAAGCCGCTTTTTTCTTTTTTCTCGTCACTGTGCCCAGGGGTAATAATAACGTGTTTACCCGCAATACGAAGGTGCTCTTCAATGGCTGACATCATTTGACCAAAAAACGGACCATCTAACTCAGAAACTAAAATACCGACGCTGTTTGTAGTGCTAGACGCCAAAGAGCGAGCAATAGAACTTGGCTGATAGCCTAGCTCTTTCATTGCTTCTAATACCTTTTTTTTAGTTTTTTTGCTTACGTAGTCGTTGTCGTTAAGTACCCTTGAAACAGTTGATAAAGACACACCTGCCATTTCTGATACTTGATAAATTGTCGCCATTGATGTCCTAGCTTATATGAATTTTTACTCGCGCTTTATAAAAATATAAAGCGCGAAGGGTCATTAAAAGTTAATTTACACATTACTGCGTCTAATTGCTAAGTCTTCTGTTATTTTTTGCGTCATCGCTGAGGTAAGCGGATAAATAAGCATCAATGCGGCGCCTAAAAAAGCAAATGCGGCAGGTATCCAGCTCATAAGTAGCTGCATACCAGGTAGGGCTTGTGTAATTGTTAGCTCATCCATACCGTTATAGCCGTAGCCTGCAAGTACCACCAATACTAATGCACCGGCAAAACCACCACCGGTTTTTTGTACAAATGTACCCGCAGAATAAATAAGGCCTGTAGCGCGGCGTTTGTTTTTCCACTCTGAATAATCGGCTGAATCACCAAGCATACTAAAAAATAATGTTGGCATCATCGCTGCAAAAAATTCAGCAGCGCAACCAAAGGTAAATACAGCAACCAGGTTATCGCTAGGCACCCAGTAAAATGCAGTAGTGAGTATGCCGCTTAGCATTAATGATGCAATAAATAGGTTTCGTTTACCCATAATTTCGGCCAGTTTACCTGTGGCAAGTGCGCCAAATATAGATACAACCAACAAAGCGATAAAGTATTGCCCAGCCATGAGTTCATTGGCTACGTGATACTTAAAGTAGTACGCAATTACACCGTATTTTATGCCATTAAACATCATGGTTAAAAAACCAATGCCGAGTAACACCAACCAAGGTTTGTTGGTCAGAAGATCAACCATGTCGCGCTGTGATCCCGTTAAGCTTTGCTTATCTTTACTGAGCAATTTTTTAATAACGAATGTCATTGCAGCCATAACAAGGGCAAAAAATACGCCGCTGTATAAATCGCGGTAATAAAAAAACAGGGTGGTAGCAAGCAAAGGTAGGATTATAAATGGCAGGCTTTTGGTTAAATCAAATAACTCTGATTTTAAATTCCCTTCATTTGAGGCATGCGGTGTTACACGCTCTTTGGTGGTCGCAAACGTTATAATCATTAAAATAATAAGTAAGCTGGCAAATAAGTACATAGTAAGCTGATAGCCTTTGGTGTTGTCGCCGCCACCAAAAAATGCCACTAGCTCAGGTAAAAAACCCATAACCAATAAGCCACCAGTAAACGCACCTGCAAACCTAAAACCAGAGAGCTTTGTGCGCTCTGTATCGTCTGGTGTCATTACGCCCATAAGTGCCGAGTAGGGCACATTACTTACGGTGTAAGCAAGCGTTAAACCTATGTAGGTTACGTAAGCATAAATAAGTTTATTGGTGGTGCTAAAGTCGGGTGTAGTAAAACACAACACCATAAACAAGCCCAAAAACGGTGCCGAATAGAGTATCCACGGGCGAAATTTACCAAAGCGCGACTGCGTTCTATCGGCAATCATACCCATAATAATATCGGTTACGCCATCTGATAGCCTTACCACCAAAAACAACATGGCAGCGGCGGCTGCCGATATGCCAAATGTATCGGTGTAAAACACCGCTAAATAAGCAAGCGCGCCGCGCCATACTAAGTTAGCGCCGGCATCGCCCATGGCGTAACCTACTTTTTCGTATAAAGGGAGTTTGTTCACAGTGTGTGTTCTTATTGTTATAAGCCGATAAATTATCGGCTAGTTATTAGGTTACTGTACGCTTTACCGCTGGCTTTAACAGTTCGTTTTTGTGTGTTGTAGTCTACGTGTACTATTCCAAAGCGCTTTAAATATCCTTCTGCCCATTCAAAGTTATCCATTAGGCTCCACGCAAAGTAACCATCTACTTTTACGCCTTGCTCGGTTGCGTTATGCAGGGCATTTAAATGCTCGTGATAATATTCAATACGGTCGTTATCTTTGATTTCACCGTCTTTAAATTCGTCAGCCATGGCTGCGCCGTTTTCGGTAATATAAATAGGCGGTAGGGTGTATTTTTCGTTTAACGTTACAAGTAATTCTGTCAGCGCTTTAGGATAAATTTCCCAGCCTATATCGGTCATTGGCGCTTTATGTGGCAGCTCATGGTAAAAGTCGGTTTCGCTTGCTTGATAATGCATGCGGGTATAAAAGTTAACCCCTAGGTAATCTAGCGGTTGAGCAATTATTTCCATGTCGCCATCTAAAATATCTGGGCGGTGGGCTTTAGGTAATTGCTTAATAATATCAGGGTATTTACCTTGCATTACAGGCTGCATGTACCATTGATTTATATAGTCATCAGCAAATGCAGTGGCTTTTAAATCGTCTTCACTTTGGGTCACTGAGTAACAAGGCGTAAAGTTAAGTACAATACCGTTTAGTGTATTTGGGCTATTTTTAGCAAGTACTTGCATAGCCAAACCGTGACCCAGTAATAAGTGGTGCGCGGCTTTACGACCAAATTCGCGACCTACTATGCCAGGCGCATGTACGCCAATTTCGTAGCCTAAGTAAGAGCTGCAAAAAGGCTCGTTTAAGGTGGCGTAAGAGTGCACACGTTCTCCAAATGCTTTGGTAATTAAATCTGTGTAATGTGCAAACTCGTAAGCGGTGTTACGGTTAAACCAGCCACCTTCGTCTTCAATATGTTGTGGTAAATCCCAGTGGTACAGCGTTACAAAAGCTTTAATGTTACGACGTTTTAATTCATCTAAAATGTCGGTATAAAACTTAACGCCTGTCGGGTTTAAGTGACCGCTTTTAGTCATTACGCGCGGCCACGAAATAGAAAGTCTGTAAGCGTCTACACCTAATGATTCAATTAAGTTTATATCTTCTTTCCAGCGAGTGTAGTGCTCGCAGGCTACATCGCCATTTGAATTATCGACTATTTTACCTTCTTTACTGCAAAAGGTATCCCAAATACATGGCAAGCGATCAGCTGCGCCGCCTTCGATTTGAAATGAGGCCGTAGCTACACCATAAGTAAAATTTTTGGCTAAAAGTGGTGAGCCACTAGGTAAAGATAATTGTTTCATTAAGAGAAAACCTCTGCTTCTTTTTTGGTAAAGTTTGCTTTGTATAGAGCGTATATTAAATTCATTATTGGAAGCGCTTCCATATTTAATTTGATTAATCACTAAGTATGGTATTTAATAACTTTAAGGAAGCGCTTCCATATTTAGGTTAGTGGCTATTGTTAAACAGGTCAATAGTTTAATTTAAATAACAAATGGGCGCTCACAAAATCACACTGACACAACACAGGGCTATAAATATGAAAAAAAGCTTAAACACTAACAGGTTACACATGCTCCCCATTTTAATAGGAGGACTGTGCGTTTTAAGTGGGTGTAATAAACAAGAGATTAACGCAAATAATAGCCAAGGCGCCGTAGCCAAAAAGGCTGAGCATGAGCAAGGTGATTTATCACTTTGGGCAACGCTTAAAAGCAAGGTAGTGAAAACGCCCGAAATTGAAAATACAATTGCACAGTATTTAAAAACAATGACGCTTGAGCAAAAAGTAGCGCAAATGATCCAACCTGAAATTCGCGATATTAGTGTTGAAGATATGCGCAAATACGGTTTTGGTTCGTATTTAAATGGCGGTGGCTCGTTCCCAAATGCTAATAAGCATGCAACGCCTGCAGATTGGATAACACTTGCTGAGAGCATGTACCAAGCCTCGGTTGATGACTCAATTGATGGCAGTAAAATTCCGACCATGTGGGGCACTGATGCAGTACATGGGCATAATAATGTGATTGGGGCGACGTTATTCCCGCACAATATTGGTTTAGGTGCTGCTAATAACCCCGCATTAATTGAGCGCATTGCAGCAGCTACTGCAATAGAGGTAATGGCAACAGGTATAGATTGGGTATTTGCACCGACTGTTGCGGTTGTGCGCGACGACCGATGGGGCAGAACGTACGAAGGCTACTCAGAAGACCCTGCAATTGTACGTGAGTATTCAGCCGCAATTGTAAACGGATTGCAAGGCAGAGCCGATGAAGACTTTTTAAGTGATAAACGCGTAATTAGTACCGTTAAGCACTTTTTAGGCGATGGCGGCACAGTAGATGGTGACGATCAAGGCGATAACATTGATAGCGAAGAGGTGTTATATAATATTCATGCGCAAGGTTATATAGGTGGCTTAACCGCAGGTAGTCAGTCGGTTATGGCATCGTTTAATAGCTGGAATGGTAAAAAAAATCACGGCAATAAATACTTACTTACCGATGTATTAAAAACAAAAATGGGTTTTGATGGCTTTGTTGTAGGAGATTGGAACGGACACGGACAAGTTGCAGGCTGTACAAATGAAAGTTGCCCGCAGGCTGTTAATGCGGGGCTTGATATTTTTATGGTGCCAACGGGTGCTTGGAAACCACTTTATGAAAATACAATTAAACAAGTAAAAGCGGGCACAATAACAATGGCGCGAATAGATGACGCCGTAGCACGTATTTTACGCGTTAAATTACGTGCAGGTTTATTTGATAAACCAAGTCCCGCAAATCGAAAATATTCAGGTAAATTAGAACTAATAGGTGCGCCAGCACATCGCGATATTGCCCGCCAAGCGGTACAAGAGTCGTTAGTACTGCTTAAAAACAACAACCATTTATTACCGCTTAACCCATCAAGCAACATACTCATAGCAGGCGATGCGGCCGATAACATAGGCAAGCAATCGGGCGGTTGGAGTATTACGTGGCAGGGAACTAATAATCAAAATGCAGATTTTCCCGGAGCAACGTCTATTTATGCGGGCTTGAAAGCGCAAATAGAGGCTGCTGGCGGTAACGCTATTTTAAGCCCAGCGGGTGAGTTTAATACCGAACCCGATGTAGCCATTGTTGTATTTGGTGAAGAACCATACGCAGAGGGGCATGGTGATAAAGACAACCTTGAGTTTGAACGTAACAATAAACGCTCTCTTAAAATATTAAAAACATTAAAGCAGCAAGGTATTGCGGTGGTATCGGTGTTTATATCGGGCAGACCAATGTGGGTTAACAGCGAGCTAAACGCGTCAGACGCATTTGTAGCAGCATGGCTTCCTGGCACTGAAGGGCAAGGCATTGCTGATGTTTTATTATCGGATGCAAATGGGAAGATACAGTATGACTTTAAAGGTAAGTTGTCGTTCTCGTGGCCTAAATCGCCACTACAAACCGCAGTAAATAAGGGCGATGCTGATTACTCGCCATTATTACCCTATGGCTTTGGCTTAACCTATAAAGATGAAAGTACGCTTAGCAATAATCTAAATGAAGACTCAGGTGTTGATATTAGTAACCTTGCGCCACTGTCTATATTTAATGGCAGCTTTAAAACACCGTGGCGTTTGTTTTTAAATTCAAACAGCGAGCAGCACCAAGTAGCAAGTAACAGTGTAAAGCTTGGTAGCATTACTTATCGCACTGAAGACAAAGCGATTCAAGAAGATGCGATGCAATTTAATTTTGATGGCACTGCAGCCAGCTACATCGAAATTAATAGTAACTTTACCGAAGACAAAGTGGCCTACATTGAAGCAAATTCAGCCCTAAGCTTTAGCTATAAAGTAAACCAAATACCTAGCTCGGAAGCATACCTTGCAATGAAGTGCGAACAAGGCTGTGGCGGCGAGCTTGATATTACCCGTGATCTTGAAAATGCTGATTTAAATACATGGCAAACCATGAGTATAGATTTAACGTGTTTTGCTAAGAAGGGCGTTGATTTTGCCAGAGTAACCAGCCCTTTTATTATTAAAACGGCAGGAGAGCTTAGCGTTTCAGTTGCAGATATTAGCTTTGAACCACAAGGCGCTGAAACAGCAAAAATAAAGTGTGAGTAGTAGAGTGCTTATAAGTTAAGTTTATTGTGTATTGTCTCAAAGCCCTTAGTAATAAGGGCTTTTTTTAAAGAGGATATTTATGCTGGGCAATACTGCTTTAAAAACTCATGATGAGGCGGTAATTGGCTTACGCGTTGCTCTATTTGTTGCTTAATACCGTGTAAAAAACGGGTGAGTTCTTCGTCACTCATCATGCTAGCTATTAAGTGATGTTGATTAGGCTCAATGCCTTGACCAAGCATAACTTGCACCCACGAGTCGACTCTAAAAATATCGCCATCGTCTAAAAATACACGGCCGGTTTGTTTAAACAAATCAATTTTATGCTGAAGTGTTTTTGGTACTTCCATCGCACTACAATGCTGCCAAAACTCACTGTCATCGCGATTAGTTACTTTGTAGTGCAGCACGATAAAGTCGCGAATATTTTCAATTTCGCTTTTAAGCTGTTTGTTGTATTCGTCAATTGCGTGATTGGTAATGCCATTAAACGGAAATAAACGCATAAAGCGAATAATACCCGACATAATTAAGTGAATGCTGGTGGACTCAAGTGGTTCTACAAAACCGCTAGCAAGGCCAAGCGCTAAGCAGTTTTTGTTCCAGCCTTTTAAGCGCCGCCCTGTTTTAAATTTAATAATACGTGGCTCTGTAAGCGGCTCACCCTCAATGTTATTTAATAGTAACGCACTGGCTTGTTCGTCATCCATATATTGGCTGCAATAAACTAACCCGTTGCCTACACGGTTTTGCAGCGGTATACGCCATTGCCAGCCGCTTTTATGGGCAATAGAGCGGGTAAGTGGTAATACGGTCTCGCTGGTTGATTTTGTTTGTACGGCAATGGCGCTGTTACACGGTAGTAAATGCGACCAGTCTTCGTAGCCAGTATGCAATGCTTGCTCTATTAATAAACCTCTAAAGCCGGTGCAATCAATAAAAAAGTCGCCGTTAATGTGCTCGCCATTATTTAAAATCAATGATTCGATATGGCCTGTTTTAGTGTTTTTTACTACTTTTTGTATTTTACCTTCAATGCGTTTTACACCTAACGGCTCTGAAAATTCACGTAAAAACTGTGCGTAACGGGTGGCATCCATATGGTAAGCATAGTTAATGGGGTTTTGCTGATTAAACGCAAATTTACCGGCTTTAGCCGCTTGCAGCTCGTAGCAGTAATCGCCAAATGGGTTGTTTATTCCAAGTGCTTTACCTTGCAACCAAAAGTGATGAAATTCACCCGCCCAACATTCTTTGCCCGTTGCGCCAAATGAGTGAATATAATGCGTGTTTTCATCGCCCCAGTTTTCAAAGCTAATACCTAATTTAAAGCTGGCTTGAGTGGCTTTCATAAATGCTTGCTCGTTTATACCCAGCAATTTATGAAATGTACGAATAGGCGGAATAGTTGCTTCGCCAACACCCACAGTGCCAATATCGTCAGATTCAACAAGGGTTATGTTTATATTGTTACCAACTAGTTTAGCAAGTGCCGCTGCGGCCATCCAACCTGCAGTGCCGCCTCCAGCAATTACTACGTTTTTAACAGCGTTTGTTTTAGTCATTATGTGGCTGCCCATTATTTGATAAAAGGTGATTTAAAAGCGCGCGATTACTTGGCAGTCCATTTAAGCACTGCGCTATTTTTTCGCGATTTTGCTGATAATAGTAATCCCCAGCGCGCGGGTCGTTAAATGTATTTTGTGTAGATACTGTTTGTGTATTAAAGCCCATGCCATATAAAACGTATTGGTAACTGCTTGATGAAAACACTTCTTCGTTTTCAATAAAATCAAAGCGGCTAGGGGGCTGAAATTGCCAAAGTTTAAGTAAGTTTTGCAGGCGCTCGGGCGCGGTATTTAAATTACTAACATCTTGCCAATAAGGCGTGTCGTCGCGCTCGCTTAGCACATAATGAAGTTTTAAAAACTCAATAACGCGCTGCCAACGAGTACTAAAACGCTCATTAAAACGCGTTTCAAGCTGGCTCATATGAGTACGGCTTTGCGGGAGTTGCTCGCTTATCATGCTAATTGAAAGCTCAATCATAGCAAGAGCTGACGCTTCAAGTGGCTCTAAAAAGCCAGCTGACATACCCACGGCAACACAGTTTTTAATCCAAAATTTTTGCCTGTAACCAGGGCTGAATTTTAATACACGGTAGTTAAGTTGCTCAGCTTGTTGCTCGCTGGTAGTTTTAGCTATGTAGCTTTTTAGCGTATTTTTTGCGCTTTCATCGCTTTGATATTTACTACTAAATACATAACCTGTGCCACGGCGTGTTGGCAGGGCTATATCCCAAATCCAGCCGTTACTTTGCGCTGTAGATAGCGTAGCGGAGGCAATTGATTGATCGGCGTGTGCATTAGGTATTTGCGCCGCAACAGCGCTGTTATTAAATAAAATATGATCTTGCGCTATAAACTCACTATTAAAATGCTCACCAATTAAACGAGCGCAAGAGCCTGAGCAATCTATAAATAAATCACCTGTTATATCGCCATTATTATTTGTTTTTAATGCGGCAATATAGCCATGTTCGTCGTTAATAACCTCGGTTACATCGTCGGTAATATGTGTAACGTTTAAGTTTTTAACGCAGTGATTTTTTAAAAACTCAGCAAATTTACCCGCATCTAAATGATAGCCATAGTTGGTGACCGCTGCATATTCGGGTGTTTGTAATTGCTTTGGTGCAAGTGCTGCTTGGCATACAAAGCTTTGCATATTAACAACGTCGGCAAATTTTTGATTAGGTGCAATACGTTGCCAGCTGGCGTGTAAATTAGTGTGCTCGTAGCCTTGTGGATTCATAAAAGGGTGGTAGTAGTTTTCTCCCTCGTTTAGGTTACGCCAATTTATAAATTTAGAACCTTGCTTAAATGACGCGTCGCACTGGGTTATAAAATCACTTTCTTTGATGCCAATGCGCTGTAGTGTGTTGCGCATTGACGGCCATGTGCCTTCGCCCACACCCAATATAGGCACGTTTGCCGACTCCACTAACGTTACATTAAGGTGCGGGTGTTCGGCGGCTAATAAGCCTGCGCTTAGCCAACCGGCAGTGCCACCACCTAAAACGACTATTTTTGTTATTGGTTTGGTCATGAGTTAACACCCTAAAGTTGATAACAATTAAACTAGCATTAATACTGTTTTAAATACAAAAAAGCCGCTAGTAAAAACTAACGGCTTTACTTTGTATTACCTTTAGAAGTTGTAACGCATACCAATATTGTAACGTGCACCTAGCTGTTGTAGGTTCCACAATTGTGCTGACGTACGGCCATGTTCGCGGCTGTTTTGTTCAGTAATGTTAAGGCCTTCAACAAAAAACGATAGTTGTTCGCTGTAGTTGTACGCAACATTAAAGTCGATTTGATAATATTCTTCAGTAAAGCCTGGCTCGTTTACGTATCGAGCTGCGCTATTTAAAAACTTATCACGCCAGTTGTACGCAATACGTGCTTGAAAATCATCGTTTTCGTACATGGCAATAAAGTTAGCTGTGTCACTTAAACCCACTAGTGCAAACTGTGTTGTAGTTGGGTCGGCGTTTACATCAAAGTCTATGTCGCCATTAACAGTGGTGTAGTTTGCTTGCACACCAAAGCCGCTTTCACCAAAAAAGTGCTGAAAGGCAATTTCGAAACCATCAATAGTGGCATTTTTATTGTTGGTAGGTACTTGCGCTGTAAATTCTAGTAATGGGTCGTCGCTGTTAGCAATTACATCGTAAGCGGCTTCAAACTCTTCGTAGGTCATAGAGTCAAAATCAACGCCATTTTCTGTTGCGGCAACCATTTGAAATAAGTTCGAATCGGTTAGAGCAAGTCCGCGAGATTCTAGCTCAGCAATGGCAGCTTGAGCGCGAGGGCCCGCTGTTGCATCGCGTAACCCGTAGTAGTTTTGCGTCATGGGTGTTAAACCAATAAAGTTTTCGATGTCTTTAGTGTAATAACCTACCGACACATAACTTGTTTCTGCAAAGTACCACTCAGCCGATACATCAATATTATCTGATTCAAGCGGCACTAAACCAGGGTTACCCGTTGACGCTGTAGCTGGTGATGAACCCGCTAAAAGAGTAGGGGCACCTGGTACACCAACAGTCGCTGCTGAACTTAAGTTGTCGTAAGTTGGGCGAGCAATTGTTGTGCTATAAGAAAAACGCGCTTTTACGTTTTCAATTACTTCTATGTCAAAGTCAAAGCTTGGTAAAAAGTGATCGTAGCTAGATTTAAGCGTGAAATCTTCTTTAGCCGAGCCAAAACGAACATTAAAGTCGTTATTACCTTCCCACGCTACTGCGTTAGGTAAGTCGATATTAGCCGTTGAGGTAATGTCGGTAGACTCTTGGCGCGCGCCAATTACAATGTTGTATGGCATATCGCCAATGTAGCCGTTGTAAGTAAATTGCACAAACGCTGCGGTGATATCTTCTTCAATGGTGCGGTTAGTTGCAAATGCGCCATCGGCTGCAAAGTTAAAGCCGTATTCTTCACCTGCCCAGTAACCAATTTGCGATGCGCTGCCGGTATAACCTTGGTTGTACGAGCCCGATGTATCGTAGTCGTCAAACTCAGCTAAAAAGTTTGTTGGGTTTAGGTAGCCATCAGGTAGTTCGCCTGGGTTTTCGATACCCCAGTTACCCATAGTATTACGTGTAAGTGATTGCAGTGAATGGCTTTCCATAGAGCGAGACTCTATACCAAAGTCAATTGCGCCGTTTTCAATTTCGTATTTACCATGGATTCTAAATTCTGTTATTTCAGACTCTTGGCGAGCAAAGTTAGAATCTAAAATAGACGTACCCACATCAGAGGCATCTAACGTGTTATTACAATTTAGGTTGTCTCGGCGGCAATCATCAAAATCGATACTCATTGATGGAAGTTCGCGGCTAAAATCAACTTCTTGTGCGTTAACTACGTTTGCGCCTAAGCCTGCGTTTACCCAGCTGCCGTAAGGTGCATCTGGTTTGCTAGTGGCTTTTGAATTGTGCGCATCAAACATAAAGCTTAATTCTGAGTTGAAATAGTACTCAACGTTTAAACCAATAGAGTCGTTTTGGTTAACTTGGTTTAACTCTTGAAACGCTAAACCTAAATCGCGTGTTTGCTGATCGCGACGTTCTTCTCGGTAATAAATAGGAGTTTTTACTGTGTTGTCGTCAAATGTTAGCGCGCTTTTGTAGTTATCCATCCAAATTGATTGCTCGGCACGGGCTTCGAATAAATCTTGCTTAGAATATGTGTAATCAAGCGTGGCTGTTAAATCATCAATTGGGCTGTATTGCAGCGTTAATTGCGCGTTTGTACGAGTACGTTCTCTGTCGGCAATGGTGTAGCGCAAATCTGATGGCATTGAATAAAGCTGGCCAACGGCGGGTGCATTAGTTAAAACAATATCGTCTGCAGCTTGTGGGATTGTGCCGTCAAAAGCTGATGTATTCCATTGATTTACAAACGCACCTGTTGATGAGCTATCGCGCTGTTGCATGCTTGCAGTTAACGAGGCACCAAATTTAGCTTCACTGTCGGTCCAGCTAATTAAACCCGAAAGCTCAGGTGTTATGTCATCACCAACGCGGTTTGTTGAGTCGTGTAATGCTTTTACGCCAATGCTTGAAACAAAGCCAGGGTTGTCGAGTGGGCGAGCCGTATTAATATTAATTGTTGCGCCAATACCACCTGATGCAATGCTTGCTTTACCCGTTTTATATACTTCAACCGATTTAACGCTATCAGACGCTAAGTTTGCAAAATCAAATGCACGAGAGCTAGGTGTACCACCGCCTGCAGGCAAAGATGCCGCCGGCATTGTACGCCCGTTTAGGGTTACCATATTGTAGTCGGGGCCAAAACCACGAACCGTTACTTTAGAGCCTTCACCATTTGAGCGATCAATCGACACACCCGTAATACGCTGTAGCGACTCGGCTAAGTTGGTATCTGGGAATTTACCAATATCTTCAGCTGATATAGCATCTACAACACCGGCGGCGTCGCGTTTTAAACGAGTCGACTCTTTAATACTGCTTTTAAAACCAGTAACTTGGATTACTTCAACATCTGTATTTGCTTCTTGTGCATATACAGGCAAAGAGATTGATGCACCTAAAATCAGAGATAGGCTGGTCGCTATCTTTGTTTTTCTTACAATATGGTTGGACATTCGGTTTCCCTCGCGCTTTTATCATTATTATTAACAGCTTGTATGGGGCTGTTATTGTGTAGTTATAAACATTGTCAAATGTGTGGAAGCGCTTCCAGAAAAGCCTGTTTGATCAGGGTTTGTGGAAGCGCTTCCAGAAATGCTAGTTTATATTTTGAATAGGGTCAACTGTTGTTTTAATAAAATGAGACTAAATTGTTTTTAAAATGTATGTTTTTTGGATTTAATTTTATTTAAATCATAAATTACAATTGGTTATGAAAAGCCGTTTGCAATAGTGCTGTAACAACATTTTATTATAAGAAAACCAATTATTGATTAATTTAGTTATTTACACACTTTTATAAGGTGTTTAAATCAGCTTTTAATACTAGCTAAAATTAATAAATCGGCCGTTGGTCACTCAACAAAAAATAGGTACATTTGCTAACCTAGCGAAAATGCCGATGTAGTGATTATGTACAACGCAATTGATGAAAACGCATTAAGCGGCGGTTCTATCTCAGTTTATGAATCGGTCATTAAAAACCAGTAGTTGTTTAAAAAATCGTTAATTAAATCACTAAAAAGTAACGTAGTTTTTGCAGAAGATGGTTTAAAAATAAACTTATAAAGTATTGCGCATAAGGTGTTGCGAGTCGCTAGTTTTATCGCTATTTTAAAGGCTCTCTCATAGATGGATTTTATTATGCGCATTAAATTTTTAGCGAGCTTTTATTCTTTCTTCTTGTTTGCTCTGTTTGGTTGTGACGATCAAAGTATGGCAATTCAAGGTAGTCCTCAGCTAAATAATAATGTAAGTAACTCACCCTCTAATCTCAAAGTAAACACGCCTTCAGCAGTTCAAACACACGAACCCGCTTTAGTGGTCGGTATGCTGGCAACACATTGTAAAAGTAATGAAGCAGCCTACATTAACGCAAAAATGCATAAAGTTGTGCGTAACCCAGATGAAAATACAGCCTACAAGTTAGAGCCTACCGATAAAGTGCTTTCTATTTGTGTTGCAAAAGATGACTCATCGCTTAGTTATCGATTTGGTAGAGTTAATGACATAGGGCTTGAAAAAGAAGCAACACCAGATGCTCCATTTGGTAGTTACTACAGGCAAGTAGGGCGTATTGGCGAGAGTATTTTATTTTTTAGTAACGGCGAATATCACTACTATATTATTAACTCAGGCGGTATGGGCAGCGGTGTAACCGTTAATGTTTATAAAAACGACACATTAATAACTGAGCTGTTTTCGGGTAATGATCCTTACGATGATTTTGTTATAGCAACCGATTTAAATTTCCCTAAAAAATTGGTTATCGAAAAACAGCCATTTAATAAGCAAATGCAGTAAATAATGACTCCACAGCAACAAAACGTTATAGAGCAAGGGCATTGGTTTAAAAACCGTAGCGCTTATTTAAAAAGCTTTTTATTAACGCAGGGCAAAACGCTCTCGCTAAAAGCTCAGCAATCATTATTTTTGCGAGGTGATAAGCACGATGGAATTTATGCAGTGCTTAGCGGCGTGGTGCGTATTAGTGGCGTAAGTAACGAAGGCAAAGAAGCCGTATTGAGCTTTATTGATTCATCACTGTGGTTTGGCGAAGTTACCTTGTTTGATGGTGGCCTGCGTACTCATGACGTATATGCACAAACTGATGTTGTGCTTTTTTACGTGCCCCAACGCGAGCTTGAACAGCTATTAAACGAACAGCCACAATATTGGCAAGAGTTTGGTTTATTGTTGGCACAAAAGTTACGCCTAATGTTTACCTCAATGGAAGATCACGCATTACTAAGCGCTGAGCAAAAAGTATGCAATCGACTTTTAATGCTTAGCGAACATACAGAGCACTTAACACCGCTTGTTTTATCTCAACAGCAACTTGCTGATATGACCTACCTAACGCGCCAAACTATTAATCAAATACTGCAACAGCTTGTTAGCTTACAAGCTATTAGTTTGGGGTATCAACGCATAACTGTTTTAGATAAACAAAAGTTACAGGCGCGTGCTACACAAGCTTAAATAGAGGCTGCTTTATTTAGTTGGAACCAAAATTGCTACAGATAATGTAACGCAACAATGGATTTGAGCTAATGACTACAATAACCTTTAAAAATCAATATAGTAATTATAACTCTCCTACAGTAAATAAAGCGGCAGGTCCAAGCGAAGTTGCGGCAACTAATACCCTCCCTAACGTAAAAACAAGTGATACTAAAGGCATTACCTCAGCGCCTAAAGAACCAACATTTTTAGAAAGTACCCAAGAAGCGCTGGTTTATCAGCGCTTAGGTGTAAACAAAAACAAAATAGACGAGCTAAAAGCGACAATAGAAGAGCTAATTAAAGAACAGCAAAGTGAGGGCGCAGACCCTAGCGCAATTGCTGATAAAATAGAGGAACTTCAAAAAATGCTTGAGCAAGAGTATCAAAAAGGGCGCGAGCGAACGGATATGCAAGGTGAGCATGAGCCGGGTAAAATAATTTCTGCATTTGTTTAATTTACAGAATGTCGGATACCTGACATTGTTGCTGTGCTTACTTTTGCTAAAGTAAGTTTTATATCGCGGATTCAAACCTGAAGTGCATAACGTTTAGGCGGCTTTAGCCGCCAAGTGATCCTGCATCAATTTTGCAGGCGTTTCAAATCCAAGTGTCTTCCTCGGACGATTATTAAGTTGCTCA
>NZ_JADYXA010000039.1:0-32564 GCF_015864495.1 Pseudoalteromonas sp. SWYJZ98 | reverse complement strand
GCTGTTTAAATTCATTAAAGCTAGAGCGATAGGGTAATAGCTCTAGCTTGGCATACTGGCAGGATCAGTCAATAGCTAAAAAAGATCCTTAGAAAATAATTTGTCTTGGTGAATAGTTACGATAGATTTAACAATTATTGAGTAAATTTTGAACCAATTGCGCTATTTTAAAGCCTATTGCCAAATGTTGGATATCATCAAAATGAATCCCATCACCATCTGTTATGCTAATGAACGAGTTAAAATCAATAAAAGCGCACTTATTATTAGCTGCAACGCTTTTAAATGCACTAGAGAGCTTTGTTGCTTTTGTATCAGCCTCTTCATAAATACGTGAATACTGCCCGGTAATTCTTATTTTAGGTGGGCTAGCAATAATAATCTTAGGGGATTTTAAAGTACTACCTTGCTGATAATAAAAGTGTATTGAGTTAATTAAATCATTCAAGCCATCTGCTATTAAACTAGGTGTTAAATTAAAACGTTTTTTAAGATCGTTTGTACCAAGAGCTATAATAATAAAGTCGAGATCATGCTTATCCAAATAAGGTTTTAAATAGCTAACACCATTGAGCACAACGTCAAACGGGGGATTATGCACTAACGTGCGATTAGGTTGCCCTGCCTCTATTACGTTAAAACCACACCCTAAGTTTTTATTTAAAAGTGATGTCCAACGGGTATTTTCATCAAAACGTTTACCCGTTACAGGGTTTAAGCCCCATGTATTTGAATCCCCAAAGCAGAGAATATTTTTTATTATTTGAGTCATTAAAATGGATTGAGCGTATAGCCTTGCTGTTGAAGTTGTGCGTGAGCGGTCATAGCTGAAAGCGACATCTTTACACCCTCAATTAAAAGCGCTGGCGTTACTTTAAAGTGAGTAGCAGATTGCCCGCAAACATACACTTTAGTGTTGTTTTCTAGTAGCTGCTCAATTAACGCTTGATTTTTATTGTCAACGTTAAAGCGTTTTTTATATTCGCTATTAGCTAACACATCAACACTTGCGCTGCCGTGCACAACTAATGCAAGTTGTATGTTTTCAGGCTTTACGCCATGCGCTAAATGCATGTTAATAAAACGCGCTAGCGAATTTATTGAATTATTTTGCGCGCCTTTTTCAGCGCCATCAGCAACATCAAATGCTATTTTAAATACCGTAGCGTCATTAATTTCATCATGCTCGGGTACATTGTAATAATTACCATCCCCCTTAATTGGTTGCTCTGTTGCATATATTAAAGGGCTAAAAAGCAGCACTAACAATAGTAAATATTTCATAAAACAATCCTGTGTTTTTTAAGATTATTACTAAACTACCAGAGACAACCAAAAAAGGCTGCAATTTAAGCAACCTTTTGGGTACTTTTATGGCTGTGGTTAATAAACTGCATACCTAAATAACTAAACGTATTTTTAAACTGCTCTACAAAACAGGCGGGGGCTTCACTTGATGACGCATTAGAAAGCACTGAAAAATGCTTACTACGTAAACTACGAAGCTTAGGTTTTAATGCTTCATCGTCCATATAATCGGTTATTCTATCGATAAATAATTTCATTTGTACCGTGGTGCTTTATCAATAAACAGGAGACGCGAACACCCAATGATCATATTTTAAAAGTGCTTCAAACACAGCGTAAAAATCATCATTTTTATAGTTTTTGTTATAGCAGTACGGCGCAATTTTATAATCATCTAAGCATATTACACGCACATTATTTTGCTCTGCAAATCCATTAACGTGCGCCTGTGTATTACCATTTTTGCGTGCGCTTGAATAAATAATAACAGTGCTACGCTCAAGTTTTTGTTGCATTTAGTTAGCTCCTTTTTTAATGTTGAAAGAAGCTTAAAACCTCAAGTTATATTGAGGTCAAACGGAAAATAAAAATAATGCCAATAGATCAAAAAAAACTAACTGAGGCCAACTTAACCGTGGGTTATGTAGCAAAGCGTAGCGGCGTAAAAGTATCAACCCTGCATTTTTATGAAACCAAAGGACTAATACGTAGCTGGCGAAATGGCGGCAATCAACGCCGCTATAAAAAAGATGTACTGCGCCGTATAGCGGTAATAAAAGCCGCACAAGCAATGGGAATAACCCTTGATGAAATTAAACAAACACTGGCAACATTACCTGATCAGCGCACACCCACGCAAAAAGATTGGGCAGCCCTTTCAAAGCAATGGCAAGCACAGCTGGACGAGCGAATAGCGTATATGCAGCGTTTGCGAGACAAGGTAGACAGCTGCATAGGATGTGGCTGTTTATCACTGAAAAGCTGCCCTATTTATAATAAAGACGACCATTTAGGCAAAACACAAAACGGTGCAGTATTTTTAAATTCAAAGGTTGAAAGTATTTTTCAAGAATGACCTTTGTTATATATTTAAAATAAAAACTAATTAGCCATAACTTAGTATTATCAATTTTATATATACCAATATACTTACCTCATGAGCAAAACATAGCTTTTCTAGCACAGAATTCTTATTTGCTTTAACTGTTAAATGAGGAAGAGCCATGGCTGCTTGTTTTATTTTTAATCACAAAGTAATCAATTGAAACCTTTAACGGTTTTGATATGGGGATTTTAGTAGTTGTGCACTTAAAGTATAATTACTAAAGATTCATTACCCACTCTCCTTAGGAAATGAGTAAAGTTTACGTCTGCATGTACATGCAGGTCGAAACGTAAAAAAGTATATTCAATACGGATAGTAGCATTGCAACTGGTTAATTTTTAAGTATTCTTGTGCGCTTAAAAAGGTCGATCATAAAGAGCTCAAAAGTACTGGTTTTTGGTTAAATCAATTTTTTATGGTTATTTCTACCGTATTTGGTGTTTATTTGGCTGCTCAAAGCGGTTTAGAACAAGCGCTTAAGTTCGATTCATTTAGCAAAATGGAAGATAACTACTATTTGCGTACATCGCTCTATGACGAAGTTAATGATAACGCAAATACGGTAGCTAAGTATGCAGAACGCTTAGCGAAGAGCCCGCCAAAATCAGAAATGGAATTTTTTAAACCCACACTTGAGCAGTACATATGGAAAACCATGCAGTTTTCGCCTACTACGCTTGAAACACCAAGTGAATTTTTGACTAAAATACGTCGGTTTTATTCTCGAGCTGATTTTATCATTAATGCCGCAATAGAAAGAAAAATGTCTGCTAAGCAGGCTTCTATCGAATTAGCAAAAATAACAGACTCAATTAAAACTCAAACGCTACCCGCACTAAAAATAGCGCTAAACCATTAAAAATGGAATTACAGCAGAATGACATTTCTGTTGGTTCGTTAAAGGAGCTAGAAAATGCCAACTAAGAGCTGCCCACATTGTAAAGACCATCCATTAGAAGTAACCAATTATCAAGGCGAAGAAATAGATATTTGCTGTGAATGCGGTGGCTTATGGTTCGAAAAAAATGAAGTAAATCGGATGATTTCCGAAATAAATGAAGGCCCTGAAGGTGATAAATTTGAAACTCACTTTGGTGAACTATTAGGAATTTCTGAGCTTGACTGCCCTGATTGTAAAAAAAGCTTGGAACGTTTTCACTTACTTGAGGCTTTTCATACCGAAATAGATGTTTGTAGACACTGCGATGGCACATGGATTGATAAAGATGAGCTTGAAAGTGTTGAAAATAGCCCTGAAATAAAAGCGAGTTTAGGCGAGCTAAATCAAAAAGTAAGTTGGAAAACTTACTTGTTCCAATTTTTAACGCAAATGCCTGTTGAATATAATATTCAGCCACAAAAGACCCCCTGGGTAACTCGCGGTCTTATTGTCTTAAACACACTGATTTTTGCACTTTACTTTTTAAACCCGAGCTCATTTAGCTACGTCATTGATAACTTTGCCATGACACCTGCAGATTTAAGTAAAGGTAATGAGCTATGGACTGTATTAACTTGCGTATTTTTACATGGTTCCATAATGTATCTAGTTGGCAATATGTACTTTTTATATATCGTTGGCGATAACTTAGAAGATGTTTTAGGACACAAGCGCTTTTTGTTATGGTACTTGGCCTGTGGTCTACTCGCATCATTTGCTAGCTACATTGTAAACCCTATGTCGAATATTCCAGGCATGGGTGCCAGTGGTGCGATAGCCGGTTTATTTGGCATGTATCTGATGTGGTTTAGGCACGCAAGCCTTACTTTTATGTTTGTAATTTATCAGAAGAAACTTTCTGCGGTATGGTTTTTTGCTATTTGATTAGGATTTAACATTTTTGGTGCAGTAACAGGCCCTGATGACATTGATTATGGTGCACATATTGGTGGCTTTATAGCTGGACTAATTATTGGTTATATTTTGAAAAGTAAAATATTAGAGCAAAACCCTATAATTCGTTTACTAAACCAAAAAGAAGCACAGTTAAAACGTTAATCATCATATTAAAGCCACTAATAGATGAACATTAGTGGCTTTATCAAACTTCTCACTAATTTCTATAACTTATACCAATCCGCAATAATACTTAATCATTTTGTGGGGCTAAACGTGTCGCTACCTGCGTTAAAAAACTCTCATTTAGAACAACTAAATAGCGAATTTTTTGCCTAGCTATCAACACGTTTTTCAGCCCTCAAAATAGACCACTTAATTAAGCGAATTGGTATTACAACGCGTATAAACTGTATAAAATTGACCCGTATTTTTTATCGGTATATCGTACGTTGTAGCCTCTTCACCAAGCTCGCATTCAAAGTTATTTAATATATCAGATAGCAGTGCTTGCTCTTCGGTGAACTGTATTGTGGTATACCACAAGATTGAATCTTCATCTTTTTTGTTTCCAATATAAATACTCTGTAGCAAAGAGCTATTAAAAAACATGTTTGAAGGCTTTGAACTACGTATTGTTTTATTATCGAAATAAAAGTAACCATTGTTATCACTTATGGCTTCATCAATATAAGTATCACCGTAAATCAGCTCTCTTGTTACTTTAACGCCCTGTTGGGGCTCACCATTATTTAATAGTCTGCCTTTTACAGGCAACGACAACGTAACGTTTTGTTTATTAAAAAACCCAAACATGTCTGCACATCCTTGCAATGGTATTAATAAAAATAAAATAAGCGTTAAGGTCACGCCAGCCGATCTTGTATTAGTCATAAAAAGTCCTTTTCCTATTTATACTTTAACCTAACAATAAATCTGGAAAATAAATAGCGATAATACTGCATCCTACATTAATTAAAATACATAACCACAACATCACTATAAAACGTCGCTTTTGCGATTTATGGCGAAGTAATTGTTGAGCAAGTAATGCCCCCGGCCATCCTCCAAATAATGCAAGTAGTTGCAGTGTGCGCTCTGGCGTACGATTTACTTTTTTATGTGAAGAGCGCTTAGCTTGTCGCTTATCCCACGCGTACATTAAAAAAGTGATAGCACTTAATACACTTATATAACCAGGTACATATATTGGTATATAAACAGGTAAGTATTGCAGTAGGTAAGCCAGCCAAATGGCGGCTAAATAAAGTAATGAGAATGTGATTAATATTTTCTTTATCAATTAATTATCGCCTATACTTGGCATTGGTATTACAAAAACAAGAGCCAAATTATGACATATTTTAAAGCGATATTCTTAGTCTTATGCTTATCAACATTTAATAGCTATGCATCCGATACATTCACCAACCTTGATAAAGAACTTGCCGTATTTAAGCCCTATTTAGGAACTTGGCAGGCTGACTTTAAAGTACCTGAAGGTGCTAAAAAAATACAAGATGTTGGCCGTTGGGAGCGTGCTTTAAACGGTAAAGCGATACATACCAAGCACTCTATTAATGAAGGTGAGTATGGCGGCGAGTCGATGATTTTTTACGACAGTAAAAAAGAGTCTTTGGTATTTTACTATTTCACAACCGCAGGATTTTATACTAAAGGGGCTATGAAAGTCCTCAGCCCCACTCAATTTGTAGCTTATGAAGATGTAACTGGTAGCCAAGATGATATTACAAAGGTTAAATCAATGAGTGAACTAAAAGACGATAAATTTATTGTATCGACCTCTTATTTAAAAAAGGGTGAGTGGACAAAGCCCGAACAACGTATTTATACACGCAGTACAAAAACGGTTAAGTTTAAATAGCTGTGATTTAAAAGCACAAAAGGCAGCCTAGGCTGCCTTTTGTCATTTATAAAACCGTATTTATTTTACGTATTTTTTAAATGGCGCGTCTACTGGTGTATCAGCAAGGTGATTAGTGTAGTTGCTCATTACTTTTTGAGACAAGCCTACAATAATTTCAAGTAGCTGTTGCTTAGCGTAACCTGCGGCAAAGAATTTTTCGATTTGCTCATCGCTGATCACGCCACGTTCACGTGTCATTGCAAGTGTAGTTTCACGAAGAGTTTCTAGCTTAGGGTTTTCAAGTGGTGTTTTGTTAACAAGTGCGTCAACAATACCTTGATCTACCTTCATTGCCGCTGCAATACCACTGTGAGCAGGAACACAGTAATGACAGTCGTGCTCTACGTTAATTGATTGCCATACTACTGTTAGCTCTTCTGCGTTGAATGATGTTTTTTGAAACAACTCATGCAGTACTTGGTAACCTTTAAGTAATGTTGGTGCTTCAGCCATTACTGCATGTAAGTTAGGAAGCATACCAAATGCTGCTACTGAATCAGCTAGTAACGGTTTTGCTTCTTCTGGTGCGTTTTCTTGAGTGTATAAAGTAAATTCGGCCATGGTTAGCTCCTAATAATTAATAGTTTTAAGTAACTTCGAGACACATAGCATTTGATTTTGAGCGACTGTTCAAGTTAAAATTGAGCAAATGTTCAAATTAATTGAGAATGATATGGCTAATAAGGTTAAATTTGAACGCGATAATGTAGTTCGCGTTGCTAGCCAGCTATTTTGGCAAAAAGGTTTTCATGCAACCTCAACGCGTGACTTACAAGAAGCCGTTAATATGCGCCCCGGTAGTATTTACTCTGCGTTTGGCTCTAAAGAAGGTCTATACTGCGAATCGCTGAAAGATTACACAGTACAAATGAAAACCCAAATAGAGGGGTTTTTATCAAGTGCCGATACAGTACTTGGTGGATTACGTGCGTTTGTTGAAAACGTGGTAATTAAAACAAAAGATTACAGCCCAAGCGCTATTTGTATGCTGGTTAAAGCAAACAGCGAGTTTGCAGAAAAAGACTCAAACCTATACGAGTTAAGCTTAGATTTAACAGCTCAATTTGAAGCTTATTTAACGCAGTTGTTTACACAAGCAATAAACAAAGGTGAGTTAAGTAATACGTTGACCGCTGTTGAATATGCGCGCTTTTTTCAGGTGCAATTTACAGGTTTACGCGGTTATTTTAATCGTCCTAATGTAGAGCAATTTGCTGAGCCAATGATCAACCAAATGTTTATGTTGATTAAAAAGTTATAAATAGCAGTTATCGCGCATTCTCAACAAGTTATACTTATTTTACTAAATAAAAATGGCCAGTATTAACTGGCCATTTTTTTGTGCTTAAAACTTAATTTATAAGTTACGTTTTAAGCTTATTTAGCTCATTATCTTGCTGGGCAACAAGTGCATTAAGCGCTTCGCTGCTATCCCCTGCTTGTGTAGATAAGTCAGCAAGTTGCGATGCGGCATCAGATATAAGCGTTAAATTACGGTTTATTTCTTCAGTCACTAAGCTTTGCTCTTCGGCAGCGGTGGCAATATGTGTAATTTGATTGGTTATTTCATCAACTTTAACTACAACACTGTGCAGAGCATCAAAAGCTACAGATGTTTCATCAACGGCATTTTGTGCACGTACTACGCCTTTTTCAATAACGGTAGATGCGTTACCTACTTCAGATAGTAAACTATCAATTAACTGGCTTATGTCATCTGTTGATGAACGCGTTTTAGAAGCAAGTGCACGTACTTCATCAGCAACAACGGCAAAGCCTCGCCCATGCTCACCAGCGCGCGCAGCTTCAATGGCTGCGTTAAGTGCAAGTAAGTTTGTTTGTTCTGAAATAGTACGAATTACATCTAATATTTGCGTAATGTCTTTACTACGCGAAGCGACTTTTTCAACTGCTTGGTTGGCTTCTTTAATTTCTTCAGACATCGTTTTAACTTCTGTCATCGCTGACGATAAGCTCGACTCACTACTTACTACCAAGCTATTTATTTCATCGGCTTGTTGGGCTGATTGCTCTGATGCTCTGGCGACTTCGAGTGCTGTTGCGCTCATTTCGTTCATAGCCGTTACCACACTTTCAATTTCTTGAAATTGAGATTGAACATTATGCTTAGTATCAATAGCGATGTGTTGTGCTATTTCGCCTTGCTGTTTAGTTTGCTCAGACACCGCTTTTAGTTCAGAAATTAAATCACGTAGTTTTGCTAAAAATCGATTAAACCCACCAGCTAATGCAATAAGTTCTGCGTGGCTATCAACATGCAATGTATGCGTTAAATCACCCTCAGAACTTGCGAGGTTATCAACCCGCTGTTGAATTTGTTGTAGCGGCGCTATTACACCTGCAATTACTAATTTCATAATAACAAAAGCAACCACAGCAATTATTAAGCCTGTAATTAAAATAATAAACCCGAGTGATGCTGCTGTTTCTTGCATGTTTTTTTCTAGCGCTTCAGGCCCTGCAAGTGCTAGGTCTGTAGGTACTTCTATGATTAATGACCACTGAGTGTTTGCTAGTTTTATATCAATTGGATAATTTACTAAATATTCACTATTTGTTTTAAAAATACCGCTTTGCCCTTTAGACTTTTCAATATCATTAAATATAGTAGAACTAACAGCCTCTTTAATTGGGCGCCCTAATTTAGATTTATAATGACTGCTGCCTACAACTAAACCTAAATCACTTAATAAGGTTACTTTAGCTTGACCATTGTAAAGCTGCTTAGAAAGCTGCTCAGTCATTACTTGAAAGGTTGGTAGAGTTAAATCAACGCCTGCTAAACCAATAAACTGGCCTGACTTTAAAATAGGCACGGTTAACGAAGTTAGCATTACCGAATCGCCCGATGGGATTTCGTATAAATACGGTTCCATAATACAAGGCTTAAGTGTGTCTTTTGCGCACAAATACCACTGCGCTTCGCGAATACCAAACTCATTAAGCGTTGTTATGTATTTATCGGCGGCATTCGCTACTTTTTGTTGTTCAATTATGCCTTTTTGATCGCGAGTTATGTATACCTCTAACGTACCAGCACTATCTACTGAATGCTTATACCCTTGTTGATATTGAGAGTCTTGCCCATCAAAAGCGTTTGGTTCAAATTGAGAATAAATAGATGATAAGAGAGTGTTTTGTTCTAAAACCGCTTTATTTATACTGACAACTGTATCTCGGTCTAAAGTGCTTTGTTTTGCTGCATCGCCAAGTAATGCCGCTAATGAATAAGGAACACGGTAAGCTTCATTAATAAAGCCAGCAATTTTTTCTCCGTATCCAGCCGCATGAGCATTAAGCTTTTCTTCTACTTCTACAATAATGTACTCTTCGGATTTGGTCGCTAACTGCTTATTACTTGATGATAACTGCCACCACAAAATGCCTGATAGCACTAGTACAGTTATAAATATACTACCGACACTTAGCCAGAGTAACTTTTTTGCTAACGATATTTCTCGCATTCATCACACCCTTTAAATTAAAACTACTGATACAGTTTAGTAGATCTAATCAATGAAGCTATGAATATCGTTAAACAAATTGAATTTAATACAATACGTTGAGTTTTTTAAAGTTTAGCCAAACGTGCCGTTGTAATTGAGGCTGCAATTAATAAACATACACTTACCCATAAACACGCACTAAGCCCATATACTTGAAAAACCCAGCCAGAAAGCACCGTACCAAGCAAACGCCCTATCGCATTGGCCATATAATAAAAGCCAACGTCGAGCGACACCCCATCGTTTTTAGCAAAACTTACTATTAAGTAACTATGCAGCGATGAATTTACAGCAAATACACCACCAAAAATAAGTAAGCCGATTACAAGCGTAAAATGTACCGCTACATCAAATTGCATCAACAACGCTAAAATGCCAGTTACGCCACTTAATAGAGCAACCCACCAATACGCTTTTTTGACTGAATGTGAGTTTGAATCACTTTGCCCTGTTATACGCGGTGCTTGCGACTGCACCAATCCATACGCAATTACCCACAAAGCCATAAAGCCGCTTACCCACCAATGATCCCAGTTAAACTGAGCGGCTAAGTAAACCGGCAATGCAACCACAAACCATACATCGCGCGCCGCAAATAAGCATAAACGCGCTGCGCTAAGTAAGTTAATTGCCCGCGATTTAGAAAATAATTCTTTAAACTTAGGTTTGTTTTTAGCTTTACCAATATCGCCTTTTAAAAAAATTAAACTAATAACCCACGCAACACTAAGTAAAATAATTAGACTTATTAATGCCCCCACAAAACCAAATACAGTTAGTAATAAGCCGCCTAAAAAAAAGCCCACCCCTTTTAAAGCATTTTTAGAGCCCGTAAGTATGGCAATCCATTTATATAATTGGCTTTGCCCTGCATTGTTTTGCGGTACTAAATACTTAATGGCGCTCTTTGCACTCATTTTATTTAAGTCTTTTGCTATGCCACTCAGTGCTTGCGCTGCCATAACATAGGCAACGGTTAGCCAATCCCCAGGCACGCAAAGCATAGCTAAAGCTACAAGCTGCAGCCCAAGCCCTACATTCATGGTTTTGTTTAACCCTAAATATGCCCCAAGCCATCCACCTACTAAATTGGTGATTACGCCAAAAATTTCATAAAACAAAAACAACATGGCTATCGCAAATGCGCCATATCCCAACTGATGAAAGTACAGCACCACCAGCATGCGCAGTGCACCATCAGTTAAAGTAAATGCCCAGTAATTACCGGTAATTATTAAATATTGTTTTATAGAACTTGGTAAATTAGCTAACTCCGCAAGCATGAATTTAAACCTTTTTAAACGAGATTAAACCACATCACTTTGTGCAACTTTAAGCATTAGCTCAGCCGTACGATTTGCATAACCCCACTCGTTATCATACCAAGCATATAATTTAAGCTGAGTATTGTTAATTACCATAGTTGAAAGCGCGTCTATGGTGCAGCTACGTGGATCTGTTTTATAATCTATAGATACAAGCGGTCTTTCTTCGTAGCCTAAAATGTCTTTTAGCTCGTTATTTGCAGCATTTTTAAACCAAGTGTTTACTTCATCTTGTGTAACACCGCGCTCAAGTTCAAAAACACAATCAGTAATGGATGCGTTAGTAAGAGGTACACGCACAGCATGGCCGTTTAATTTCCCCTTAAGCTCAGGGAAAATATGCGTAATAGCCGTTGCACTACCGGTTGTAGTAGGAATTAAACTAGTACCGCACGAACGCGCACGGCGTAAATCTTTATGAGGGGCATCAATAATCGTTTGGGTATTAGTAATGTCGTGAATAGTAGTCATTGAGCCGTGTTTAATGCCCACTTTTTCTTGCAGTACTTTTACTATTGGCGCTAAACAGTTAGTTGTGCAAGAAGCAGCTGTAACAATTTTATGCTCACTTGGGTTATATAGGTCATCGTTTACACCCATTACTACATTTAAAATACCGTCTTCTTTTACTGGTGCTGTTACCACAACACGCTTAACACCTTGCGCTAAAAATTGATTTAACAGCTCAGTGGTTTTCATTTTACCGCTGGCTTCTATTACTACATCGCAATCTGACCAATCAGTTTCATTTATGGTTTTGTTGTTGGTAACTGCAATCGTGTGTTTACCCACACTAAAGCTATTATCATCACTAGTAACCTGCTGCGCTAAGCGTCCGTGTACTGAGTCAAACTCAATTAAATGTGCGTGTGTTTTAGCATCGCCCGCTACATCATTTACTTTAATAAACTCTATTTCTGGCCAATCAACTGCTGCACGCAGTGTTAAACGCCCCATACGGCCAAAACCGTTAATACCTACTTTAATAGTCATAATTAAATACCTTTAATAAGTTAATTTATTAGTTAGTTACAACAGCTAGCCGCACGTTCAGGGCGATTACCCATAGCGTTTAAGCGCGTTAAATCGTTTTTGTAAAATAAAGGGTTAGCATTGAGCGTTTGCGTTAATACATTTTTAGCCCACTCTGGCAGTGCTTTATTAATACTGTAGTACACCCATTGATTTTGTTTACGGTCGCTTAATAATCCGCATTGTCTTAACTGCGCTAAATGGCGAGATACCTTAGGTTGGCTTAATTTAAGTGCAGCAACAAGCTCGCATACACACAGCTCTTCTTCGTGGCTAATTAGCAGCATTGCTTTTAAACGTGTATCGTCCGCTAGGCATTTATAAAATTGAAGTGGGTTGAATTGTTCCATACTGTCCTCACTGTGCTTATGCATAGACAATAAAACAAAATAACAACATATGGAATAGTGAATATACGATTTTTCGTATATTTATTTTTTTGACCTCAAAAACAAAAAAGCACACAAGGTTATTGTGTGCTTTTTAAATATTAGCGAGTTTTGTTATTAAATAACCGACAGCTCAACTTCAATATTACCGCGTGTTGCGTTTGAATATGGGCATACTAAGTGCGCTTTATCTACAAGCTCCTGTGCTTGCGCTTTATCCATATCACCTGCTAGCTTAACTGCAATACCAAAACCACCGTCAATAGCGCCAATCGATACTTCTGAATTAATGTGCGTGTCACTTGGCAGAATAATTTTCTCGCTGCCTGCTACAAATTTAAGCGCGCCAATAAAGCATGCCGCGTAACCTGCTGCAAATAACTGCTCTGGGTTAGTGCCTTGTCCGTCGTCTCCGCCTAAACCTTTAGGTGTTGATAGTTTTACATCTAAACGGCCATCATCAGATTTAGCTACGCCTTCGCGGCCGCCAGTTGCAGTTGCTTTTGCTGTGTAAGCTACGTTTTGTAATACATTCATAATGAACTCCAAAGTTTAAAATAGGGTGTTAATTTAGTTTGTGTGCAAAATAATAGAACAAGTAATTAGAGATTGCAAATACTTTGCATGCAAATTAAAATAGCATGTATTGAAATAAAGGATAACGTTATGCCGTTTGAGCAATTAAAGTTAAAAAATCAGTTATGTCATCGTTTATACATGGCATCTAACAGCATTGCGCGTGCGTATCGCGAGCCTTTAAACGAGCTAAATTTAACTTACCCGCAATACGTAGTAATGATGGCACTGTGGGAGCAAGACGAAATAACAATTGCAGAGCTAATAGATAAAACCGCTATTGATGGCGGCGCTATGACCCAAATACTCAAAAAAATGACCGAAAAGTCTCTGCTAGCAGTAATTAAAGACGAACACGATAAGCGTAAACGCCTAATTCAGCTTACCCAAAGTGGACAAGCCCTTAAAAACGGAGCCGCTGATATTCCAAAAAATATATTATGTAAGTTTGAAAGTGTAGACCCCACACAAGCCACACAGCTTATGCAGCTGCTCGATTTAGTAGTAAATGATTTAAATACTAAGACTATTACTTAGCCCACTAATGTTGCTATTTTTTGCTGAATAAAATCTCTAAATGCGGTGATAACCGGGGTCATTTGGCGTCTATCAGCGTACATCATGTATAGCGGTAGTGGATCGCTTTGCCAGTCAGGGCATAAATGTACAAGCTCACCACTAGCCAAAGTTTCTATTACATCTAAATACGATTTATAGGCAATGCCTTTACCTTCAATAGCCCAGCGCCTCACCATTTCTCCATCGTTAACTATGTGTTGGCAATTTAGCTGCACTTTTTGCACCGCGCCACTTTTATAAAAACGCCACTCTTTAAATACTTCGCCAAAGCGCATAAAAGTAATTGTTGTGTGATCGGCTAAATTTAGTGGATGAGTTAAAAGCCCATGTTTGGCAATATAATCAGGAGACGCCACTAAAACACGCGCATTATTTAAATATAAAGGAATAGCAATAAGCTGTGAATCTTTTGGAACACCAAAGCGCAGCGCAATATCTATTGATTGGCTGTAAATGTCGCTTACTTCGTCACTTAAATGCAGCTTTAGTTTTATATGCGGGTATTGCGCTAAAAACTCATTTAGCCAAAGGCTTAACTTATTACGCCCTAAATCACATGGCGCCGACACCTGTAAAGTACCGTTAACCTGCCCTGCTGATATTTGTACTGCTGCAACGCCTTGTTGCAATAGCGCAAGCGAATCTTTGGCATAACTTAAAAACTGATCCCCCGCCACACTCAAGCGTAAGCTGCGGGTAGAGCGAATAAACAACACGTTTCCTAAGTCTTTTTCTAGCCGTTTAATGGCTGCACTTACCGCTGCTGGGGTTTGCGCGTTTTGCCGTGCGGCTTCAGAAATGCTGGCGCAACTCGCTACATCTATAAAAGTTTGAATATCGTTAAATGATCGCATATTTTCAATTTAAATTTGAAAGTGCTTTAGTTTTTCATGTCTTTTTCTATTTTTCAACTGCGCTATAGTACAAACATATAAAAAATACATACACATAAATATTCATCAGGAATCGCTATGAAAGCATTTGGTTACATCCAAAACTCCAAAACCCTCAGCTCTGAGTCAATTAAAGTTATTGAGCTTGATACCCCAACTGCCACCGGACACGACTTACTTATTGAAGTGAATGCTATTTCGGTAAATCCGGTAGATACAAAAATACGTGCAAATGTAGCGCCTGAGCAAGGTTACAAAGTATTAGGTTGGGATGGCGTAGGCATAGTAAAAGCTGTTGGCAAGTCGGTTTCGTTATTTAATATTGGGGATCGTGTATTTTACGCTGGCGATTTATCGCGGCAAGGCAGTAATGCGCAATTTCAATTAGTTGATGAACGTATTGTAGGACGTGCACCTAAAACATTAACCGATGCTCAAGCCGCAGCGCTTCCACTAACCAGTATTACCGCTTACGAAATGCTGTTTGACCGCTTGCAAGTGCCTAAAAATAAGCAAAATACCCAGCAATCTATTTTAGTCATTGGCGCCGCAGGTGGCGTTGGCTCTATTTTAGTACAGCTTGCCAAGCAGCTTACTGGGCTAAACGTGGTAGGTACGGCATCGCGCGATCAAAGCGTAACCTGGCTTAAAGAATTAGGTGCCGATCATGTACTCGATCATTCTAAAAACTTAAACGAGCAGCGCAAAGAACTGGGGGTAGCTGAGTTCGATTACGTTATTGGCTTAACCCACACCGACCAATACCAAGACCAAATAGTTGAGTGTATAAAACCCCAAGGTAAATTTGCGCTAATAGACGACCCTACATCGTTCGATATTTTAAAATTTAAACGTAAATGTATATCTGTACACTGGGAGTTTATGTTTACGCGTTCATTATTTACTACAACCGATATAACAGCGCAGCACACTTTGCTTAATGAAATTAGTGAACTAATAGATGCAGGGACAATTAAAACCACGTTAGGCCAGCACTTAGGTACTATTAACGCTGCAAACCTATACAAAGCACATCAAATTTTAGAATCGCATACATCACGCGGTAAACTTGTTTTAGAAGGCTTTTAAAATGACTCATATAAAAAAACTACTATTAGCGGCGGCATGTAGCACGGCACTTTTAGGCAGCAATGCTGTATCTGCTAACACCGCTGGCCAAAATGCTGATTTAAAAACAGTAGCCACATTTGATGCGCAGCACCCACCGGGCAACATTGCTATTACCCCATCAGGCAGAAAGTTTTTATCTGTGCATGGCTTTTTTGGCCAAAAACAAAAAGTTATGGAGCTTTTAAGCGATGGTACAACTAAGCCCTACCCTAATGAAGAATGGGCATACGCGTACAATAACGGTAAAGGTTTTTACGACGTACTTGGCATAAACGTATCAAGCGATGGCGTTTTATGGATGCTTGATACTTCAGGGCCCGATCACGCTGGGCGCTTAGTAGGTTGGGATACAAACAAAGAGCAACTGCACAAAATTATTTATCTGGCTAAACCGACCATTACCGACACCTCGTTTTTAAACGATTTAGTCATCGATAATAAACATGGCGTTGTATACATTGCCGACACAGCCCAAGGCAGCCAAGCCGCTATTATTACGGTAAACCTTAAAACAGGTGTTGCACGCAGAGTATTACAAAATAGCCATTACACCACAGCCGAAAATATCGATATGGTTATTGATGGGCGCACAATGAGCCTTGGCGGACAACCTGCCCGCTTAGGTGTTAACCCAATTACGCTTGACCCTAACGAAGACTGGCTTTACTTTGGCTCTATGTCGGGCACCTCGGTTTACCGCATTGCCACCAGCGATATAAATAACGAGAGCCTTTCGGCTAAAGCGCTTGAAGACAAAGTTACGCGTTACGGCACTAAACCAATTTCAGACGGTATTATTGTTGATGGCGGCGGTAACGTATATGTAACCGACATAACCAATGGCGCAATTGGCGTAGTTAAACCTACTGGCGACTACGAAGTATTATTTAAAGACGATCGTCTTAGCTGGCCTGATGGCTTTAGCTACGGAGCCGATCATAAAATATACTTTACCGTTGACGATTTACACAATTCGCCTGTACTTAATAATGGCAAAAATCAAAGCCACGATAAGTTTAAAGTAATGTCGTTTGAGCCTTTAGTAAAAGGAAAAGTGGGCCGCTAATTTACTTTTTAAATGACTACATTTTTTAAAAGCCTTGCACATTTAAGTGACCCAATAGTTGCAGGGCTTTTTTTAAAAATACGCCACACTGGTGCATCTTTTAGTAATACTTCACCTCTTTGGTGCTAATCCTTAAGTATATATTTATACTTAAATACTAAACACCTGATTTTTATTCATAAAATATTCAAGTTAATGTTGGCATAATTCTTCCTTATATACTGATGTGTTCAGTAAAAATACCAAGGAAAAACCATGTTCAATTTATATCATACCCTTTATCTTTTATGGCGTTTAGACATTAGCGTTTGGCAAGTTAACGACCCTACAAATACCCGCACTACCGCTGATAAAGAACGCGCCTATGTTAAGTAACATCGTATTGTGTAAAGGCTTGGCTTAAAGCTTAGTTGTATAAACTTACTTTAGGCTGAGCTTTTGCGCACTATGAAATTTATGCGTACATTTTTATTAAACTCAAATTAACCGCTCAATATAAAAACAACCCCCTTGCAATAAACCCCACATTTAAAAACATCAAAAAATTAGTAAAAACACTGCGTTTATAACTTTGCAAGCAACCCTATTGCATTGTATTGTTGCATCCTATTAAAAATTTTTTAGTTGGAACGTGTATGAACGCTTTGGAAGTTAATTTTGATGGCTTAGTGGGTCCTACTCACAACTACGCTGGTTTATCGTATGGTAATGTTGCCTCGTTGAATAACGCAGCAAGCTTTTCAAATCCTCAAGAGGCGGTACTTCAAGGCCTTGAAAAAATGAAAGCCATGCATGACAAAGGCCTAACTCAAGGTGTATTTGCCCCTCATGCACGCCCCGACTTAAACGTACTGCGCCGCTTAGGCTTTACCGGTAACGATGCACAAGTCATTCATAAAGCATTTAAAGCCGATCCTATTTTATTACGCGCGTGTTATTCAGCATCTGCAATGTGGACAGCCAATGCCGCTACAGTATCGCCATCTCCTGATACAACCGATGGCAAAGTACATTTTACTTCAGCTAATTTAAATAATAAGTTTCATCGTTCATTAGAGCCTGCAACCACTACGCGCTTATTAAAAGCCATGTTTAATAACGACAAATACTTTGCGCACCACACCCATTTGCCCGACCAAGGCTTTTTTGGCGACGAAGGTGCAGCAAACCATACTCGTTTTTGTGACAGCCACGGCGAGCAAGGCCTTGAAATGTTTGTATTTGGTGCCAGCGCGTTTAACAGCCAATTACCAAAACCAGCTAAATTTCCTGCAAGGCAAACTCTCGAAGCCTCAGAAGCAATTTGTCGCTTGCATAACTTAAAAGATTCAAGCCAAATTTTACTACAGCAAAATCCAGACGTAATAGACCAAGGCGTGTTTCATAATGATGTAATTGCAGTAGGTAACGCCAACGTATTACTGTGCCACCAGCAAGCATTTTTAAATCAAGCTTTGGCACTGCAAGATATTCGCGAAGCCTATGTTGGTAATAAACAATTTTATATTATTGAAGTACCTACAAGTAAAGTAAGTATTCAAGATGCAGTTAGTAGCTATTTATTTAATAGCCAACTAGTAAGCCTAAGTGATGGCTCTATGTTATTAGTAGCGCCAAAAGAGTGCCAACGTAATAGCGCGGTTAACGACTACATTGAAGAAATGATCATGGCCGATAATCCTATAAACCAAGTACGCTTTTTTGATTTACGCCAAAGTATGCAAAATGGCGGCGGCCCAGCTTGCTTGCGTTTACGGGTTGCTTTGAACGAGCAAGAACTCGCTGCAGTAAACCCAGACGTTATTTTAACCGACACTAAATACACACAATTGTGTAACTGGGCACAACGTAACTACCGCGACCAATTAGGTGCTAAAGACTTTGCCGACCCAGCACTGCTGAGCGAAAGTTACCAAGCACTTGATGAGCTAACCCAACTACTTAATTTAGGCTCAGTGTACGACTTTCAATTAGAAGGTTAATACCTCAGCCTACACAAAGGCTAATACAAAAATAGCGAGCCAAGGCTCGCTATTTTTATTTATGTTTATGTTAATACATACTTAAGCATCTTTGTTTACAGTTATGGCCGATGCCATAGACTCAGATATATGCAGCGTACGCTGCGGAAATGGAATACTCAGCCCTGCGCCTTCAATTGCTTCTTTAACACGTTTATTTAAATCCCACACAGTTTGCCAATAATCACCATTAACAGCCCACGCACGTAATTGAATGTTCACTGCGCTTTCGCCTATTGATGTCACCATTACTTTAGGTGCAGGCTCTGCGAGTAATCGGCTCTCTGATGCGGCTAATTCTTTAAGTACATTTAAGCCAACGTCAATAGAATCAGCATACGAAATACCCACCACTATATCCATTCGTCTTTTGCCATTACGGGTAAAGTTTTTAATATTGCCACCCCACACTTTGCCGTTAGGCGATGCAATATAAAGGCCGTCGGTGGTTTTAAAAATGGTAGTAAATAAGTTTATTTCGTTAACTGTGCCAAGCGTGCCGCTAGCATCTACAAAATCGCCTATTTTAAAAGGTCTGAGTATTAGCAGCATAATACCCGCAGCAATATTGCTCAGCGTATTTTTAAGGGCTAAACCAATCGCTAAACCAGCAGCACCCATTAGCGCAATTAAGCTTGCCGTATTAACGCCAAAAATATCTAAAATAAATAGCCCGCCAATTATATAAACTAAATAACCAGCAATACTCGATAAAAGAGGGAGTAGCGTACTATCCACCTTTTTTAATGGCGATTTAGAATTTTTAATCGCTTTTTTAACCGAGCGTGCAATTAAGGCACTCGCAATTAAAATCACCAACGCTAAAATCACTTTGTACCCTAAAGTGATGATTGTTTCTGAATGGCTTTGCCAAAACGCTAAAAGTTTATCTTTCATGTTTGTTCCGATAAATGTGGCTGAAACTCAGCAAAATAATGGTTAAATCTAATAAAACCGACTTCAAAAGAAGTGGCGTGAGTATATAGAATAAAAAATTTAAACCTACCTTTTTTAATCACTTATTTCAATTTTAATAACGGCCTAAAAACCATGGTTATTAGAATATAAAACACCGCCATTTATGGCTAATTTATAGCGACTATTCAATGTAGGTTAATCGTTTATTGGTATGGTGATTTTAAGTTTTTAACGTTCATTAAGAGGTTATCTATGGCAAAAGAAAAAATAGTACTCATAACCGGCGCTTCAAGTGGCATTGGCGAAGCAACCGCAAAAACTCTTGTAAATAATGGTCATAAAGTAATACTTACCGCTAGACGCGAAGATAAGTTAACTGAGTTAGTAGAGTTGCTAGGCTCAAATAATGCAATGGGCGTAGCCGCAGATGCAACCGACTTTACCGCGCTTGAAAACGTAGTTGCTAAAGGCATTGAAAAGTTTGGCCGACTAGATGTAGCCTTTGCTAACGCAGGCATGGGCGTTTCAACCGCTGGCACCGAAAAAGGTGATCCGGATGAGTGGTCAACTATGATCGACATAAACATTAAAGCCCTACTGTGGACTGCTAAATTAACCCTGCCGCATTTACGCCAAAATAAAGGTCACTTTATATTAACCAGCTCTGCCGCTGGCCGTAAGCCAATTGGTGGCTCTATTTACGGTGCAACTAAATGGTTTGCTTATGGCTTTGGACAAAACTTAGCTGAGGAAATGAGCGAGTGGAACGGACGCTGCACTACCATAGCACCAGGCATGGTAAACACTCCGTTTTTTGATGAAGCAAAACCCGACAAACTCGACCCGCAAGATGTAGCCGACGCGGTATTGTTTGCCATTGAAGCAAACCAGCGCAACAGCGTACGAGAAATCTATTTAATGCCGACTAATTAAAACGTCAATTGGTAGAGTTTGACTGTCAGGTTTAATGCTAATAGTGTTAAACCTGATGGTTGTTAGTGCTTAGTTTGGGTTAGATGTTAGTAGGTAAGAATGAATTAAAGGTAATTAGCATTTAAAAGTCTTGTTAGCTGTAATTAGCGTATAAACTGATCATAAGCTGTTTTTACACCGCTAGGAACGCTAGAAGCGTCAATTAAATTGAGCAATGATTTGAAGTTTCTTTTACAACTAGAGTAATTGCGAATTCTACGTCCTAAAGGATTCGAATTATCTCCTGCGCTTCGAATTAAGGTGGCAATCTCTCTAGGAGAAAAACCTTGGATTATTTTGTTGTAATATGAAACTGCATTATTAGCAACGCCATAACCATTTCCAGTGCGACAAGAACCGACTGTTTGTACGAACTGTTCCTGCACTGTTTCTGGGATTGCACCTTGTTGAGATAATTCAAGTAAGCGTTCTGCAAAAGGAGCTTCATTGTAAAAGTTATTCATTCCATTATGCGCATTCCACAACCGGTCAATGGCACGTGAAAAAACAGTATGTTGCTCGGACTCATTTAAAATGCCTAACAGCCCTAACTTTTCAAAAAACTGCAATGATGCAACATGCTTATCTTCTAGACCTTTTGCAACATATTCAGAGTGATTGTTAATCAGTTCCGATCTTACAGTAGACGTTAGTTGATCCTTTAATCCATGGCATATATCAAGTGAGTTTAAACGTGAAGGTTCTGGTGTAGCAGGATCACAATATATTCCATGAACCATATTAAGTAACATCTGTCGCTGAGCATCATGAGTTTCCTGTAACCTTTCAATCCATATGTTGCATTGATTAAGGTTAAACCTAGGTCCTTTAACAGCAGAAATAAAAGAACCAATATCAACACCTTTTGGTGAAGATGAATCTGCTAAAGCATACCTAACACAACGATTTAAGAATGTTGTAAATTCACGATCATTAACCGTTCCCATTGTTGGGTGAGCGGCAGAAAAATTATTCCTAACGTCACGGCATTGATCTAAGAAAAAGAAACCGTCCTCATTAATAATATTAAGTTTTAAACACAGCTCTAATAATCTACTATCTTGTAATTCTGATAAGTGTCTTTCTTCGAAGTCACTTTGTTGAATTTGAGCAACTACAGCTAGTCCAAAATTTCTTATTTTTTGGCGTAACTGTAAAATTGCAGCATTCCAAGCATAATTCATTGCACCGTCAAATAACCCAGTACTTACAGCAACACACATTCTAGCTATAAGCTCACCACGTAAATCGTTTGGGATTTCCCTTAACTCACGAGGTAGGTCTTTCCATGCATATTCAATTTCCTCACTACTTGCCAGTACATTTCTAGGAATCCCCAATGAGGCTGTTAACTCGGCTAATGCAGGTAAAACTGTTGTAGGTAACGATGGGAGTTGAAGTTCTTCTTTTACGATTAAACCTGACATTTATAATCCTTGTACCGATATTTCCATTACAGCTAACAATTTAGCCTACAACATTTGTCGCATTACAAACCAACAAATGCCCATACATTACAATGATTTTATCCTAGCTATAAAATAAACATATGTAAACAGTTAGTTAGCTTCCCTTACCTTTTCTAAATGCAGCAAAACCCCAAAATGGTGGAGATCAGTAATATCAGATAAATCGTTGTTTAGTTATACCCGTTGATTATTAATTAACAGGTTATATTTAAATACCTGTGTTTAAACCAATAACGCGTTCACTCTATAACCCTTAAACCTGTAACTCGTTATTACTTATAAAATTAGTTGAAAATCGCAATCTACTTCTATTGAATACTCTGGATTTTTACTTCATATTAAATATTCTTATTTCTCACTTATTATGCTGTTATGTCATTTTTAAAATTTAGCCATGCACTTATCCTCACACTTGCTAGTACCCTACCGCTTACAAGCCATGCTGCACTTGATAAAAATGAGCGTGAAATAGTAAAACAGGTCGATAAAAACATTCCCCAAGCACTGCAAGAAATAGAGCAAGCTGTAAATATTAATAGCGGGTCGCTTAATATTGAAGGTGTAAAAAAAGTAGGTGCGCTGACAAGCGAGCAGCTCAAAGCCATTGGTTTTAAAGTTGAATGGCTTGATGGCAGTGCGTTTAACCGCGCAGGGCATGTATTAGCAACCCATGAGAGTAATGATCCCGATGCAATAAAAATACTGATGATCGGCCATCTAGATACGGTATTTGCCAAAAACGATAACTTTACTACCTACAAACAGCTTGATGCCGATACAGCCAGTGGCCCAGGCGTTGCCGATATGAAAGGTGGCAACACGATAATAATTACCGCACTTAAAAGCTTACAAGCCCTTAATTTACTCGAAAATGTAAGCATAAAAGTATTACTGACTGGCGATGAAGAAAGCAGCGGTCGCCCGCTTAGCTTATCTAAACAAGCTATTGTTGATGCAGCAATTTGGGCTGACGTAGCGCTTGGCTATGAAAATGGCGATAACAATATAAAAACAGCTATGGCGGCGCGCCGTGGTTATACCGGTTGGACGCTAAATGTAACGGCAAATGCAGCGCATTCGTCACAAATATTTAGCGAAAGCGTTGGTTATGGCGCTATTTACGAAGCATCACGCATTTTAAATGATTTTAGAGAGCAACTTGCCACGCAACCTAATTTAACATTTAACCCAGGGCTTATTGTAGGTGGTACAAATGCCGACTACGACAGTGCTAATTCGTCAGCAACGGCGTTTGGTAAAAGTAATGTAATAGCACAAACCGTGCATGTAGCAGGTGATTTACGCGCACTATCGCCAAAGCAATTCGAAAACGCAAAAAGATCAATGCAACTCATTGCTAACAACAGTTTAAATGGCAGTAAAGCAGAGCTTATTTTTGAAGACGGTTACCCGCCAATGGCATTAACTGATGGCAATAAAAAGCTATTAGAATTATACAGCGACGCAAGCCACGATTTAGGCTTCAACAAAGTAGTAGCCGCCAACCCTCGCAACGCAGGTGCAGCTGATATTTCGTTTGCGGCAAACCATGTTGATATGGCACTTGATGGTTTAGGTTTGATGGGCAGCGGCGCGCACACTAAAAACGAAACAGCCGATTTAACCAGCCTTGATAAAAACATAAAAAAAACCGCATTGCTTATTTACAGGTTAGGGCAGTTATAAACGCCTTTAAATTGGTTCTAATCGGTTAGCCGCAACTTGCATTGCAAACTTACGCAGTGCTTTAAGTTGCGGGCTTTCACTTTGCCAATAATGCCAATACAAGGGCGTATCAATATAATACTCTGGAAATAAGTCAACTAACTCCCCTTTTTGCAGGGAATCACCGAGCTGCAAAGTCGGTAATAAGCCATACCCTAGGCCTGCTATCATGGCTTGTTTAAATCCTTCTGATGAGGGATATATATGCATATACTCTGGCGTTGAGCCGTTAATATCGGCTAAAAACTGGTGCTGCAGCTTGTCATATTCACTAAAAACTAAACACGGTACCTGCGCCAATTGCATAAGCGAAGTGAGGTTATGCTGTTTAATAAAGTCCGGACTCGCAATTGCCTTGTAACGTATAGCGCCTAATGGGCTCGCTAACCCCCCATTTACAGGCTCAGAAGATGAGCTAATACATACCATTACCTCGCCGTCTTTCATTCTTTTATGGGCGATGGATTGATCTTCTGAGATCACTTCAAATCTAAATTTACAATCAGATTCTGTATCTAGTATGGCAAGGGCTTCTGGCAACCATGTAGCTAGTGAGTCAGCATTGGCAGCCAACTTTACACTAAGAGGTGTGTTTAAGCTGGAGTGCTCTTTAAGTGCATCTACGTTTAAAGCAACTTCTAACTGCAGGACTTGTTGTAAATGATTAAGTAAACGCTTGCCAAGAGCGGTTGGGCGCGGTGGTTGCGTCCTAATTATTACAGGCTCTCCAAGTTTGGCTTCGAGTTGATGAATACGCCGACTTACTGCCGATTGCGTAATAAATAGTTTTTTAGAGGCTTTTTCAAACCCGCCTTCACTAATAACCGCCGACAGTGCATTGAGTAGTTGATAATCAATCATGAGTTTTACGCATATAACCCTAAATATATTCATTGGATTTGTAACAGAGTACCCCCTACTCTGCAAGGCATTGAATGATTGAGTGGATTTAAAGTATGTCGTTTTTATCGGGTGTGATGCTGGGGCTAAGTTTAATTATTGCTATTGGCGCACAAAATATTTGGATTTTAAGCCAATGCATGGCTGGCGCTAATCGGTTTGTTTTAGCCACGGTATGCATTATTTGCGACGCGACTCTTATTTTAATAGGTGTATTTGCAGCAAATGAATTACAGCAATTATTACCAGGACTACTGCCTTGGTTAACATGGGGCGGTATTGCGATGCTATTGTACTTAGCGTATGGATCTGCAATGCGAGCGATTAAAGGGACTTCAGGTTTAAAAATAAGCCAAGTAGAAAAAGTAAGCTGGTGGAGTACTGCCCTTTCGGCCTTTGCAATCAGTTTGTTAAATCCACATGTGTATTTAGATACCGTGTTATTACTTGGCAATATTGGCGCTTTACAACCAAACCCAATGCATTTTGCACTTGGCGCTTGTGTTGGGTCACTAATTTGGTTCAGCACTTTAGTGCTTTTTGCACCTAAACTTAAAAGTATATTAAGTTCATCATTAAGATGGCGAATATTTGATACCACAATTGCAGTTATATTATGTTTTGTGGCGTTTGGGCTTTATAACGTACCTAGCTAATAGTAAAAAAGCAGCGACTTTTAACAAGCGCTGCTTTTGTTTTATTCGCTTAGGCTAATGAGTTTTACCGTTAGCCTTAGAATTAATAATTTAAGACATTATTTTATACAGTAATTCTCGCACTGTGGCCGGTTCAAACGGTTTATCACAAATAGCATCAACTCCCGCTTGAGCAATATTGGCTAGGTGAGTGTCGTTTGCCTCTGAGCTCACCATTAAAATAGGAATATGTGAGTAGCTATTTGAACTTCTAACGGCTTCTGTTAGTTCTCGCCCGTCCATTTCTGGCATGTTGTAGTCGGTTACTATTAAGTCAAACGGTTGGTTATTCAAGTGCTCAATAGCTTCTTTACCGTTTTCAGCTTCTATTGGTGCAGGTATTCCCATACCTGCAAGTACGCGTATTATGTGTTTACGTGCAAAGCGGCTGTCGTCTACCACTAAAACTCGCAGCAGCGTTACGTCAAAATGATCAAGTTCTACTTCTTCTTCGCTTATAATATCAAGGGTTGCTTTGAGTGCGCGGGTAATGGCTTTTGCGCTAAAAGGCTTGGGCAAAATAGCCAGCACACCCGATTGGCGTAATTGCTCAAGGTATTTTTTATTACGCTCGCTCGATATAAGCATAAAAGGTTGATGCTCGGTGATAGGATTTGATCTTATTTCTTGCAATAGTGAGTCGGCTGTCCCGTCAGATAAATACATAGAGCTTATAACTAGATCAGGGTGATAACTTGCTAATAAGCTAAGCGCTTGTGTTTGTGTAGATGCAGTTTCAACTTGTTTTACACCACTTTCTAAAAGCGATTTTATTATTATTTTTTGCTGAACCTCTGAAGGCTCTACAAGTAAAATGGACAAGTTTGCTATTGCAGTTAAGTCGCTCATTCAGATCTCTTTAGTATTGTTATAATCAGGATAATAATAACATTTTTGATTCGTTAATATTATATAAAGAGATTGTAATATTTAAGAAAACATTATCAATCCCTTTAAAATATAGCACTTATTAATTAGATTGAATGTAATCTAATGCATTCATTTTTTTATATGTGACGTTAGCGTGCAAGATATGCGCAGGTTCAGGGTCAACCACTTCAACAGGAATGTCGTAATTTCGGGCTATTTCAATTGCCATTTGCGTAATATTGACGCTAAACGAGGTGCCCATAAATACAATTTTATCGGCGTTGAGCATACGCTGTTGTGCTTGTGTTATTCTGTAAAGCTCGGTGTAGTATTCGTCAAATAATAAAACAAAGGGCTTAAATGAATGGTTTAGCTCAGGCGTTTGGTTTTGAATATTAAATAGCTCAAAAAGAGACTCTTGCAGGCGGCTTTCGTCTACACTATCCCACGGGGTGGCAAGTGGCGTGACAGGCTCACCTTGCTCATGAAATAAGGTCATTTGATCAAGCCTGCCGTGTATCGCTATGTAATTTTTGTTACCCGCTTTGCCATCAAGCCCATCTATGTTTTGAGTAATTAGGTTTTTGTCACTTAGCCAATGGTGTACGTCGTTTGGGCCATGGTTGCGATACGTTGCAAAGCGATGGTAATACCATGCTAAAAACTCTTTTGGGGCGTTTTGATACATTGCGCGCGTTGCCATTTCCATAGGCGTATAATTTTTACTGCCAATGGTCCAATAACCATCCTCCCCTCTAAAGGTGGGAATACCACTGGCTGCGCTGACTCCCGCTCCTGTAATGTAAAGAGTGTTCACTTTTTAACCTCGTAACCGAGCACGTTAGCGCTTACTTGCTGACTTTTATCAATGCCGCCAATTCGATATAAAACCCCACTGTGCTCAAGTAAACCACGATGATCCATGCTCTTTACTTCCACTGGGGATAAAATCTGCCATTCGTTTTTATCACCACTAAAGCGCCAAACATGGTCACTTGCTGGTGCAGGTTTGCCGTCGTAACCTATTGCGCTGTAGTTATATGGGTTATTAGAGCCTGCCATCATATAAATATTGCCATTATAGCTGGTGGCTGCCATTCGGTAGTGAGCAGTGCCTGTTGGATGTGGCAAGGTACGCCAATCTATTTTTTGTGGATTAGTTGAATCTATTGTGCCTTTTAAGCACTGTGCTACACCTGCAAACGAGCGACGCGAATCAGGATTAGCTTGTGTTTTAACGCCATCACAAATAACAATGGTGTTATCACTAATAGCAGCGGCTTGGCCAAATACAGGCTCACCTAAAAATGGCGAGGCTTGTTGCCATGTATTATTTTGCGTGTCGTATACTTGTACTAAGTTTACGTTGCCGTCGTTATGCCAACCGCTAATTAGATAAATGTAACGCGCTTTATAGCTCAGCGCTACGCTATCGTCTACGGGTACTGGCATGCTAGCAAGGTGAGTGTAGGTATCTTTTATTACGTCGTACCTATATACGTCGGGGCTTGAAACTTCAGTATGATCCTCTGCTACCGTATAGCCGCCAAACACATAAGCGTATTCGCCTAAACCGGCTGCGGTGCTTGCTAAGCGCCCTTTTAATGGCAAGCTTGAAGGCACACCAGTTTTAGATTGCCACTGTGAATCGCCAACTTTAAGCGCCCACACTTTGTTATGCACTGACGAGTATTGTTTATCGCGCCCCAGCCCCATAAAGCTTAAAAAGTAGGGCTGATTTTTAACAATAACTTTAGCCACAGCATTATTTGCAACTGGCTCTGGTAAAGCGGGAAGGCTTGCTAACGCAAGAGAAAAAAGAAGGCTCATTAGGCAAATAATTTAATAAGAATTAATACGCTCAGATTAAATTATTTTAGCCTTGTGAGCCAGTATTGTTATATCAAAATAATCAAACGCTTTTGATTAGTAACTATATTAGTAGGCAATACTAATATACTGATTTACGTGCGCTGCATTTTGCGCTTCATCAACCATTGCGCTTGCATAATCAGTGACCGATATCTTGCTTTCGCCTGCATCATTAGTAAAAAATGTATTACTGCCGATACGGTAATTGCCTTCATTATCAACCAGGCATAACTTGTGCAGTTTATTTATCGAGGAACTACCTACAAACTGCTGTAAGAGCATTTATAGATTTTTTAACGCAGCACTGGAAAACCGCTATTAAAAATGTGGCGCTAAGTAATGTATTGTAGTTAAGGGCGTTGTGATGATGAGTTGTCTAAGGTGGTAGTTCAGCATGATTTTTTAAGGTAAATAGGTTACGTTATCTAACCCTTGTTGTTTATTTTTGTACATAGCTTGATCTGCATATTTTATAAGTTCGTGATCTGTTTGGCCGTGCTCTGGGTAGTTTGCAATGCCAATACTGGGGGAAATATTTAGTAGTACGTCATCTAACTTAAAGACAGCTTTAAACTCAGTGAGGACTTTATTTTTTATTCTGACGGTTTCGTGGCTAGAACTTAAATTATCTAAAATAATTAAAAATTCGTCTCCACCTAAACGCCCTACTGTGTCGTAATGCCTAACCGACGCTGAGAGCCTTTTTGCTATAGCACATAAAAGCTTATCGCCAGTTTCGTGTCCGTGGGTGTCATTTACTGCTTTAAAGCCATTTATGTCTATAAACAGTAAAGAAAAAAATGTGTTGTTTGTAGTTGCACTAATAATTACTTTTTCTAATCGCTCCATCAATAAAGAGCGATTAGGCAAACCAGTTAACACATCGTGCCGAGCCATGTAATGGAGCTGCTCTTCCATTACTTTTCGCTCAGTTATATCGTGCGCGACAGCGATTCTTACTTGATGTTGCTCTGACCAACGAACAGACCATAATATATGGACTAATTGACCATCTTTTCTCATCCAACGGTTTTCAAAGCGAGGGTTCACCATTTCGCCAGACAACAGCGAAGTTACGGTATTATGCGTTTTATAATGATCACCTTCGTAAACATAGTTAATCATTTTTTTGCCTACAACTTCGTCGGCCGTATAACCAAAAATTTGCTCAAATGCTGCGCTTACAAAAACAAATGTGCCTTGTTTATCTACCACACAAACGGCATCAAGCATTAAATCGAGTACTGCTTCTACATTAATTAATTCATTTTTTATCATACTTTGGTGCCTTTAAAGCAAAACCAAGCAAATTTAAGTATTCTATATAGCTTTAACAAAAGCAAAGATAATTAAACCACAATCGCAGATAACACAGGGCTAGGTATAAATTGTGCCCATATAATTAATATTGCTTTAAGAAGCATGACACGAAAAAGTTAAGATTAAATATTTAATAACCATAAATACTTTGAAGTTATTCTGAAATAGACTAAATTTTAAGTTGTATATAAACATATAGCTATCAGCTATTTACATTTTACTGACTCTTTAATAAATATACTTATAAAGTTCATTTAACTATATTTTTACAGTTCAATTGGGCGAAATTAGACCTTTTAACTACTACAAAATTAGCTACCTTGATTTAATCTCATTTATGCTTTTACACTGTTAATGTATGTTAATATTGTGTGATATCACATGTATTGCAAAAACAAAGACTGTTTTTGATTCTTTGATTGCGCAGGAGACTTTTGGGTGAAAATATCACAACGTTTGTTTTGGCCATTACTTTTTGTTTGCCCTCTCTTAACGGCCGAGCCGTTTGAAGATGAAGACCTCGACCTTGATGCTTTAATGGGCATGGATGTACAAGCAACTTCTGCGATGAAAAGAGCACAATCAGCATTTGATACCGCTTCATCTATTTATGTATTAAGTAAAGAACAAATTACTAACTCTGGTGCTACATCAGTACCTGAAGCACTGAAAATGGTGCCTGGTTTAATTGTACGTCAGCTCGATAACAATCAATGGGCTATTTCATCAAGAGGTATTGCCTCTCGATTTTCTAGCAAACTATTGGTTATGATTGACGGACAAAGCTTATATACCCCAAAATTTGCTGCAGTTTATTGGGAAACACTCAACGTTCCTTTGTATGACATTGAACGCATTGAAGTAATACGCGGACAAGGCGGATTACTTTGGGGTAGTAACGCAAATAATGGCGTGATTAATATCATTACTAAAAACAGTATTGATACTCGCGGTGGATACGCAAACGTAACAACTGGTAATCAAATAAATGTTGATGCAAATCTTCGTTACGGTGGTGATATAAGTAACATAGGCAGCTACCGTGTGTACTTTACCACTACACACCTCTTGAAATTGACCGCGCTGGTTGCTGGGTGGATGAATGGATTGTTGCAAGTAAAAAGTACCAACTACCCGCAAACACCATTTTAATTGAAGTCACTGAAAATACTTTAATGGATCCCGACTCGTCAATACAACGACAATTAAAACGCTTAAGCACTATTAATATAGATATTGCGATTGACGACTTTGGTGTTGGTTATTCTTCTTTAGCGTATTTACAACGCTTAGATATAGATATTTTAAAAATAGATCGCTCATTTATCAACGATATAGAATCAAACGATAATAGTATTGCTCTCGTGAAAGCTATTATCACTATGACTCACAATCTAGACGTAATGGTGGTTGCTGAAGGAGTTGAGACACAAAAACAGTATGACCTATTAAAGCAGCTTGCTTGTGATTATATTCAAGGCTACATTTTTTCAAAGGCAATTACTAAAAAAGAGTTTATGGAAAAGTATATAATACCAATCCGCAATAATACTTAATCATTTTGCGGGGCTGAACGTGTCGCTACCTGTGTTAAAAAATTCTCATTTAGAACAACTAAATAGCAATTTTTTTGCCTAGCTATCAACACGTTTTCCATCCTCAAAATAGATCACTTAATTAAGCGAATTGGTATAAAACAAAAAAAAGTGATCTGATTTATGTCTATCATGCTAGATTTTAGCAAGCCAACACAGAACACTTCTTTACTCTTGCCTTAAAAATTCATGTATTTAAAGCTAAGTCCCAAGCTATAACCAGCGAGGGACGAGTTGTTTATACTCTTTATATTGTGTAGAAAAACGATGGGCTAAATGAGCCTCCTCAACTAATGTTTGTCTATATATAGCTGTAAAACCAATAACTAAACAGGTCAAACTAAATATACTAGGTAAGGCTAAAAAGAACCCAACCTGTGCAGCTACAACGCCTAAATACATCGGATTCCTAGAGTATTCATATAATCCTGATGTTTTAAGCTCATGTGCTCCCTTAGGATCAATGCCTGAACGCCAAAGTGCTGCCATATGAAAATGTACAAACATCGTTAAAATAAAGCCTGCGGTCAATAATACATCGCCAAATAATACGCCTGGCCAGCCATTGAGTATTGGGAATAGCCCAAGATAGCTATCTAACTCAGGTACAAACACTCTAATTACACATACAAACCAAATAGCAGCCCTGAAAAATTTAAAAACCATATGGTTCCACCAACTAGTACAGAATTTATCACCGGGATAAATAACGCCAGATGGTGTATTTCGATTTTTATAAATAATTCTAAATGTATAAAATCCGGCAACAAAAGTATAAAAAATAGCTAAGTAAACTCGGGTAAATTCAACTAGCGATGCAGAGTCATCTACAAATGTTTCATAAGGCATTTAAGTTACAGCTCACAATCATTATTGGTAGTAATTTTAAAACAACTAAGCCAATAGATTTAGTTATAAGATCATGAAATCATATTAGTATTCATTGCCCTCATAAACAAGCTAAGTCTGTGGTTAGTTAACGAGTTATAATGAACTAATCAAACTAATTTATAAATTCTGTTTGATACTTCACCTAAACAACTGCTTACACAAACCGAAAACGTAAATTCGGTAGTTCACAATTTTGTTTTTATACCAATTCGCTTAATTAAGTGATCTATTTTTCCGCCCTACTCGATGGTGTTGGTATGAGTGTATGTTAATTGCGCGTATTTCACTTTTCTTCAGACGTAAAAAAGCCCGACTATTTCTAGTCGGGCTTTCTACAATTTGAAGCCTGGTAATGTCCTACTTTCACATAGCAAATGCTACACTATCGTTGGCCGGGGCTCGCCTTCGAGCTGTTTTGTTTCACTGCTGAGTGCGGTTTGGGCTCTTGGCTATTTACTAAATCCCAGAAAGCAAAAAACCCGTCACATTGCTGTAACGGGTCTCTACAATTTGAAGCCTGGTAATGTCCTACTTTCACATAGCAAATGCTACACTATCATCGGCGCTGTTTCGTTTCACTACTGAGTTCGGCATGGAGTCAGGTGGGTCCAAAACGCTATT
>NZ_JADYXA010000038.1:0-32796 GCF_015864495.1 Pseudoalteromonas sp. SWYJZ98 | reverse complement strand
TGCAGGCATATTAAATGCCTCAAAGAAATGGACAATGCCAATCCATAACTGGAATCTGACATTGTCGCAATTGGCCATCCACTTCGAAGGTAGATTAGATGGTGTGCTAGATATTTAGCAACTTAGGCTGACACAGAATTCTGAACGCCCTCGATTTTTTTGGTTTGGTATTTGTTGACGTATTTAAAGGCGTGTTAAGAATAGCTATGTCTGCGCTATCGAGTATAAATTGTGTATCTGACCAATGTAGTAATTCTATCTTTCCATCTTGCTGCTCTACAAGCGCAGTACAGCTCTCAATCCAATCACCATCGTTACAGTACATAATACCGTCATCCACTTTAATTTTGGGATGGTGAATGTGTCCACAAATAATACCGTCTACGTTTTGTTTTTTAGCTTCATGAACTGCGGCATCTTCAAAGGCACTAATCGCTTCTCGAGCTTTGTGTACCCGAGCTTTTATCCATGATGCAAGCGAGTAGTAGTTACCACCAAATATTTTACGTATACGATTGGTCCAGCGATTTAAAAATAATAAAAAGTCGTATCCTGCATCCCCCGCAATACTAACAAGTTTGTTATAACGAGTCGCTGAATCAAAGTCGTCGCCGTGTATAATTAAAAACCGTTTATTAGCTTTAGTGGTGTGAATAAACTGCTGGTGGATTTCAACACCAAATAATGTTTGATTTATATAGTTTCTAAACGCTTCATCATGATTACCGGGAATATAAATGACACGTGTACCGCTAGCTGCTTTTGTCTGTATGCAGTTTAATACTTCATAATGAGAAGGGTGCCAATAAAACTGTCGCTTCATTGACCATAAGTCAATAATATCACCCACTAAATAAAGTGTGTCGGATTCTACCGAGTTTAAAAAATCAAGTAAGTAATCAGCTTTACAATCTTTGTAACCTAAATGAACATCAGATATCCAAATGGCTGGATAATGTTGTTTTTTACGCAGTTGATTGTTTGTCATGCCCGTCATCCATAGTGTAATAATTAAACACTGTAGATAAATCTAATGACACTTATGAGACACTTTAGCGAAGCCTCCATGACAATTTATACCAAGGCACGTAATTAAATGATTTCTACAAAGCTAGGAAAGGTGAGTCATTGAGCAGCTATTATTACGCATTGCTATTAATCGAGCATAAAAAAGGCCGCATTTTAAATGCGGCCTTTTAGTCTATTTTGAGCGTGCGTGTTATTAACCTTTAACAGCCGCTTTAATTGCATCAATTGCAGTGTCAATATCAATCATTAGCTTTTCACCGGTGCGGCGGTTTTTAAGCTCAACTTTATTCTCGTCAAGGTTACGCTCACCAATCACCAGCGTAAATGGTACACCAATTAGCTCCATGTCATTAAACATAACACCAGGGCGCTCTTTACGGTCATCAAATAACACATCAAGACCGGCATCTTTTAAACCTTGGTAAAGGTTATTTGCAATATCAGGAATACGATGCGATTTGTGCATGTTCATTGGAACAATTGCTAAATCGAATGGCGCGATTGATTTTGGCCAAATGATCCCGTATTGATCGTTGTTTTGTTCAATAGCAGCAGCAACAATACGTGAAACACCAATACCGTAACAACCCATGGTCATGGTTTGGTTTTTACCGCCTTCGTTTAATACTCCCGCTTTCATCGCTTCTGAGTACTTGGTACCAAGTTGGAATATATGACCTACTTCAATACCGCGTTTAATTTGTAAAACGCCTTGGCCACATGGGCTCATATCGCCTTCAACAATATTACGAATATCAGCAACTTCGTAATCAGTTACGTCACGATCCCAGTTAATACCGCTGTAATGCTCGTCGTCTTTATTAGCACCGGCAACAAAATCAGCAAGGATATTAGCGGCTCTATCAACAATAATAGGCATAGATAAGCCGACCGGGCCTAAGGAGCCAGGTTTTGCACCAATAGCAGCAACAATATCTGCCTCTGTTGCCATTTCAAGCGGAGAGTCTACTAATGGGTGCTTTTCAGCTTTTAATTCATTTAAATCATGATCGCCACGAAGTACAAGCGCCACTAAACCACGTGCATCGTTTTCATCAGGTGCACCGTAAACAATTAAGGTTTTAACACCACGATGAGGTTTTACACCGTAATGCTTTTTAAGCTCATTAATTGTTTTAGCGTCAGGAGTAGGGAATGCTTTTAACTCTTTACTTGCTTCTGGGCGTGGATCGTTTGGCGCTAGTGCTTCTGCTTTTTCAATATTAGCTGCGTAATCACTGCCATCACTAAATGCAATTGCATCTTCGCCTGACTCAGCAAGTACATGAAACTCGTGAGATAAGCTACCACCAATAGACCCAGTATCAGCAAGTACAGGGCGGTAATCAAGGCCTAAACGCTCAAAAATGTTACAGTATGCTTTGTGCATCGCTTGATAAGTTGCATCTAAACACTCTTCACTTAAGTGAAAAGAGTAGGCATCTTTCATTGTAAATTCACGAGCTCGCATAACACCAAAGCGAGGGCGACGTTCGTCGCGTACTTTAGTTTGTACTTGATATAAAGTAACAGGTAACTGCTTGTAGCTGCTTATTTCTTTACGTACGAAATCAGTTATTACTTCTTCGTGTGTTGGACCAAGTGCAAACGTACGGTTATGACGGTCTGTGAAGCGCATAAGCTCAGGACCAAATTCATTCCAACGGCCAGACTCTTCCCACAAGTCAGCGGGTTGAATAACAGGCATTAGCATTTCAATGGCGCCAGCTTTGTCCATTTCTTCACGTACAATGTTTTCTACTTTACGTAGCACACGTAAACCAGAGGGTAACCAAGTGTATAAACCCGAAGCGACGCGACGGATCATACCGGCTCTAAGCATTAACTGATGCGATACGATTTCAGCATCTGATGGCGTTTCTTTAAGTGTTGCGAGTATATATTGGCTTGTACGCATGTTTTTTCCGAAATAGAGTAATTATGTTCTTTTAATAGAGCTTAAGTTTAACAGCGGATGCTTTTACACTAAAGCGCTAAGTGAGTTATTTAGTTTTTTTCTATGTTTGTTACTACGTTATGCTCGCCATTGACTTGCCAGCGAATATTATAATTGTACAAAGTCATACCATAGCTTTGCTCGCCGTCTTTTTGTTTTTTATAGGCAGGGCGGGGATCTTGTTTTAAAACATTAGCTATAAAATCATGTAAGTCTGGGTACTGGGTTTGCGCACTAATAAACTCAATTGCTTGAGGGCAAAATTCAACCGTCATCTCGGTTTCTGGACGCGTATCTGCAAAGCCAGCACTGGCGTCAAGCATTGCATCTGAATAGGGTAAGTACGGTTTAATATCGATAATGGGTGTGCCATCAAGTAAATCAATGCCAGCGAGTAATAAACTAAGTTGTCCGTTTTTATACTCAATACCTTCAAGTTTTACTGCGCTCATACCAATCGCGTTGGGTCTAAATGTAGCGCGGGTAGCAAACACACCTTTTCGCTCATTGCCACCTAAACGTGGTGGGCGCACCATGGCAGAATAACCTTTATCGGCCGTTTCATGAAAACGAAATAACAACCAAACATGAGTAAATTCATCTAAACCACGTACAAACTCTTCGCGATTAAAATCAGGTGCAAAAATAAGTTTTGCCTTGGCTTGTGGCACTAAACGAGGCTGCCTAGGTATAGCAAACTTTTGTTTATAAGGAGATTCAATGTGGCCAATAGCCGAAATGGTATAATCGCTCATAGTACTCGGGTACAAATAAAATAGAGCGCTATTCTACCTGCATTTAGTATTTATGGCATTAGTGTAAGTAAGTTTATTGTTTATAGACCAAGCGGTTTAAAATCACTTATTAGACTGAGTGGTTTATATTTTGTATTAATATATTTAAAAAGGACCTAAAACAAAAAAGGGCAAGCTCTTAAGCTTACCCTTTCAAACATGTTAAAGATTAATTAAAACATGTATTGAACTGATACAGATGCTACATCCATGTCTGGATCAATATCGTCATCAAGTTTGTAGCGTTCGTACTCTAAACGAAACTGTACATTTGTTGTAAGTGCGTATTCAATACCCGCACCGTAAAATGCATCACCACCATCTGTAGACGCTGTTACACCACCTACTGGTAAATCTTGTGTGTAATCTGCATCCCACTCAAGCCAACCACCTTTTGCGTATACAGAAAAGCTCTCTGTTATTGGGTAGCCCAAACGTGCGGCAAGCGATACGCCATCAATTTCAGCTTTGCTGTCAATATCACTTACTTCATCAAAGTTTTGATAAGCAAGTTCTAAGCTTAGGTATTCGTTAAACTGAGTACCAATATAGCCTTTAAGCATTTGTGCATCGTCGTCAAAGTCAGTGTCGTTGTCACTGTCTTCAAATTCAAAAGAATATTGACCGTAACCGATACCAGTATAAATACGTGGAGAATCGAAATCAGAAATGTCAGCGTGTGCTGCAGAGTTAAAACCCAGTGTTGCTAGTGCAATAGCTGAAAGAGAAAGTGTTTTAATCATTGAATAGCTCCTTTACAAAAAATAATCAAATGCTTGATTTCATTAATCAAACTTCAATTATCTACTTGCAGCGAGCGTGCCAATATTAAAATGGATTAAAAACACGCCATAATTAGTTCTTTTGTATTGGTTTTTGTGTTATTTAGCGTGTTTTATAATCAAAGTGAACTTTTGTGTAATCGTGTACTCTAAAATAAGTTGTATGTTTTACATAGTATAATGAGTTTTTTACATAGCCTTACTCTATTTAAATTACTAATTAGACTTCATGAAGCAAGTTTTCTGTTTCAATTGCTATTTCTTTCATTTTTATAGCGTAATTTTCTAATTTAATGTCTTCATCGGTCACAGCTTTAAACGAAGGCACTTCTATTGGGTAGCCCGTTTCATCCATTGCAATAAAACTGATAACACAATGGTTTGTTTCAACCATATTTTGCGTTTTTGGATCGCCACACCTAACTTGAATAAATATTTGCATGCTACTTCTACCCGTATGGGCAATTTTAGCTTCTACTTCGACTATTTGACCCACTAAAATAGGGCGTCTAAATTTAACACCCGCAACCGAAACAGTTACGCAGTAATGACCACTCCAACCTGCAGCGCACGCATAACCTGCTTGGTCAATCCACTTCATGACGGCCCCACCATGAACTTTACCACCAAAATTAACATCAGTAGGCTCTGCTAAAAAACGAAAAATAACTTTTGACGACGGCATAAATAACACTCTTATTATTAAAACTACTATTAGCATAACGTAAAAAAGGGGCCGAAGCCCCTGCAATTTAGGATATGTTTATAAGTTATATGTAAAAAACGTAGTTATATAGCTATACAGCGCATAATTTAGTTACATATTAGGATAGTTTGGCCCACCTGCACCTTCAGGTGTTACCCATGTAATGTTTTGGCTTGGGTCTTTAATATCGCAGGTTTTACAGTGCACACAGTTTTGGGCATTAATAACAAACTCTTTATTGCCTGCAATTTCTTGTACTTCGTAAACACCTGCTGGGCAATAACGTTGTGCGGGTTCATCAAATTTGACTAAATTTACGTTAATAGGAATTGACGCATCTTTAAGCTTTAAATGACACGGCTGTGATTCTTCGTGGTTAGTATTTGATAAAAACACACTTGAGAGTTTATCAAAGCTAAGGTGTCCATCTGGTTTTGGATATGCAATTTTGTCAGCGGCGTTAGCATCAACAAGGGTAGAGTGATCGGGCGTATTATCTTTAAACGTAAAGGGTAAAGCGCCATTAAAGATGTTTTGATCAAGCGTATTGTACGCACCACCTAAAAATTTACCGAGTTTGTGCATAGCAGGGCCAAAGTTACGAGATTGATATAACTCTTTATATGCCCACGATTGCTCAAACGCAGTTTGATAATGAGTTAAATCGGTATTTGCTAACTCATTTTTCAGTGCTTCAAAAATAACTTCAGCAGCAATCATTCCCGATTTCATTGCGGTGTGATTACCTTTAATTTTTGCAAAATTAAGTGTGCCTGCATCACACCCTACAAGTAAACCACCAGCAAAATGCATTTTTGGTAATGAATGCAAGCCACCTTTAGCAATAGCACGCGCACCGTAAGCAATACGTTCAGCGCCTTCAAGTACGTTTTTAAATACAGGATGGTGCTTCATTCGCTGAAACTCATCGAACGGGCTCAAATGTGGGTTTGAGTAATTTAAATCAACAATTAAACCAACAACAACTTGATTGTTTTCACTGTGATACATAAATGCACCACCATTAGTATCGCCGCTAAGTGGCCAACCTGTACCATGAACTACCTTGCCAAGCTCATGTTTACTTTCATCTATTTGCCAGATTTCTTTAAAGCCTAAACCGTAATGCTGCGGTGATGAATCTGCATCAAGTGCAAACTCATTAATTAGCTGCTTACCTAAATGACCTCGGCAACCTTCGGCAAAAATAGTGTATTTTGCACGAAGCTCCATGCCTGGCATGTAACCGTCTTTTTCATTGCCATCTTTGTCTACACCCATATCGCCAGTAATAATGCCTTTTACTGCTTCATCTTCAATTATTAAAGAGTGTGCGCTAAATCCTGGAAATATCTCTACGCCTAAGCTCTCAGCTTGCTCTGCAAGCCATCGACATACATTGCCCATAGATACAATGAAGTTACCATCATTATGAAATGTTTTTGGTGTAGCAAAGTGGGGGATTGATGTCGCTTTTTGCTCGTTATTAAACCAATAAATTTCATCATTAGTTACTTTGGTTGTAACCGGTGCGCCAAGCTCTTGCCAATTAGGTAGTAGTTCATCCAAAGCTTTGGTTTCAAAAACAGCACCAGAGAGTACATGTGCTCCTACTTCAGAACCTTTTTCGACTACGCAAATCATGCACTCTTGTTGTTTTTCTTGTGCTAATTGCGCGAGTTTAATTGCACTTGAAAGCCCAGCAGGGCCTGCACCAACAATTACTACATCAAATTCCATGGTTTCACGTTCGACCATAATAACCTCTTTATCTATGACGGACTTATTTGAATGTTTACTACGCATTTAAATAAGGTGTACAGCCTATTTATAACCTTGCAAATTAAACGTTACAGACTGTGAATAGTTAAAGGTTATTTTAGGTTGACGTTTACGTCAACAGGAAGTAGTCTAATTTCATAAAATAAATAGGTTGACGTGCACGTTACCTTGTAGGTTTAAATAATTATGGAGTTCCTATGAAAGTTCTCGTACCAATAAAAAGAGTGATTGATTACAACGTAAAAGCACGCGTTAAAAGTGATAACAGCGACGTTGATTTAACCAACGTTAAAATGGCAATGAACCCGTTTTGTGAGATTGCTATAGAAGAAGCAATTCGCCTTAAAGAAGCCGGTACCGCCACTGAGGTGGTTGCCGTAACTATTGGTCCAAAAGCATCACAAGAACAATTACGCACAGCATTAGCATTGGGCGCTGACAAAGCCATTCACATCGAAAACGATGAAAAGCTCGAGTCACTTCATATTGCAAAACTACTCGCTAAAATTGTAGAGCAAGAAACGCCTGAACTTGTCATTTTAGGTAAGCAGTCAATTGACTCAGATAATAATCAAACAGGTCAAATGCTTGCTGCATTAACTAATCGCGGGCAGGGTACATTTGCATCAAAAGTAGTTATTGAAAATGGCAAAGTAAACGTAACACGCGAAGTTGATGGCGGGCTGCAAACGGTAGCACTTAATTTACCGGCAGTTGTTACAACTGATTTACGCTTAAATGAGCCTCGCTACGCATCACTGCCAAATATTATGAAAGCCAAACGTAAGCCGCTTGAAGTAATAGCAACAGATTCGCTTGGTGTTGATTTAACACCGCGTATGCAATTAATAAGTGTAGAAGAGCCAGCTAAACGCAACGCAGGAATTATTGTAGAAGACGTAGCGCAGCTTGTAGAAAAATTAAAAACAGAGGCAAAGGTGATTTAAATGAAAACACTCGTAATTGCAGAGCACGACAACGGTGCCTTAAAACCAGAAACCTCAAAAACTATTAACGCCGCAGTAAAAATGGGTTTTCCTATTGATGTACTAATTGCAGGTAACAACTTAAGCGCAATGAGCTCACAAGTGGCCAGCATTGATGGCGTAGCTAATGTTTTGGTTGCCGATAATGTCGTTTATGAACATCAGTTAGCTGAGAGCATGAGCGATTTAGTTTTATCACTTAGCGACAACTACAGCCACATTGTTGCAAGTGCTACTACAACGGGCAAAAACTTTATGCCACGTGTTGCCGCACTATTAGATGTTGCGCAAATTTCTGAAATTATCGCAGTAGTGGACGCCGATACATTTAAACGTCCAATTTACGCAGGTAATGCAATCGCCACGGTTAAATCACTCGACAGTAAAAAAGTAATTACCGTACGTGCCAGTAGCTTCGATTTACAAGGTGAGCAATCAGCTGTTGCTATAACAAGCATTGATACAGTATCAGATTCACAATTAAGCAGCTTTGTAAGTGTTGAGCAAACCGAATCAGAACGCCCTGAGCTTACAGCAGCTAGTGTGGTCATATCGGGTGGTCGCGGTATGCAAAACGGCGAAAACTTTGCATTACTTAATGGTATTGCCGATAAACTAGGTGCAGCTATTGGTGCATCGCGTGCAGCAGTTGATGCAGGCTTTGTACCTAACGACATGCAAGTAGGGCAAACAGGTAAAATTGTAGCACCTAACTTATATATTGCTGTAGGTATCAGCGGTGCTATTCAGCATTTAGCCGGTATGAAAGACTCAAAAGTAATCGTCGCGATAAATAAAGACCCAGACGCACCTATTTTTCAGGTAGCTGACTACGGTTTAGTGGCTGATTTGTTTGAAGTACTGCCACAGTTAGAGAGTGCTTTATAGCCTTTAAATAAACAAACTTATTCTGGTTGAAAGCCGTGGTGCTCTTTGAGTGCTGCGGCTTTTTTATTCGGTAGATTAAAGACACAAAAAAACCAGCCAATTGGCCGGTTTTTAGTATTTATAAACATCTTACTAAATATTAGTAAGTTGCGCTGCCTTTAGTACGAGGGAAGGCAATAACGTCACGTACGTTGCCCATACCTGTTACATAAGCAACTAAGCGTTCAAAGCCTAAACCAAAGCCTGAGTGCGGCACGCTACCGTATTTACGTAAATCGCGGTACCAGCTGTAATCTTCTTTGTTTAAGCCCATTTCTTCTAGGCGTGCATCAAGCACATCAAGGCGTTCTTCACGTTGTGAACCACCAATGATCTCACCAATACCTGGTGCTACAACGTCCATAGCGGCAACGGTTTTACCGTCTTCGTTTTGGCGCATGTAAAATGCTTTAATGTCACGAGGGTAGTTTTTAATAACTACCGGTGCTTTAAAGTGCTCTTCAGCTAAGTAACGCTCGTGCTCAGATTGTAAATCTACACCCCATTCAACAGCGTACTCAAACTTTTTGCCACAGTTTTTAAGGATTTCTACAGCGTCTGTGTAGTCAACTTGTGCAAAGTCTTTATCTACAAATTCTTCTAAACGCGTAATTGCGGTTTTTTCTACACGTTGTGCAAAAAATTCCATATCATCACGGCGCTCTTCAAGTACGGCTTTAAACACATACTTAAGCATGTTTTCAGCAAGTTTTGCTATGTCTTCTAAATCAGCAAATGCGACTTCTGGCTCTACCATCCAAAATTCTGCAAGGTGGCGAGATGTATTTGAATTCTCTGCACGGAATGTTGGGCCAAACGTGTAAATTTTTGACATTGCAGACGCGTAAGTTTCGCCATTTAACTGGCCAGATACAGTAAGGAATGCTTCTTTACCAAAGAAATCTTCGCTGTAATCAACTTCGCCTTTATCTGTAAGCGGTAAGTTTTGCATATCAAGCGTAGATACACGGAACATTTCGCCAGCGCCTTCACAGTCACTTGCTGTAATAATTGGCGTGCTGATCCAGTAAAAGCCTTGCTCGTGGTAAAAACGGTGAATAGCTTGTGCTAAACAGTTACGTACACGAGTTACCGCGCCAATCATATTTGTACGAGGGCGAAGGTGAGCGTGCTCACGTAAGTACTCAATGCTGTGGCGCTTTGCCGACATTGGGTATGAATCTGGGTTTTCTACCCAACCTAACACAGTCACTGAGTTAGCTTGAATTTCGTAAGATTGACCTTGGCCAGCAGATTGAACTAAAACACCAGTAACCGACACAGAACAACCGGCTGTTAAGCTAGTAACTTCATCATAATTATTCAGTGAATTAGGAACTACCGCTTGAATAGGATCAAAACACGAACCGTCATGAACGGCTAAAAATGAAATTCCTGCTTTTGAATCGCGGCGAGTACGGATCCAGCCCTTAATTGTTACTTGGCTGTCTACCGCAACATTGCCTTTTAATAGCTCTGAAATCGCTAAATGGCTCATCTTCACTCCAATGATATAAGTTGCCTAACTATTTTATTTTAACTGTGCGCAACACTCGGGCATAAATTGCACATAAACGGCGCTGCACTTGAACCATGTATCTTACCTAGTAAAGTTAAATAAAAAAACTATTGTGGGCAACTCTTTAAAAGTTTTTATGCATGCGGTTTATTTTTAAACAGTTTTTAGAGTTTAATTGCCACTATTATGATTTGTTGCTCTGAAATTTAATGATTTTGTGGCATTATTAACATCCAAACTAAATTAATATTTATTCACCCTTAAAAAATCGATGCTATGAAACAAGTTTTTATTTTACGAGGACTACCAGGAAGTGGTAAGTCTTACTACGCGCAAAGCCTTGCTGACGAATTAGGTGGAGCCGACGAAAGTCAGTATCTAATTTGCTCAACTGATGATTACTTTAATAATGAGCAGGGCGAATATCATTTTGATAAATTTAAGTTACCACAATTTCATAATTTAAATTTGGCGCGCTTTATAAATGCACTTGCTCAAGGCATTCCATTGGTGATTGTAGATAACACCAATATTAAAAAGTGGGAATTTATAGCTTACTCTCAAGCTGCCGTTGCTTTAGGTTATCAAGTAAAAGAAGTGATAGTGGGTGAAGTAAAAGACAAAGCTATGCAGCACCTATACGCTAAACGAAACTCACATAATGTGCCGCTAAAAACTATAAGCAAAATGGCCTACATGTTTGAGTGGTAGTGCTTCGAGTTTAGTTAGTAACATACATAGCAATACCTATTAAAAAGCCCATATATGGGCTTTTTTGGTTTATGTAAGTTACAAGGTAATTAAGCTTTTTGTTTATAAACCGCTAATGGGTGCGAGGTACTTAGTGATACATGCACTTCGTCGCCAGGGTTTACCACAACTTCATGGCTTACTCGGCTAGTTACAACCGTAGAGCACGCAAGTTTTACAGCGCACAAGCGGCTGCCACCTTCAAAACGTACCCAAATTACTTCGCCGTTATTGCCAACGCTGCTTTGTACAAGTAACACATCGTCTGGTCGAAGTAGTACATCAACGTCGCCACTTTCACAGTCAACGCCATGAGCGGGCGCATTACCAATTGAGGTAGTGGCTTGTCCTTGGCTAAATTGGCCGCTAATAAAGCTGGCTTCACCTAAAAAGCGTGCCACAAAGCGATTGTTTGGGGTACTAAAACAGCGCTCGGGTGAATCGATTTGCTGAATTTTGCCGTCTTTAAGCACACCAACGCGGTCGCCAACTGAGAGTGCTTCTTCTTGGTCGTGTGTTACCCAAATCGCCGGTACGCCAGCGGCTTTAAGTGCGTTTCTAATATCCCAACGAAGCATGTCTTTAAGGGCGGCATCTAAGTTTGAAAGCGGCTCATCAAGTAATACAAAGTCAGGTTGGTGGGCAAGGGTACGCGCAAGTGCAACGCGTTGCTTTTGTCCGCCAGAAAGCGTTGCTGGTTTTTTATCTCTAAAATCGCTCAACCCAAGTAGGTTTATCCAATACTCAGCAGGGGCTGTATCTTTTAATCTAAAGCAAATGTTTTGCTGTACGGTTAAGTGCGGAAATAACGCAAAATCTTGAAACACCATACCTACACTGCGTTTTTCAGGAGGTAGTGTTAATTTGGGAGTAGCGCGCCATTTCCCCGTGTTTATTTCGCCTTCGCTAATAGGTATAAGGCCAGCAAGGGCTTGTAAAATTGTACTTTTACCACAACCTGTTGGCCCTACAAGCATAAGGATTTCGTTTTCACCCAGCGAAAAGTTTAAATCGCTTACTACGCGGTTACTGCCATAATCTATAGACAACTGACTTACAGATAGCATTGTTTCTTAAATCCTTAATGTTCAAACTGGTTGCGTTTTTCGCCAGACATCATAATAGCTAACCCGCAGGCAGATATCACTACTAACAATAATCCAGGAATAGCGGCGCGACCAAAATAGCCCGCTTCGTATACACGCCATAAATAAGTAGAGAGGGTTTCAAACCCTGTAGGACCAAGTAGTAGCGTGGCTTCGAGTTCGCGCATTGACTCTAAAAACACCAGTGCTGCACCGGCAATAATACCACGCATTGTTAAAGGCAGTGTTATACGAGTAAATACTTCACGTGGGCTTGCCCCTAATACGCGCGCAGACTTTACTAAGCTTGGATCTAAGTGTTCGGTGCTTGTTCTAACAGAGCCTACAGCAAGTGGTAAAAATCGCAGCGTATAAGCAATAATAAGCAATCCCAGTGTTTGATATAAAAACGGCAACTGCAAACCACCGTAAACAAGCGCTGTGCCCATTACTATACCCGGAATACCAAAACCAAAGTAAGTAACACGCTCCATTATACGACCCGCTTTTCCACTCAGTGCGGCATGTGCAACGGGGATCGCAACGATAACGGCTACAATTGCCGCAATACCCGATGCATACGTAGAGTTCCATGCAATATTAAAATCAAATGAGCTAAAACCATCGCGAGCTAACCAAAGCGAAAATATAGCCAAAGGCAAGCCAATAGCGAGTAGTAAAACAGGTGCAAACGTAACAAACATCGCACTTAATTGTAATTTACTTGGAAATAAAATTAACGGGCGACCATGGCGCTCAGGTGCTGTTTTTATTTGTGATTCAACTAAAAGTAAAAAACCGACAATAACCATCAGCTGAAGTGAAAGCATTGCAGCGCGTCCTAATGCAAAGGCATTGTATTCAACGTAAATTACGCGAGTAAAGGTATCTAAGCGCATCATTGCGGGCGTACCAAAGTCAGATAACGTATAAAGCGCGACTAACAATGAGCCTGCTGCAATACCGTTAACTACGCGCGGTAATATAACTTTAAATATACTTTGCGTCATCGACATGCCCAGCGTACGCGCAGCGTTAACCATGCTTGCGTCAAGGCTCAGTAGGGATGAGCGAGTTGTCATCATTACAAACGGGAAGGTATAAAGTGTCATTACAATGGCGGCACCTGTTAGGCCATACATAGATGGTGTTTCTATTCCTGTTAAGGTGTTTATTTCGCCACCGGGGCCAAAAGCAGCATAAAGTGTAAATGCGCCAATATAACTGGGAATTGCCAGTGGGGCTGCAAATACAACCAGCCAGAGCTTTTTAAATGGTAAATGCACATACGCGCTAATAAACGCCAGTGGCACACCAATTAAAATAGATCCGAGTACCGTTAAACCCATTAACGATAACGTGTTACCTAAAATTTGCAGGTTGTGGGTGTCAAACACTGAGCTTGCATCGCTTGCAAGCACAATTAATACATAAACAGGGGTAAGCGCAACAAGCGCTGCAAGCAGCGCCATTGGATAAGAGGCAGGTATTTTCATTACAATACGCCGCTGCTTCGCATCAAATCTATAGTAGGGCGTAAATCAGCTAGCTGTGTTAAATCTACTTTAGGTGGAGAAATATTAGCAAGTGACGGTAAACCCTCAGGTTGGGTAATACCATTTACTAACGGAATTTCGTACGCTTCACTGGCTAAGTAACCTTGTACTTCTTTACTTAGTAAGTAACGCATAAAGTTAGTTGCAAGCGGATCGTCGTTAAGCGCTAATACACCCGATGCATTAACTAAACAGCCCGCATCATTTTGTGTAAATGCTAAATCTAGCTTGGCATCAGGCTTACCTGATTTTAAACGCAAAGTGTAATAGTGATTTGCAAAACCAATATCAACTTCACCGCGTTCAACGCCCATAACAACACCTAGCTCGCCGGCGTATGTTTTAGCACGTTTTTGAACCTTTTTAAGCCACTTAGCGGTTTTGTCATCGCCTTCTAAGATTCGCATTGCGGTTACAAACGATTGAAAAGAAGCGTAGGCGGGCGCCCAACCAATACTTAAATCGCTGTCGGCAATTTCCATAATACTTGTTGGAATTTGATCTTTAGTCAAACGCGACGTGTTATATGGCAATGTACGAATACGGCCAGTTACTGGTGCCCACTCTTTATATCTAAACTGTGGTTGTAACTGAGCAGATAAATCACCTGGGATAGGTTGTGCAAGGCCAGCATCGGTTACTAAACCAATTGCGCCTGAATCAACCGCCCAAAATAAATCAGCCCGGCGAACGCCAGCTTTAGCTTCTGCAACAATGGTATTTGCTAAAGCAGCAGTAGGACCTCGGCGTATACCGAGTTTAAAGTCTGGATTTTTTTTCTGGATTGCTTGTAATACGTTTTCATACAAACCACCTTCGCCTCGGCCTAAATAAAGCGTTAACTCGCCTTTAAGCTTTGGTAAATCGTCAACAGAAACAGGGTTTGCTATATCAGCGGCTAGCGCACGAGAAAAAGGCAGTGGCAATGAGCCAACCACCCCTAACGCGGCTAGGCCTTGAATAAAGGTCCTACGCTTCACTTAAAATACATCCTTACGAGCTTTTTCGGCTTTTTCTATTAAAACCTTAGCGCGGTCTAATTTTGTTTGCATGTCACTGATCACATCGCGTACTTCGTCTACGCTTTTGCTGTTTTTAATGGCCTGTGGCAGTGTTACGTTAAAGTCTTTTTCCAGCACTTCAACTAGTTTTGCATCTTGTTCAATAAGAGTACCTTCAACGCCTTCAAACAGGTGCAGATAAGTATCGTGAACAATTTCAGTTGCTTCATCTCGTAAACGCTCAGCAAATTTAGCTACTACACGGTCTAATTTGTGCTTAATTTCATCAATTGTGGCACTTTGTGTCATTTGAGTTGTAGCGGTTGCTTTTACTGTGTCTAACAAGCCTTTTTGCTGGAATTTTGCAGCAAGCTTAACAGCCCCAAGGCCTTGCCACAAGGCTATGTTCATCGCTTTTTGCTGTTTACGAACTTCCTCAGCAGGCTCTTTATTATCAATGGCCATTTTTACGCCATAAAGACCCTGCCAAATAGAGGCGTATACTGGTACAAAGTTAGTTTCTATTGCGCTGTGAAACTTAACTGATTCCCAATATTCAATTAAATCATCAGTTTTTACAGATTTTGCGCCTTTAGTATCGTAGTCGCTTACCATGGTATCAACTTTGCCTACCATCCATTCTACTTCTTCTGCGTAACTTTTAAGGTTAGCTTGAAGATGATTAACATGCTCGCCAATAGGGCCGTTAGCTAATACTGGTTGAGCCATAAACGCCGAGGCTAGTAAAAGGCTTGCACCTAAAGTTTTGGCTGGTTTAAATAGTAATTTCATAGCAAAGAAGTCCAAAAAGGTAATTGTAAATGATAGACATTATCATATAGCTAATGGTTAACGAGATCAATAACTACAAACTCGCTTAATAGATAAAAACACTAAATGTAGCGGTAGGTTACAGCAAATAGCGCTATAACCTGTATTAGGATTAGTTATTGAGACCGACTATTAAGCGTAATGTTTGCCTTTAATGGCATTATAAATGGCATCACACAGTGTTTTTATACTTGTGTCGTCACTTATATACGGTGGCATAAGGTAAATTAGTTTACCGAATGGGCGTATCCATACACCTTGCTCTACAAAATAAGCCTGAATTTTAGCAACATCAACATTGCCCGCAGCCTCGTTCAGTTCAACAACGCCTATTGCTCCTAAGGTACGCACATTGGCAACCGCATCTAGTTCACTGCATTTATTAAGTTGTTGTAGCTGGGTGTTTAGCTGCTTTATTCGTTGTTGCCAGTTTTTCTCAAGTAATAAATCAATACTTGCGCAGGCCGCTGCACAGGCAAGCGGGTTACCCATAAACGTAGGGCCGTGCATTAAAACACCGGCTTCACCTTCGCTTATGCCAATGGCTATTTTATCACTTGTTATAGTGGCCGATAGCGTCATTGAGCCGCCGGTTAATGCTTTACCAATACACATTATATCGGGCTCTATATTGGCGTGCTCTACAGCAAATAATTTACCTGTACGGCCAAAGCCTGTGGCAATTTCGTCGCAAATTAACAGTACGTTATATTGGGTGCATAATTTACGTACGCAGGCTAAATAATCAGGGTGATAAAAGTTCATACCCCCCGCGTTTTGTACTATTGGCTCAATGATAAAGGCGGCTACTTGGCTGTGGTTTGCTTTAAAGTATTCTTCAAGCTCTTGGGCTTCAGTTTGGTTAAACTCGCTCCCAAATTGACTAACCGGTGCAGGCACAAATACGTGTTCAGGTAAAAATCCTGAATACAAACTATGCATTGAGTTAACTGGGTCGCATACGCTCATGGCTGCAAAGGTGTCGCCATGGTAGCCCTTGTAAGGTGTCATTAATTTTTGTTTTGTTGTAATGCCTTGACTTAACCAATATTGCAGCGCCATTTTTATTGCTACTTCAACACTTACCGATCCGCTGTCGGCTAAAAACACTTTAGTTAAACTAGGCGGCGTTATATTTACTATTTTTTTGCACAGCTCTACTGCGCTGATATGCGTAATACCGCCAAACATAATGTGGCTCATACAGTTGATTTGCTCAATCATGGCGTTATTTATAACAGGGTGGTTATAGCCATGTATTGCGCTCCACCACGAGGCCATGCCATCGATTAATTGCTCGCCAGTTTCGAGGTGAATAATATTGTGATTAGCATGTGTAACGGGGTATACCGGAATTGGCTTGGTCATAGACGTATATGGATGCCAAATGTGCTCACGATCAAAATCAAGGTCAATCGTATTCTTTTTAATCATATGTAAACTTTAACTTGGTGGGCTTCGTTGACAATGGTACTTCAACTCGTAGACTAAGCCAATATCACCGTTATGAAAAAAATAAGAGAGTATTATGGAACTTGCACCTGTTCGTCACGATTGGACCCACGCTGAAGTTAAAGCATTATTTGAAATGCCATTTAACGATTTACTTTTTAAAGCCGCATCGGTTCACCGTGCTAACTTCAACCCAAATGAAGTGCAAATTTCTACGTTGTTATCAATTAAAACAGGCGCTTGCCCAGAAGACTGTAAGTACTGTCCGCAGTCGGGGCATTACCGAACAGATTTAGAACGCGAACGCTTAATAGAAGTAGAAAAAGTAGTAGAGCAAGCACGCCTTGCAAAACAAAAAGGCGCTACCCGTTTTTGTATGGGGGCTGCATGGTCAGATCCAAAAGACAGAGACATGCCATACATTTCGCAAATGGTTAAAGAAGTAAAAGAGCTAGGGTTAGAAACCTGTATGACGCTGGGTAAACTCACAAACGAAAAAGCGCATGAACTTAGAGATGCAGGGCTTGATTACTATAATCATAACCTTGACACGTCACCTGAGTATTACGAGCAAATTATATCAACTCGTACTTTTCAAGATAGATTAAATACCATTGACCACGTACGCGATGCCGGTATGAAAGTATGCTCAGGCGGAATAGTCGGTATGGGTGAGCAAGCAAGCGACCGTTTTGGACTACTTATGCAACTAGCTAATTTGCCACAACAACCAGAAAGTGTGCCTATTAATATGCTCGTTAAAGTAAAAGGCACTCCGCTTGAAAACGTAGACGATTTAGATCACTTTGAATTTATACGTACCATAGCAACAGCGCGCATTATGATGCCACATAGCTATGTGCGTTTATCGGCAGGGCGAAACGCCATGAACGAGCAAATGCAATCGATGTGCTTTTTTGCAGGCGCTAACTCAATATTTTATGGCGATAAGCTACTTACCACCGAAAACCCAGATGCTGATGCCGATATGAACCTAATTAAAAAATTAGGTATGAACCCAGAAAAGCGTCACGACTATTCAGATGAAGCAGTAGAAGCCTCGCTTTCATCGCAAGTAGCCGATAAAGCAACCTCTGAATTGTTTTACGAAGCGTAGGCTTTTATATCTATGCCTTTTGATTTTATAAATACGCATCTGCAGGCTCGCCTGCAAGATGCGTTACTTCGTAAACGCCACGTAGTACAACATGCAACAGCGCGCACCATAACGGTTAATAATAAAACCTACCTTAACTTTGCCAGTAACGACTACTTAGGCTTTGGTGATGAGGCTGTTAACCTTAATGACTCCCACGCATTAGGGAGTCACAGCTCAGCATTGGTTACAGGTTATCAGGCGCAGCAAAAAGCGCTTGAACAATATTTATGCGAGCAGTTCGGTTATGGCGCTGCTATGTTATTTAACTCAGGGTTTAGCGCTAATAGCAGCGTAATTAAAGCGTTGTTTCAAGATAAAGCGGCTGCACAAAACAGCGCTATTTTTCAAGATAAGTTAAATCATGCAAGTTTGATTGACGGGGCTATGCACTCAAACGCGGCATTAGTGCGTTTTAATCACAATGATATGAACCATTTACGTTCACGGCTCGAAAAATCAAAAGCGCAAAACAAGCTAATTATAAGCGAAGGTGTGTTTTCGATGGATGGCGATACCGCTCCTCTTAAAGAATTACTCGCACTTGCAAAACAGCACAACGCATGGCTAATGATTGACGACGCACACGGCTTTGGTGCATTAGGTAGAACCGGTTTGGGTAGTTGCGAAGCGTTTATTACTCAAACGCTGCCAGATATATTAGTTATTACCTTTGGTAAAGCAGTGGCTAGTAGTGGCGCGTGTGTATTAGGCAGTAAACAGTTTATTGATTACATGCTGCAATTTAATCGCGATTACACGTATTCAACTGCTATGTCGCCGCTTATGGCAAGCCACACACTTGCGCGTATTAAAAGCATAAAAACAGCTGATGATAAACGCGATAAGCTAAATGCCAATATTGCGTTATTTAAGCAACTCGCTAAAACCCATAATATTGCAGTAATGAAATCAAACACAGCCATACAGCCCATTGTATTAGGCTGCGCTGAGCAAACGTTGCAAGCGGCAGATAAACTTAAACAACAAGGTATTTGGCTTACCGCTATCCGTCCGCCCACGGTGGCACATAACACCTCACGTTTACGCATTACTTTAACCGCTGCACATTCCGAGCACGACATAACGCACTTAGTTAAGCATTTAGTAGGTGCAATAGCATGACTGCTCAGCCAGTATTAAAAACAGAGCTAGTGCAAACACAACTTGTAAAACCGTGCCTAGTGGGTAGCGATTCAAATAGAGAGTTAAACAAGGATTTAAGCAAGGAGCTAAATAAGGAGCTAAATAAGGAGCTTAAAAAGTCTACACAAAGTAAATTTTCAAAGGCGGCAGCGCGTTATAACACTCATGCAAATGTACAAAAACACGCAGCGAGCGATCTATTTGCGCTAATAAAACCAGGCATTAATAAAAATAAGCTTTGTGTTGATTTAGGCGCAGGCCCGCTTGTTAATACACAACGCTTACAAAGTATGTTTGCAAGCGTTATTGCCATGGATTTGAGCTTAAACATGCTGCAAAGTAGTGATTTAACCACACCCAAAATATGCGCCGATATGGATAACTTACCGCTACAAGCAAACAGTGTTGATGTTATTTACAGTAACTTTGCAGTGCAGTGGTCTGCTAATTTTTCGGCTTTAATGCAATCACTTTACAACATATTAAAACCAGGCGGGCGGGCGTACATAAGCACTGTGGTAGAGGGCTCACTTAACGAAATAAAAACAGCCTTTGCCGCGCTTGATTCAAACAGCCACATAAATACCTTTAATAGTGAATTGCATATAAACCAATCAGTCCAAAATACAGGGTTTATTATTAACAGCGCTAAAAAACGTATTTACACCGATGAATACACAACACCTTTAAAAGCTATTGCCTCTATTAAGGCTATTGGGGCTACCACGCAAAATCATACCAATACGCGTCAAGGGCTACTTACTAAATCGGCGCTACAAAAAGTATGCAGTGCGTATCCGCTTATAAATAATAAAGCATGTGTGTCTTATCATGTGGTGCTGTTATCATTACAAAAACATTAAATAAGCCCAAAGGCATTAAAGGCAACGCATGAAAGAATTTTTTATAACAGGCACCGACACCGATGCCGGAAAAACCCACGTTACCAGTTTGCTATTAAAGTTACTTGCCCAACATAAAAAACAAGCTATTGGCTTTAAGCCCCTTGCTGCTGGCTGCGAAATGGCGTTCGATCAACTAGTAAACACCGATGCCCTTATACTAATGGAAAGCGCAACAGTGAGCGCTAAATACGACGTAGTAAATCCGTTTGCGTTTGCACCCCCTATTGCGCCGCACATAGCTGCTGAGCAAGTTGGAGTTAGTATTACTATTGATAAACTAAGTGATGCTTATAAAAACGTAAAACAAAAGGGCGCTAATTACATACTTACTGAAGGCGCTGGTGGCTGGGCATTACCAATTAATAAAAACGATTATTTGTACGACTGGGTTAAAGCAGAGCAACTGCCGGTAATACTCGTTGTTGGCATGAAGCTAGGTTGCTTAAATCATGCATTACTAACCGCTGCGCATATGCAAAGTATGGGAATAAGCTGCGTTGGCTGGATTGCAAACCAAGTCGATAAAAACATGGACGAATACCAAGCAAATCTTGATTCACTTAAAGCACGTTTGCCGTTTCCAATACTTGCTATAAGCCCATACAGCGAGCAAACTCCTAAGTTACAAATATACAAAGGCTTGCTTAGTGAGTTATCTATAAACACTTAAGTGGTTTTAAAAAAAAGTTACTTTTTTAGGTAAATCTTGAAATAGTCAGCCTTAGTACACATATAAATGTTTATAAATACATAGCTTGCTTAAAGACAATGTTACTAAGGATATAACGACTATATGACGCCCCCATTTATTGAAAACTACGCCCCTGATGCGCACGTAAGCGCTGAGCCAAAAGCACTAAACTATGGCTTACCTAAAAAACGCGTAGGTATAATAGGTGGAGGCACAGCTGGCGCCACAATAGCCATTAGACTTGCTGCGTTAGGGTTAGAGACTTATGTGCTTGAAAAGAAAAAGTCGTTAATTGATGGCCCTCCAATGTGCCATTTGCATGCAGGTGGCAACTTATATCGTGAAATACCCGACGAAGACTGCATAGATTTACTCAAGCAATGTATAGATATTGCTCGCCTTTATCCTCACACCATAGATGTTCGCCCCACAGTATTTGCAGTGCCTAAGCGCGATGACGACTCACCGGAAGATTTATTTCCGCGTTTAAATAAATTAGTAAAAGCCTACAGCGAGCTTGTAGAGCAAGACAGTGCTAATAAAGTGTTAGGCGAGCCAGAGCATTATTATCAGTTATATAGTTATGATCAAATGCTAAAGCTTGCTAAGCAAAAACAAGTAGCCAAGCCCACGTCGTTAGATGAGTGGATGATACCCGTGGCTAAGCATTTAGATTTAGAGAAGCTAAAGTTTCCGCTAATTGTTGCACAAGAATATGGCTGGAATATTTTTCGTTTATCGGCCAGTGCACAACTCGCTCTTGCACAGTACAAACACGCTCACGTTTTAACAAGCACCAGTGTTAAAAATGTATCGCCAGTTATAAATACCAATAAAGATAAGCAAACACATAAGTGGTGCATTGAATACCAATCAGAGCCAAGCCTTGATGAACAATCTGATACACAAACCATTGAGGTAGATTACCTAATTAATGCGTGTGGTTTTCAAACCGGTATTATTGACGACCTGGTTGGTGTAGATGTAAAACGCATGGTTGAATTTAAAGCCTCTTACATTACTCATTGGCAAGGTGCTGGTGGGCAAATACCCGAAATTATTATTTATGGTAACCGTGGCACGCCAGAGGGCATGGCGCAACTAACGCCTTACCCTAACGGGTATTTTCAAATACATGGCATGACTAACAACATTACATTGTTTAATGATGGGTTAGCTGATGCAACGCCAATGAGCGCACAACCTAAACTTCCCAATAAGTACCTTCATTATATTAAAGATGGTTGGGACAAAGCAGCATTGCAAACACGTACCCAAACAGCAATTGATTATGTAGCCGAGTTTGTCCCTGCGTTTAAAACTGCTAGCACACAAAATAATGCCTTGTATGGCGGGCAACAAATTCCAGGTGATGACGACACCTTGCGCGTAGCCGATGTAAGCTTATATTCGCATATTAGTTACGCACGGGCCGAAAATGTAAAAGCATCGTCAACGTTAATAGCGGCAGATCAAATAGTGGGTGAGTTTATAAAATTAGGAATAATAAGTAGCGATCCTGCTGTAAATCATCACCGTAGTACCCATCAATGGTCGTACCTTAAACATAATAGCGGCGACAAAATTAACGAAGTTGCACGCATATTGGCACACGAGCGTGGTTTTCCGATTGATATGGCAAAGCTTAATAACAGCTTGTAATAAGCTGACTTATAGAGAAGCTTTAGTCTTAAATTTGCTGTAAAACCCTTCTTAAAAAAATTATCAATAAACACATAAATAACACTTGTGTTATGACATAGTTTGTCACAGAATAGCGCTAACGTTATGACATAGTGTGTCATAGCGCAGTGATTGCTTTAACCTAATTTAATTTTATGTTCGGTGATCAAACCTATTTTTGTGAGGACAATATGAAACGTATATTTTTGTTTTTATTAACTAACCTAGCGGTTATGTTGGTATTAGGTGTAGTGCTTTCAATAATAATCAGTGCGCTGGGCTTAAGCCATCGTAGCCTAGGCGGAATTTTACTTATAGCCACAGTATTTGGTTTTGGTGGATCGTTTATTTCGTTATTTATGTCGAAATGGATCGCTAAAAAATCAACAGGTGCGCATGTGATTACGCAGCCTCGAAACGAAACCGAACATTGGCTTGTACAAACGGTATCTGCGCAAGCACAAAAAGCAGGTATTAAAATGCCAGAAGTGGCTATTTACGACAGCCCAGAAATGAACGCGTTTGCTACGGGCCCAAGTAAAAACAACTCGTTAGTGGCAGTAAGCACAGGCTTAATGCACAACATGACCAAAGATCAGGCCGAAGCCGTACTTGCCCACGAAGTATCGCACGTGGCTAACGGCGACATGGTAACGCTTACGCTAATACAAGGCGTGGTAAACACCTTTGTAATATTTGCCGCAAAAGTACTGGCAGGCATTGTAGATAACTTTATTAATAGCGATGAAGAAGAGGGCGGTAGTAGCTGGACATACTTCTTATTCGATATGTTATTCCAAGTATTATTTGGTGTACTAGCAAGCATAGTGGTTGCAAGTTACAGCCGTAAACGTGAGTTTGCAGCCGACAGCGGCGCAGCAAAACTAGTTGGTGCTGATAAAATGCGTTCCGCCCTTGAGCGATTAAAGCAAAACCATCCTTCGCAATTAGAAGGCTCAATGATGGCCTTTGGTATTGCAAGTGGTAAAGGCGTTGCTGAGTTGTTTTCATCGCACCCACCGCTTGATGCGCGAATAGACGCACTACGCAAGTAACTATGTAAGTTAGTAAATATTCTAAGCCAGCTTAACCGCTGGCTTTTTTATGTTTACGTTAAAATGCTAAAATCGCACGCACTGTATTTATATACAGTTATTTGTATTGCGTTATAAAATCGTTACTTTTTTAAGCTAGCACAAAAAAACTTAATCGCTAATGTAAGCCAAATTAACACTAAAAATGAAAACGATGCATTGTATGTTGCATGCATAGGGCAGGTAAAAAAAGAATCAAACTTCACCTTTAAAAATATAAAGTTTAAGGTCGACTTTTTAACTGATCAAAACGCACTAGTCGATACGCTATCAATAACCGACGAAGACTTAATAATACTTCCTAATGACTCTACAAACTTTAGGATAAGAGGTATTGCGCAAAAACAAGCGGCCAGTTATAACAATTGCCAAGTAACAATAACCGATGCCTGGGCTTATAAATAAGCTATAAATCACTTACAAATTAATTATTAGCAGTTAGCTAAACCACTCGCTTTTTTGTATGTAATATTAGTTATTGACTTGCAAGCCACTAAATCCAAAATTTATATAAGCCATTTTCCTAGAGCGATTAAGAATATGGATGATTTATTACTTAAGTAATCGTTTATACACTCCTTGTAACTTGCAAGTGAGGGATCGAAAATGAGCTTGATTGATGAAAGTACAAAGGATTTTGGAAGCATGAGCGTGTTGCTTCACAGCGTAGGAACTGATTGCTACCACATTGAGTGGAATAGCAGAATGACCGGAGCCTCAATAAGCTTAATTCGTGTTAAAAAAAACGAATACATAGTTGTGCGAAAATGGGCTACCGCCCACAATATAGATGACGTATCAGCAGAGTTTGATCAGGCTAACCAAGCACTAATTCATTTTTTAAATAATGTAGATGTGATTAAAAGTAAAAACGAAAGTATTGTTGCAGCTAAAGAGCATTGCATAAACTTATTTACCTCAGCTGAGGGCTTAAAACCAATTAGCCATCCGAGCTTACCTACGCCACGCTTACAAGAAGCCATAGGCAAAGAAGTCATTGTAAAATCAAGTTTAGGCAACTACCTAATATCAAAAGGAATGCTATTACAGCTATTAGGTAATCAAGCCGAGATCCAAGTTAATCCCGACCACCTTGACGAAGGCCAATTAAGGCAAAAATTTTATACCAAACAAGTTCATGTTTGCTAGTTAATTGCGCTATCAAAACTCAAAGGCAGCTTTACTTTAATGGTAAAGCCATTTTGTTTAAACACCTTAAAAGTTCCGCCTAATGCTGTAGTTCGCTCCTCTATAAACGCTAAACCGTAGTGACCTGAGTTATCTGTTGGGGTTACTAAAGTCCCGTTATCGCTAATTGTTAACTCAATAAATTCGTCGCTGTTTATTATATTTATAACCAGTTTGCTAGCATTGCTGTGCTTCATACAATTGGTTACTGCTTCTTGGCAAATTCGGTAAATAGCTATTTCGTGATCTTTTGAAAGGCTATTATCTAACTTAAATTGTGGCTGATACTTAATATTTTCCTTGTGCAGTAAGCTTTTTAGTCGCCCTTGTGTTATTGCCTTTTCTAAACCGAGTTCATCTAACTCACGCGGGCGAAGATAATGCATTAATTGATAAACAGAGTCATACATCGAATTAGCATTGTTTTTTAATGTAGTCACAAACGATTGGGTATCATCGTTACTAAGGTGCGACAAAATAGCTAAATCTGTTTTTAATGCCGTTAGGTTTTGCCCTAATTCGTCATGCAACTCTTGCGAAAGATGCTTTCGCTCGTTTTCTTGAACCGACACCATTTTGGCAGCCAGCGCCGTGTTTTGAATTAGCTGCTCTTTAAGCTCTTTATTGGTTTGCTTTAACTCGTTGTTTTTACGTTTAAGCTCAGTAATTGCAGCGCCTAAAACCATACTGGTAATTGCGTTTGCTAAAATAAATAACTGGCTAATGTAGGTATTGCTAGGCTCGTGCGTAATGCTAGCTTCAACAATTATTAACGCGTTAATTAGCGCTGCACTGCTTACAGCGCCTAACGAGCCATACTTATACGAAAACCAAATTATAGGTAATAACGATGCAAGCCTTAATAGCGGGTAGGTGTCTGGGCGAACCGCATAGACAAAAAATACAATTAATATAAAACACACTAAAGTGGCTACTAGGCCAAATAACTTAGTGAGCCTGACTGTGTTAAAACTGTATTTAGAATCGTAAATTAACATAATAAAAGGGGCAATTAACAACGAACCAGTAATATCGCCCAAGCACATGTTTAACTGATATTGCAGTAGCTCTTTTGCAACCAATACATTTGTAAATTCAAACGCACTGGCAAACAAAAACCACTTTATAGATGTACTCGCAACACAAAGCAGTATTAACGAAAGTATACCTAGGCTGTCGTTAATGCTTGGCGGCCAACGGCTATTTTTAAACACACAAACAAGCGCTATAAAGCAAAGCTCCTGCCAAAAGCCATGAAATAAATCAAACTCCCAAACCCCACTGTATGTTAAGCCAAGCTGTGCAGCTAAAGCGCGCGAGACAACCCATAAGGTGAGCCAATAGCGTGTTGGAGTGAGTAAGTAAAACGCAATTTTTACGCCTGCGGGAATAAATATCGCGCTGCTTTCGGGTACGGTTTCAAGGTTTTGGCTAACCCAAAAAGCGGCGAGTGAAGCAATAAAGTAAATTAGCCCCACCAATAACTGTTTAGCTACCTCTTTGTATGCGGTAGTAAAACTAACATTATATAAAGAAGAAACGTTAGGTAAGTTCATCTAACTGTATTACTCCCGCATCAATTGCAATTTTTAGCAGTTCAAACGAGGTAGTAACATTAAGTTTGCTGTATATGTTTGCTTTGTGTACATGTGCTGTTTTAGGCATTATTTCGAGTATTTGCGCAACTTGTTTAGCGTTTAACCCCTTAGAAAATAACGGAAGGGCTTCAAGCTCTCTGTTAGTAAGCACCGTTAATGCTAAATTTTCGCTACTCATCGAAAAATTTACGTCTTCGCTAATGTATCTTTTACCTAAAGCGACCGCTTTAACTGCATCTATTAGCTCATCAGAGGCAGAACGTTTAGACACATAACCCAAAGCACCTAATCGCAAAGCATTGCTTACATAAGGTTCGTGGTCGTGCATGGAGGCAACAATACTTTTAATATGCGGGAAAGACCCTTCAAGGTACGATAAAAAAGAAAGGCCGGTTTCAGTCCCGTTAAGCGATATATCAACAATAAATATATCAGGTTGTTCAAGCTCTACAGCCAGCTTGGCTTCTGTTACGCTGCAGGCTTCAATAATTACTTTCCAATCTGGTTGTAACTCTAAAAGCTTTTTAAAGCTGTCTCTTACTAATTGATGATCTTCTATGATGCCAATGAGCATTTAAATCTCCTTTTATGCTTACAATACAGCGGGGCGGGTAACTAATTACCTAAAACGTTTTAAATGGGTTACCTCGCTTAAAAGCAAGGTAACAAAACCAGTGGTTCTAAATTGGTAATTAGTTGCTGGTGGAGATTACAACTAAGATCTTTTTACAGCAGCTTATTATTACTGAGAAAGAATAATCTCAGTAATTCCTTCGGCAGATAGTATTTCAATCCAGTAGCCGTCAGGGTCTTTAATAAATGCTAAGCCTTTCATTGAGCCATCATCTGGTTTTTTTACAAACTCAACATCGTATTTTGCAAAGCGCTCACAGGCTTCGTAAACATCCGGTACACTAATACCAATATGGCCAAAGCCTTTTGGTTCTTGGTTACCACTGTGGTATCCCTCAAAGCTGTCGTCGCTTTCAGTGCCCCAGTTATGGGTAAGCTCAATTAGCGCAGGGCGACGAAACACCCATTCTGCTTTAGTTTTATCATCACCTTGTGGCAATTCTTGCTCGTAGCCTAAAAAGTAAAGCGTAAACTTCATACCAGGAAAATCATACTTACCTAACAGCTTCATACCTAATACATTTTGGTAAAATTCAAGCGACGGCTTTGGATCTTTAATACGTAACATAGTTTGTTGCATAACAAAGCCCTGAGTGGCCTGTTCAACTTGTTCTGGAGATTCGTTATAGTTAGACATGGTGATCCTTACTGAAAATTATAAAAAAGGGTGTAAGTATTACGTGCTCCATCATAATCAACCCCCACTTAAATTAAAACCATTCTTGGTAATTCAACGCGTTATAATTGGCTTTAAATTACTTGCACAGTATTTGCAAAGCGTATAATTAAAACTAATGGGCTGTTAAACATCTCTTGTGCATATTATTAACACAAACTAGGACGTTTTTTTGAAAACACTTTTACCTTTACTAAGTCTAATATTACAGGCTTTTTTATTACTCGCACTCACGAGTTTTTTTAGTGGGTTTTATAATGCGTATACAGTATTTGCTGGTGGCGATCCTAAGTTAATCGCGGGGCATATTTCATCAGCCATTGTTGTATCACTTATACAAATTATTCCTGCTTTAATTGGGCTTTTTATAAATACGTACGTGCTAAATAGTAGGTTAAACATAAACAGCTCAGCCATGTTTATAAATATTTCAAAATTTTATGCCTACCTGTGGATTTTATTTATTCCACTTGGTACGTTTTTAGGTATTAAGCAATTAATTAGATTAAAAAATGTAAGTAAATAACGAGCACTTACAAAAAAGGAGCCATTATGTTTTACGATGATATTCAGGGGTTATTACGTGTACTTACAATAGGCGTACTGGGTTATATTGCACTGGTGTTTTGGCTGCGCGTATCGGGTAAACGTACGCTTTCAAAGTGGAACGTGTTCGACTTTATAGTCACCATTGCGCTGGGCTCTATATTAGCGTCGGTGGTTATTTCAAAAAGTGTACCGCTGTTTGAGGGCATACTTGCCTTTGTAGTATTAATTGGGCTGCAATATGTTATCACATGGCTTAGTGTGCGCTCGTCAAAATTTGCAGCGCTTATAAAAGCAGAGCCCACGCTTTTACTGAGTGATGGTGAATACTGCACGGCTGCACTTAAATCGCAGCGCGTAACAAAATCAGAAATTCGCGCTGCTATTCGTGGTGCTGGTATATTAGCCATTGAAGATGTAGCCGCCGTAGTGCTAGAAACCGACGGCAGTTTTTAGTGTACTTAAGCAAAATAACAGCGGGTTAAGCGATGTAAGCGGGCATTAAATTAATACGCTAATAGTTATATTAACTAAGGCAGGTATATTACCTGCCTTATTTTGTATTGAAGGTTATTTTTATTTAGCGTGCTGCTCTAATAAACTAAAGGTAGGTAAGCGCCATTTAAAGCGTATTGATGCCATACGTATTAAATAGCCTGCAACAAGGCTTACAATAATGCTGATGTTGTCATCAATATTATAATGGTGCAGCGCTAAGTATAAACAGGCAACAAGTAACGATACACTCGCGTATAGCTCGTTATGTAATACAAGCGGCGCTTGGCGGCATATTAAATCACGCAGTAACCCACCAAATACGCCAGTAACAACCGCAGCCACTACACAAATTCCATAATGCAGCCCCATATTTAGCCCCACTTGGCAGCCAATAATACTAAAGGCAGCTAAACCCAGGGCGTCTAGGCGCATAAATATGCCTTTAAATTTAACTACCCATTTAGCCAGCCACGTAGTGACAATACCTGCAATACAGGTAATTAATAAATACTCTGGGTGTTGTACCCACGTAAGCGGGTAATTGCCTAGTAATATATCTCGTACGCTACCACCGCCAATTGCCGTGGCGCTGGCTACTAGCACTACGCCAAACCAATCCATTTTCATTCGTCCTGCGCTAAGTGCGCCGGTCATGGCTTCTGCGGTAATACCAATAATATAAACAACGGTTAGTAACATGAGATAATCACTTAAAATACGTGCGTAAAAATAAGGTGTGGATTGTATAGATAAATTAAGTAAATAACGAATGAAAAATCGTACTAAAAAAGGTTAATTTAGATAGAAATAACTAATGACAAAACCTAGTGTAAACAAGCTGTTAAGTTGGTAGGTGAGTGCGTAATGGTTGATGTGAATTAAAGGACATTTGACCGCAAATTATAAATAAAATAAGTTGAGTTTTAGTTGTTTTTAGCACGTTTATTTTGAGTTTATTTTATTAGGTAAAGCGTAAAAATTAACGCAACATGAATATTTGGTTGCATGGTTTTAATTTAGGAACGTATAATAAAAAGTGTTAACTAAATGGAATTTGCGTAAAACGCAGCTTAAGCAGGGCAGGTGGATATATGAACAAAGGATTGTTAAAGTCGTGGAAAACCGACAAAGGTTTTGGTTTTATTAAATCAGACACCCTAGAACACGACACATTTATACACATATCAGCGCTCAAACACATGAGCCGCAAGCCTAAAGTTGGCGACACCATTTATTTTGAAGTTGCAACGCAGCCCGACGGTAAAACCAAAGCAGTTAACTGCCGCATAGAAGGCGTTACAGAGCTTAAAGCCCCTTACCAAAAACACAATCAACAGCCGCATCGCATTGCTAAATCTAACTTTGCCAGTAGCTTTTTAGGTAAAGTTGCTTCAATTAGCATTATCGTCGTGCTTGGCTTTATCGCAGTAAATAAATACAACCATTATAAAACTAACGAGAAATTTAATAACCATACTCACGTTATTACCAACGCCGATTTAGCCACCTTTGATGCGCAATACCCGAAAATAGTGATACCAAAAAACACCCATAATTTTACGTGTGATGGTAGGCAGCACTGCAGCCAAATGACTTCACGAGCAGAGGCTGTATTTTTTATTAATAACTGCCCAAATACAAAAATGGATGGCGATAGAGATGGTAACCCTTGTGAGAGAGATACAAGGTTTAAAAATGAATGGTAATTTTATAAATCGTTTAGTTAAAGGTTTGGGTGAATAAAAAAAGAATTAATTAATGGCTGTGTATAAATACAGCCATGTAATTTTTGTCCCATAAAATTATTAAAAGTCGTTTTGGGGTTAAATTACAAAGGCATTGAATAACTCTTGTAGCTAGTTGTTACTAGTAGAGTTGTTTTGTGTGAATATCGAACAACGTAGTATACGCCGTTTTGGTGTGTTATCCCCCCCAAAGTGGGGTTCAATAAGCTGTTAGGTGGTGAATGTTTGTAACCTATTAACTACTGTTACCAAATTACATGGAGGTAACATATTAAATCAATAATTAGAGATAAGTGATATGAGTGTGTTTTTTACTGAAAATAAATTAAGTGATTATGATCAAACTCCATTATACGGGCTTAATAATGAATATGATAAGTTACTAAAATTTTGTCAGTTAGTGTGGTCAAATGATTGGGAACATAAAAGGGAACTATATAAATTTAATCCAACAATTATGCTCTATGGCTCTCCTGGAACTGGAAAAACAACGCTGTTAAAAAATGTATCTCTTGGCTTGCAGTGTGATGATTTTAAATATTTCAGCTTAAGTTTGGAACTTTTATTAGATAAAGATTTGGGTAAGTCATCACAGCAATTAAAATTATTTTTTGAACAAGTTGAAGAGTCATCTGAGAATGAAGAAAAAGTCTTTCTTCACTTTGATGATGTAGATGCTGTTCTTTGTTCACGATATATAAGTAATGAGTCATCAGGGGTTAAAAGACTTGTTAATACATTTATAAAAGAAATTGACAGAATTCAATCTAAAAAATATAAATTTACGCCCATCATCACTACGACAACAAACATGTTTTCATTGATAGATACAGCCGTTAAAAGGCGATTTTCTATCAAATTACCCATAGAGAATAATATTAATGTGGAAGATTTTAAATGTTGGTTAAAGCCAATATTTTCTGATTTGGAAATTGTGGGAAATATAGATTATGTTGAATTACATGAAATAGTTAATGAGAAAAACCTCACGGCATATGACGTCTGTTTGGTTATGCAAAATATATTGTTGGAAAAGCTCGTTGGTGTGAATATAGATCAAAAATTTGTTAAGTCATCTTTTAAGCTTTCTGATTCGTCAAAGTTGGATTTTGAAGAGCATAAAAGTAAGCTAAGTGCGCTAAAATAGGGTAAATATGAAAAAGAAAATGAGTTCAGCTCGAAAAGCCGCAGAGTCTACTCTTAAACACGAAGATTTAGTTGATGCTATCGAAAAGTTAGGGAAATCTAAAGGTTTGGATGTCGAAGCAACTGAGGGTAATGACAAGAGGGGAGATGTTCGAGTAAGTAAAAAAGATTTTGAAAAACTAATGGTAATTATGTCTGATAAATTAGAAGAAAAGAATAAGTGAGTAAATAATGGCTAATGAAGATGATTTTATAGAAATAAAAGTTCATCGAGAAGGAGTTGGGACAACGACTGCAAGAAAAATAGTAAAACAGAAAGCTAAAGCTGTTGTATCAGGGCATAAAATCACACGCGGAGCTAAAGCAATCTTTGATGATAATCAAATAGTTTATTTCGAAAATGTTGAAGCTGAAGATTTAGATGTTGATTGGGAAGAGGAATGAAAAATGGAAATAGACTTTTATGAAAACTTTGATTGTAAAAAATCGGTTAGAGTAGGTAAAAAGCTTTGGCATGATATTTTGCAAATAGAATATCTTGACCAAATAAATGATGTGGAGGATATTATCCCTGAAGGCCATGATGGTGAAGGAGAAAAGATCGAGAGGATACATTTAGAGGAAATCAGAAATCAATTAATAAATGGTTTTTCTAAATTATTAACGAAATACTCTAAGAAAAGTCGTGATGAAACTAACATTAAAGATCTTTCTACCATTCTAGAGATATTAATCTCGATAAACACCACTTCAATTACTCATATGAAGTTTGATATATAAAAAACCACCTAACAAGTCGCTAAAGTCGGACACGGAGGGCGTTCAGAATTCTGTGTCAGCCTAAATTGCTAAATATCTAGCACACCATCTAATCTACCTTCGAAGTGGATGGCCAATTGCGACAATGTCAGATTCCAGTTATGGATTGGCATTG
>NZ_JADYXA010000037.1:0-36434 GCF_015864495.1 Pseudoalteromonas sp. SWYJZ98 | reverse complement strand
CCAGTAAGACCTTTACCAGCTTGAAGTTCAGCTAATGCTTTGTTGAAATCGAAAGATTGAGTCATGTGTCACTCCTGTTTTCTTAATAATACTGAAATGACACAGATTTCTAAACACTACCATAATTTATTTTACTCATCACTTAAATCCAATTCAGTTTGTTTCACCTTTTCTTGCGGTATCACTCGTACAACTTTAATAATTTCACATTCTATAGAGGTTGTATGTCGGTGTTTATTGACTTTCTTAGTGGTTTTAATATCAGCTAAAAGACCATCGCCTGGCCACAGTTGTGCATCTTTGTCATGATTTTTCCAGCTTTCAAACCAAACCTCATCAGACATTTTAGCCGAAAATTTTCTAAATTTTCTGCTATTACTTTCTAAATCCCAATTTAGACCAAATACATAAGACGGACGTCGAATAATTACAACCTCTCGACATGGGAAAGTCATTTCTACGTTTTCGAACATCTGGGATGCCGGCCGAGGACAAGAGAACTCATCACTAATATCAACAAACTTCTTTTTCTTCCCAAATTGTGCTTTATCTTCTTCGGAGAGTAGGTTCAATGCGTTATTTATTTTGTGCAGGGCTTCAGCAATTTCGTATAAGTTGATATTTGATTCACAAGTGAATTCATCTAGATCAACTTTATCAGCGGTTATTTGAGAATAAATTTTCTCTGCGAATAATCTAACATCAGATTCAGAGTCAATCTTTTTAGTTATTGCAATTTCTTCTTCAAGGCCTCGATAAATTGCATCGCAGATAGATTTGAAGTTGACACCCCTAACTTTATCAATAACTTTATGTTTGATATCGGCAATTATAGACCCTTTCCTTGTTTCTGAAAGTGCAGAACTAAACTCTATTTTTGTACCAAAGCCAAGCAATATAGACGAGTGTAGTTTATCAAAACCTTCAACGAGTAAACCCATAGAGTTGAATACTCTTTCGGGATTACTTACGTTGCGAGCAAAATCTATTCTAAGAGAGTAACTAGGAGACATTAGGTAATTCCTTTTTTAATGTGTGACTTATACTACTCAATCGATAGATATTTGTCACAGCCAAAATCAGTTAATTATATGGATTCTCTCCCATTGCGACGACCACACAAAAAATTCTTAAATCTAATTCTAGCTGGTGGTAACTCGGCTCCATATGGCAGCAAAGTTGATAAAAGCCTTTGTTGTGATCTTTTTCTTTAAAGTGGGCGAGTTCGTGTACTACTAATGCTTTTAATAATGGCTCCGGAGCGCGCAGTAAATCGCTGTTTATCGCTAAATCGTGCTTACGGGTTTTACCTTGCATGCGGTAAGTATGTGTACCGAGTGCGTTGGTGACCATATCGCCTTGCTTTTTAAATGCTGCGCGCCCAAACGGCGGTGCGTTTTTTAAATACTGTTTTTTAAGCTCGGTTGCGTAGCTATAAAGTAGTTTATCGCTAGTAATGGTATGTGCTTGCGGATACTTTTTAAGTAAGTAGTCACATACCTTGTTGTTATCTATAAGGCTTAATACTTGTTCAACAATGTTAGCTGGGTAGCCGGTAAAGTAACGTGCGTATTCACTCATTATTGTTTCTCTGTCGTTTTACTTTTAAAAAAGTGCTTGCTGGTGGGCTTCTTTTTCGCCAGTAAATGGGTTTAATGCTTTGTGATTATAACCAAGGTCTTTACAAAACTGGCGAGCTAATAACGGCGCTTCTCGGTTATCTGCCGTATGAAAAAACACATACGGTGTTTTACCCTCATCAAGCCATTGTTTTACTTTACCAAGCCACGGTTTATAAAAGGATTTATAGTCGTTTTGTAAATCGGCTATTACAAAGCGCGCCATAGGCTCTGAGCCAGTAGCTATTGCATGTACCGGTAAGTGGGGCTTTTTTTGCTGTGCATCTATTAGTGCTTCGGTTGTTGGTTTTACCGCAAATAAGGCGCGAGTATCCATCGATATACGATTTATGTTGTTTGCCATTAATAACTGATTAAGCGCTATTTCGGCTACACCCTTTTGAAAAAACGCAGTATGACGTACCTCTACACCGTAATTAACCTCTTTTGGTAACAGGCTAATAAATTGGGCGAGTTTGGGTAAGTCACCAAGGCCAAATGCTTTAGGTAATTGCAGCATGATTTGCCCGGTTTTTTCTAAAATAGGGGAGAACAAGTTAAGCCAATCAGTAAGCTCGGTTTGAACATTAGTAAGATGCAGCTCGTGGCTAAAGCGACGATTAAACTTAAACGTAAATTTAAAATCGTCGGGTACGCTGTTTGCCCAGCGCAATACGGTGCTTGGCGATGGGTCAGCGTAAAAGCTGGTATTGCCTTCAACTGAGTTAAAATGCTGGGCGTATTGGTTAAGCATATCGGCGTTTTTACATTGGCTTGAAAATAAATTGCCTTTCCATGCGTTGCTCGACCACTGAGGGCATCCAATATATAACATACAAACTAGCGCCTTATTATAAAGTGGCGATAGTGTAGCAAATAACAAAACGAGCTGCTGTAAATTCAGGGGCAAAAGCGGCACACGCCCTAGCATCTTAATGTTAGTTGAGTATAATGCAGGGCTTAATTTGATTATTTTTAGATTGCTAGCGGCTTTATTTGTATTGTGGTGACCTGTTTTTTAAATCACACGCCTTAAAACAAATAAATATAACCGTTTAAGCCTTTTATCTGACAGGAAAACTATGCGCTCTATATATTGCGGACAGCTAAATAAAACTCACGTAGATCAAGAAGTTGAACTATGTGGCTGGATCAACAAACGACGTGACCTTGGTGGACTTATCTTTGTCGATTTACGCGATAGAGAAGGTTTAGTACAAGTTGTATTCGACTCTGACATTGAAGAGTTAATGAGTTCAGCTAACACACTTCGCCAAGAATTTTGTGTTCAGCTAAAGGGTACTGTACGTGCACGCCCTGATAGCCAAGTAAATAAAGATATGGCAACAGGTGAAATTGAAGTTTTAGGTACTGAGCTTACAATTATTAACCGCTCTGAACCGCTTCCACTTGATTTTAACCAAGTAAACTCAGAAGAGCGTCGTTTAAAATACCGTTACTTAGACCTACGTCGTCTAGAAATGAGTGACCGTATTAAATTACGTGCTAAAGCAAGCAGCTTTGTTCGTCGCTTTTTAGATGAAAACGGCTTTTTAGACATCGAAACACCTGTACTTACTAAAGCAACGCCAGAAGGCGCACGCGATTACTTAGTGCCAAGCCGCGTTCATAAAGGTAGTTTTTACGCTTTACCACAGTCTCCACAGTTATTTAAGCAATTGTTGATGATGTCGGGTTTTGACCGTTACTACCAAATTGTTAAATGTTTCCGTGATGAAGATTTACGTGCCGATCGCCAACCAGAGTTTACCCAAATAGATATAGAGACCTCGTTCATGAGCTCTGATCAAGTACGTGGTATGACTGAAAAAATGATCCGCGAGATGTGGCAAACATTGCTAAACGTTGATTTAGGCGATTTTCCAATCATGCCTTACAGCGAGGCAATGAGTCTTTACGGTTCTGATAAGCCAGATTTACGTAACCCAATGAAATTAGTTGATGTTGCAGATTTAGTTAAAGACGTAGAGTTTAATGTTTTCTCAGGTCCAGCTAACGACGAAAAAGGTCGTGTTGCTGTATTAACTGTACCGGGTGGCGCTAAGCTTTCTCGTAAACAACTTGACGATTACACTAAGTTTATTGGTATTTACGGCGCTAAAGGTATGGCGTGGATGAAAGTAAATGACCACACTGCAGGCGCTGAAGGTGTTCAATCACCAGTGGCTAAGTTTTTAAGCGAAGACGTAATTACTAAATTACTTGAGCGTACTAATGCTCAGTCTGGCGATATCATTTTATTCGGTGCCGATAAGCGCAACACAGTAAATGAAGCAATGGGCGCACTGCGCGTTAAGATTGGTGTTGACTTAGAAATCACTAACCTTAATAGTTGGGCACCACTTTGGGTTGTAGACTTCCCAATGTTTGAAGAAGATGACGAAGGCACATTACATGCTGTGCATCATCCATTCACTGCACCAAAAGATATTACTGCAAGTGAGCTTGAAGCAAATCCAGCTGCGGCTATTTCAGATGCCTACGACATGGTATTGAACGGCTACGAAGTGGGTGGCGGTTCGGTACGTATTCATAATGCAGATATGCAAGAAACTGCATTTAGAATTTTAGGTATTAACGAGCAAGAGCAACAAGACAAGTTTGGTTTTTTACTTGATGCACTTAAATACGGTACACCACCACATGCAGGTTTAGCATTTGGTCTTGACCGTTTAGCAATGCTTTTATGTGGTACCGATAACATTCGTGACGTTATTGCTTTCCCTAAAACAACACAAGCGTCGTGTTTATTAACCAACGCACCAAGCAAACCTAACCTTGATTCGTTAGCTGAGCTTGCAATTAGTGTTGTTGAAAAAGCGATACCTAGCGAAGAGTAATTTTTGTTTAGCTTATTGAGCTAAATTTAAAAACCCTTAAGTTATATGCTTAAGGTTTTTTTTGTGGTTAAATTTGCAGCAGAGTGTATTTTAACCGAACAGACGAAAAAGGAATTATTATGTCGATCAATGCAACCCTATTTGGTGAGTTCTTAGTTTTTTTATTGTGCTGAGTATTCCTATTTTTGCTGTAATTAGCTACAAAATAGGTAAGCGTAAAAGTACTATGCTTGGGGTTTTAGCTTTTGTGGGTGGCTGTTTAGCGCTATTTCCACTATTTGCTTTGATTTTTATTGCAGTGCTTGCGCTTAAAAAAGATTTACCTAAAAATAGCGTCTATGCCCATTAAAAACTAGGATAATAGTGTCAATTTCAAATAATAATCACTACTTCGACGAGCAATTTAATGCTTTGCAGCACGAAGAGCAACTAACTGAAAATTCTGAGTTTGAAGAGTGCACATTTACCGATTGCGACTTTTCAGGCGGGCAGTTTAAAAATTGCCGATTTATACAGTGCAACTTTAAAAACTGTAATTTATCGTCACTTAAATGGAACTACAGCTCGCTTGAAGATGTAAGTTTTAGCCACTGTAAATTAAATAGTCTGCAATGGACTGACGTAGATTGGCCAGCGCTTAGTATTAACGCACCGGTGAGTTTTAATTATTGCGAGCTCAGTAATAGTTCTTTTTTTGAATTAACCCTCAAAGCCCTCAAACTAACACACTGCTTTGCCAAAAATGTTGATTTTAGACATGCAGATTTAAGCGGTAGTGAATTTACAGGAACAGATTTTCGCGATAGTGAGTTTTTTCAAACTAACTTAACAAAATGTGATTTTGTAGGTGCTACAGCATTTAATATAGATTTGAATAATAATATTTTAGCGAATGCTAAGTTTGATCGCTTCGAAGCACTTAATTTACTTACCAGCCTTAATATAGAGCTTTGTGATTAACTGAACACCTAGAAGCGGCAGCTTGGCTGGGCTTCTAGATACTGCGTGACTGCGTAATTAACGGCTAGGGCCATTTTTATTACGTGCACTGGCAAGTTGTCTTGCGATTTCTAATAACGCTGGTGAAATATCTTCAGCGCCATCTTTAATTAGTTTTGTAACATCACCTGATGAAAACAAACCGTCACGTGGTGATTTAATACCTAACTCACGAACAAAATCCTTCGTTTTACCTGTGCTGCCTGTTTCAATAAACTTAAAAATAATACGTTCATTGTTGTTTTTAGCAGGGGTTTTTAGTGTTTCGATTTCGTCATGTATTGCCGTTAGTTTGTTTTCTAAAATTTCTATACGTTCTTGAATGCTATTGTATGATTTCATTTATTGGATCTTTTACTAAATATATTTAAACAATGGAGGCCATTATCGCATAGTTTGACAATAGAGAATGCAAACCTATAAAGTAAAAGTTATTTTTAATTAAAAACAATGATTTATATAAGTTTGAACATGCAAAAAACACTTAAAAAGCTTTTTATGTTAGGCGCACTAGCTCTAAGTACATCAGTTATAAGCACATCAGTAATAGGCGCGACAAGCTATGCAAACGATGGCGTTATAACTGATGAAAGCCGTAATCGCACTATTCCTATCAATATCACACTACCAAGTAACAATGCTAAGTGCACTGAACAAGTAAAATGCCCTGTAGCGTTTATTAACGCAGGTTACGGGATTAGCCATAACGGGTATACGTTTGCCAGTAATGCGTTTAATCAGCGTGGATATTTAACAATAGCCGTTGCACATGAGCTAAAAAGTGACCCTTACTTAAACCGTGAGCAGCCTTACTTAACCACTCGCATGGAAAACTGGCATCGTGGCGTAGTAACGCTTAAGTTTTTAGTTAATGAGCTATCGAGTAAATACCCAGCATACGAATTTACAAAACTCACCTTATTTGGGCACTCAAACGGCGGGGATATTTCCGCATTATATGGCTCTATTTATCCAAACGAAGTTAGCCAAATTATTACGCTCGATCATCGCCGCATGTTGATCCCGCGCAATAAAAACATTCGCGTACTTACTCTACGCGGTAGTGATTACCCAGCTGATGCGAATGTGCTGTTAAACGATTCAGAGCTGGATAAGCTTCCTGTTACACAAACACTAATAGAAAAATCGCGTCATAACGATATGTACGATGGCGGGCCAAAATGGCTGGTGGATAGAATGAGTAAAGAAGTAGAGGGATTTTTAGATAGTAAAAATTAGGTTTATAAAAGTTAAATCACAGCGCAGTGTTACCTGCGCTATATTAATTTCACGGCAGTTATTCTACCAGTTCACTTACAATAACTGGGTTATTGTGTAGTGTTTTATGCACAGGGCATTTGTCGGCTATTTCGAGTAAACGCTGGCGCTGCTCTGGTGTTAAATCACCGATTAAAGTGATTTTACGCGTAATGGCTTCTAGATTACCGGTTTGCTCACAATCGTCGCAATCTTTGTTGTAATCGCGAGTGTGATTAAGCTCTACTTTTATGTGTTCTAGTGGTAAGTTTTTATGTGTAGCGTACATTCGCAGTGTCATTGCAGTACAAGCACCAAGCCCTGCTAATAAATGATGATACGGATCGGGGCCTAAGTTTTTACCGCCTACCTTTATTGGCTCATCGGCAAGCCAAGTATGATCTTTGGTGCTTACGTGCTGAGTAAATACATGATCTTTTTCTTCAACAAGTACATTGCCACCCGTTAGGCTTGCGGCGTATTTTGTTTTGTCATATTTAACGTAGCGATTAGCCCACGTTGCAATAATTTCTGCAGCGTAGTCGGCATCGTTTTTATTAGTAAGTAAGTGATCGGCGTTATCTAGGCTAATAAAACTTTTAGGGTGCTTGGCTGATGCGTAAATTTTTTCGGCTTCGCTAATATTTACAGTTGTATCAATAGGGGAGTGCATTACTAATAATGCGCGCTTAAGCTTACTAATGTGGCTTTTATCGTACTTGGCTATATCGTCAATAAATTGCTTTTTAATGGTAAATTCACGACCAGCTAAGTTTACTTTAGCTTCACCTGCTGCGTTAATTTCATCAAGATGTGCTTCAAAGTTATGCGCTACGTGCTGCGCATCTGACGGTGCACCAATAGTTGTAATGGCCGATACTTCAGGAATGTGCTCAGCAGCAGCAAGTACTGCAGCCCCGCCTAAACTGTGGCCAATGAGTAATTGCGGCGCTGCAAAGTGCTCACGCAGATGATCAGCCGCTGAAACTAAATCTTGAATGTTCGATGAAAAGTTACTGTTAGCAAAGTCGCCATCGCTATTGCCTAAACCGGTAAAGTCAAAACGCAGTACAGCTATGCCTTGTTGCGTAAGTGCACGGCTTATACGTGTGGCTGCTGCTATGTCTTTTCCGCATGTGAAGCAGTGTGCAAATAGCGCGTAAAACTTAACGTCACCAGAGGGAAGTTCAAGTTGGCCGGCAAGTTCTAAATCGCCGCTTTTAAAAGATACTTTTTGTCGCATGGGGAGCCTTATTTACACAAATAAAATACATTATAGTAGTAGACCAGAGATTGTTACTAAACCTTGCAAATTCAACGTTTTTTTATAAGTTGATCTTGATCAAGCTAAGTGGTGGTGGCTATGCTTTGCGGACATATGTCCTTATGTTTTTAAGGTCATTTGTCTATCCTCGCATAGCGCTATAATGAAGGCTTTGCTACTTTATCTTAGCTATTTGCTACTATTGAAGCAGTTCACTTCTCACAACCTATTCACTGGAACGTACAATGCAATTACCTACTGTTGATTATAAAGCTCCCGATGCGGCTGCACAATTTGTTGAATCATTAAGAAATACTGGATTTGGCGTTTTAAAAAACCACCCAATCCCACAGTCTTTAGTTGAGTCTATTTACAAAAATTGGCAAGACTTTTTTAACTCAGAGCAAAAGCAGGACTTTTTATTCTCTAAAGAAACTCAAGACGGTTATTTTCCGCCTTCAGTATCTGAAGTAGCGAAAGGCTTTACAATAAAAGACATTAAAGAGTACTTCCATGTGTACCCTAAAGGTCGCGTTCCTGCAGAGCTTGAAGCTGATGTACGTGAATACTACCGTTTAGCAAGTGAATTTGCTGGTACTTTACTAAGCTGGGTGCAGGCTGAATCTCCAGCTGATGTACGTGCTAAGTTTTCGATTGATTTAAAAGACATGATTGCCGGTTCTGAGCAAACATTGTTACGTATTTTACATTATCCGCCAATGACAGGTGATGAAGAGCCAGGTGCTATTCGCGCAGCAGCTCACGGCGATATTAATTTATTGACTGTATTGCCAGCTTCTAATGAGCCTGGTTTACAAGTTCAAAAAACAGATGGCGGTTGGTTAGACGTGCCATGTGATTTTGGCAGCTTAATTATTAATATTGGCGACATGCTACAAGAAGCGTCGGGCGGGTATTTCCCATCGACAATTCACCGTGTAATTAACCCAACGGGCAAAGCATCTACTAAATCGCGTATATCACTGCCGTTATTTTTACACCCTCATCCAGATGTTGTGCTTTCAGAGCGCTACACGGCAGATAGCTACTTGCAAGAACGTTTACGCGAGTTAGGTGTTAAGTAACTCTTATACTTAGAGTAATTAAGTATAAATATAAAACGGCTTATGGCCGTTTTTTGCATTTTTAAGCAACTTGGTCACAGGTTTAATTTTATTAAGCTATGCTCAATTGCTCGCAACGTAAATAATGGCATGCATTCTTAGCTACTACAGGTATAATGCGCGCAACTGGCTAATGTAGCCTAATTTAAAAGAGAGTTTATATGAGTTTTGAAGGTTTAGGTTTATCACAGTCTTTGGTTAATGCGGTTTTAGAAAAGGGCTATGAAACGCCAACGCCGATTCAGGCTCAAGCAATTCCTGCAATTATTGAACGCCGTGATGTTATGGCGGCAGCGCAAACGGGTACTGGTAAAACAGCAGGTTTTACATTACCACTTATTGAACGTTTGTCTTCTGGCCCTAAAGCTAAAAGTAACCACGTACGTGCACTTATTTTAACGCCTACACGTGAGCTTGCTTTGCAAGTAAGCGAAAACGTTGAAGAGTACGCTAAGCATTCGGATGTGAGCTCGTTTGTAGTTTACGGTGGCGTTAAAATTAACCCACAAATGCAGCGCCTTCGTAAAGGTGTTGATATTTTAGTAGCAACGCCGGGTCGCTTAATTGACTTACATAATCAAAATGCCGTTAAATTTGATAGCGTTGAAGTGCTTGTACTCGATGAAGCTGACCGCATGTTAGACATGGGCTTTATTCACGACATTAAACGCTTAATTGCTAAAATGCCTGCTAAACGTCAAAACTTGATGTTTTCAGCTACGTTTTCAGATGAAATTCGCGCATTAGCAAAAGGGTTAATTAATGACCCAGTTGAAATTTCAGTTGCTGCAAAAAATACCACAGCTAAGAGTGTTACTCAGTGCGTTTACGCGGTAGATAAAACACGTAAAACAGCATTATTAAGTCACTTGATTCGCACTAACGATTGGCAACAAGTGTTAGTGTTTAGCCGTACAAAGCACGGTGCTAACCGCTTAGTTAAACAACTAGAGCGCGATGATATTGTAGGCGCGGCCATCCACGGTAATAAATCACAAGGCGCACGAGTAAAAGCACTTGATGGTTTTAAAAGTGGTGAAGTACGCGTATTAGTAGCAACAGACATTGTTGCACGTGGTTTAGACATTGTTGAATTACCGCATGTTGTTAACTACGACTTACCAAACGTATATGAAGATTACGTTCACCGTATTGGCCGTACAGGCCGTGCTGGTGCATCGGGTCATGCGATTTCGTTTGTAACGGTTGATGATGCTGTTGATTTATACGGTATTGAACGCTTTATTGGTGAGCTTATACCGCGTGCTGAAGAGGACGGTTTTGAGCCTATTAACCCAGTAGCAGAGCGCGCATTAGATGCTCGCCCACTGCCGGCTAAAAAACCTAAGAAAAAGCAGCCTTTTAATAAGCCTAAATCTGATAGCAGCAAGCCTAACAGTAAAAAGCCGAACAATGGTGGTAATGGTACCGGCCCACGCCGTGGTGGTTCTAAAAAGCCAGCAGCTAAAACAGATGACAGCGCGCAAAACCCATGGGCAAAGCGTGAATCTGTTGGCGGTAATGGCCAACGCCGCCGTCGCACAAATAACGATTAATCATTATTAAAGATTATATTGGCGTTTAATTTAGAATTTAGTTAAGTGCTGATACAAAAAAACGCGCACCCTTCGTTTGAATAAATAGAAGTAGCGCGTTTTTTATTGCCTGTAATGTGTTATTAGCTGATTAAATAGTTAACACCTAAACCTACAAATAAAGTCACACTTACGCTAAGTAGTGTACCGAGCATAACGTACTCGGTAAGTTTTTTATCTTTACTGGCACTTAAATCGCCAAACCTAAATACCGATTTTGCGGCAAGTAAAAAACCAAGCCCTGCAAATTGGTCAAGCAATATAAAGCTCAGCATAAGTACGCGCTCCAACATACCAATGCTTTGCCCTGCAAGCACTAAGCTACCAGTACTTGAAAAGTTACTTGTTAAACGCTCTAACATCATTCTTATAAATACGGCGCTGGGACTCAAAATAATTAAATAACCACATACCACCCACAGTATTTTGGGATCAGTGAGTATATTTTTAATTGCAGCCATAAAGCTACTGTTATCAGTTAACCAAATACTGAGCGCAATAATAACGAGTATGTGCGCTATTTGATCTAGTAAAAAAGGCACCACGCCTTTATTAGAATACGATTTAGCTATATCAATAAAATAATGGCTCAACATAATGCTCGCCGTGGTAATTAAAACACTGCTTAGTTGTTGCCACCCAAAGGTGTATTCCCAAACGGTAATAATGAGTGCACTTGTTATACCATGCACTAGTACATGAAAATAAAGCTTACTGGCTTTAAAGTGACGGGTATTTCTGTCGTTTACCCAACTCATAGGTTGCCAGTAAAAATCAGCGAGTAAGTGGCCAATAATAAGCGCGACCAGTAAAAGTGAAAATTCCATTATTCACCTCCTTTAATTATATTTTTTACAACGTTTTGTGTGTGCTTAATAAAGCGCTCTATAAGTTGGTAGTGCGCTAAATTTAGTAGTTTGGTTACATTTTCGCGACTTGTTTTAAGCTCTTTAGCCAGTGCCGCGTGGCTGTTGTCTGGTGATGTTAAATAGACATACAGGGCATTTGCTTGTTTTTGCGTGATTTTAGTGAGCAATACGTCGGCAAAGGCTAAATTAATATTTAAGCTTTCATCGAGCTGCTGCTCGTTAATGCTAAAAACAAAGCGTTGATTACCTATTTTATCAAGGCCTTGCCCCGAAAGCGTAAAAGCAGAACCCGTTGCTGTTTTTATATCGCTGCGTGGGTTATCTATTTGCCCAAGCGCCAAGCTTTGTCGTAGTTCATAACCTGACGATTTAAGGTGTAAATATACAAGTATGGCATTTTTAAAAAGGAGCTCAGGATTGTTAACTTGTAACTGAAAGGCATCGCCTCGGTATATATTCCAAAGGGTTTGCTCACCCGAAATATTTCGCAAACTTTGCTCTAGTTGGTAAAGCATGGCATCGTATTGCTGCTTAGGGATTGTTTGCGATTTAATAATATCGCCGCTGATCACACCAATCATAAAAATCTCAAAATGGTTACTTTTTAACATGTAACCAATATTGGTTACATAAGGGTATGTAACTAATTTAGGTTACTTAAATATAAATTGCAAGGTACACTTATTTTATAACGTTACTTTTATTGCTATTAATCCTCACTAGGACACTAAATGACTTTACAAAACGAGCAGCAAAGCACGAAACCACGGGTCGGTATTTTTGTTGATGTGCAAAATATTTATTACACGTGCCGTGAGAGTTACGGGAAAAATTTTGACTACAATGCGTTTTGGCGAATGATGGAGGCGCAATACAATATTGAGTGTGCTTTTGCGTATGCAATTTATCGAGGAGATGAAAAGCAAAATCAGTTTCAAAATATTTTGCGCGCGATTGGTTTTGAGGTAAAGCTAAAGCCATTTATTCAACGTCGTGATGGTAGTGCTAAAGGCGATTGGGATGTAGGCATAACAATAGACATGTTAGAGCAGGGTAAAAATCTTGATAAGGTTATTTTGCTCTCTGGCGATGGTGACTTTGCCTTGTTACTTGGGCATTTAAAAAATCAATATAATGTACCGTGCGATGTTTACGGTGCTGACCGGTTAACCGCTGAGGTATTAAAACAAAGCGCTGAGCAATTTCATTTAATTGATAATACTTTGCTACTTTAATAGAAAAAATAGTTAAAAAAATGCAAGCTAAGTGCCTGCAACATGAGAGATTTTAATACAAAGCCGTAATAGATGAATTAAGCCTTATATAGGCTTTTTTTATTACTGTAATCAATTGGGTTTGCTAAATGATTATGGTAATTTTAAAGCATAACGAGTTACCAAGGACTTACATGCTTCATTACAGCAACATGCCACTAGATAGAGGCTCAAATTTTCGTAAAGACCCATCGTGGCTTAAAGCGCAAATGTCGGCGCAAAGTAAATGGGTTTTAGTTAAAAATAATCAAACCTTATTTATTAAAGATACCCCTAAAGTAAGCTATTTAACGTATCAACAAGTGGCACATTTAGATTTAACGAGTGCTATTTTTGTTGGTTTAAATAATGCTAAACATGGTGTGTTTGCATTGGATGTTTCTGATCTGGATGAAAGCGTACTTTCGCCTTTAATAGAGGGCGCTCAGTTTTTTGATATTCGCCAATATGGGCCTCAAGTAACTATTAAATATGCCTCAATAGCCGCCCTTGCGAGAGGGTTATGTTATTGGCATGCCACGCACCGTTTTTGTGGGCGCTGTGGTAGTAAAAATCGTTCAGTGGAAGCCGGGCATTCTCGTGTATGTGAAAACGAAAACTGTAAGCATCCTACATTCCCACGCACCGATCCTGCGGTAATTATGGTGGTTACTAAAGTCTTTGCTGATGGAGTAGAACGCTGCTTGTTAGGTCGCCAAGCTGCGTGGCCTATCGGTATGTATTCGTCGCTTGCTGGATTTGTAGACCCAGGGGAAACACTGGAACAAGCTGTTGCACGTGAAGTTAAAGAAGAGGCAGGTATAGAGGTTGATAATGTACGTTATGTAGCATCTCAGCCTTGGCCGTTCCCATCGTCAATTATGCTTGGTTTTTTTGCAGAGGCGACATCTGAGGAAATTAACGTAGATAAAGAAGAGCTAGACGATGCAAAATGGTTTAGCCGTGAAGACTTAGCACAATTTGGTAATTGGCACGAAGAAGGGGAGCATTTAAAGCTGCCTAGGACCGACTCTATCTCTCGTTATTTAATTGAGCATTGGCGCACAAACCCTTAAGGATTAACAATGTCGAGTAAAAGTAATAAAAACACTCAGCTGGTATCATCAGGGCGCAAAAAAGCCTATACACATGGCGTAGTAAACCCCGTTGTACAACGGGCATCTACCATTGTATTTGATACTGTAGCCGATTTAAAAGAAGCAGCTAAAACCCGTGGCGATAAAACGTTATTTTATGGGCGCCGGGGCACAACAACACACTTTGCGCTGCAAGAAGCGATTACAGAACTTGAAGGCGGCGAAGGCTGTGCACTATACCCGTGTGGCGCAGCGGCGATTAGCCAAGTATTTTTATCGTTTTTAAAAACCGGTGATCATATTTTAATGGTTGATAACGTGTACGAACCAACTCGCGATTTTTGCGATAAAATTTTAGTGGGACTGGGCATTACAACAACCTATTACCCGCCAACCATTGGCGCAGGTATTAAAGATTATATTCAGCCAAATACTAAAGTGTTGTTTTTAGAATCTCCAGGTTCTATTACGATGGAAGTGCAAGATGTGCCCGCTATGGTAAAAGTAGCCAATGAGCACAACGTAATGACCATGCTTGATAATACCTACGGTAACGGCTTACATTATCGCCCGTTAGAGCACGGTGTTGATATTAGTATTCAGGCTGCGACGAAATACATTGTTGGCCATTCAGACGTGATGATGGGTGTGGCTGTTGCTAATAAAAAGTACTGGCCAACCTTGCGCGAAAACTCGTACTTACTAGGGCAATGTACCAGTGCCGATGATGCGTATTTAGCGCTTAGAGGCCTGCGTACAATGGGTGTGCGTTTAAATCAACATGAAAAAGCAGCAATAGAAGTAGCTAAATGGCTTGAACAACATGAGCTTGTTGATCATATTCGCCACCCTGTATTTGAAACCTGCCCAGGACATGAGTTTTTTAAACGTGATTTTGATGGCAGTAATGGGCTGTTTTCATTTGTGATGAAAACCGGTAATCAAAAAGCGATTGATGCATTTTTAGATAGCCTTGAGCATATCAAAATGGGCTTTTCGTGGGGCGGCTTTGAAAGTTTAGTAACGGCTAATTTAACTATGAAAGGGCTACGTTCAAATACAGGTTGGGATTTAGGCCCGGTTATTCGCCTGCATATTGGCCTTGAAGATGTTGAAGATTTAATTAGCGATTTAAGCCAAGCACTTGAGGTTTATAAGCAGCATTTATAATTTATATCGCAATTTATGCTGTTACATTTAAATGTATTGTTACAAAGCTCACCATAGGTGAGCTTTTTTTTGCTGGTAATTCAAGGTGTTTACACTTAGTGTGGATAAATACACAGAAAATAAAAAGTCATTAAGGATAGTCAATGGCAACACCATTACCGATAAACGTAGGGCGATTAACGCAAATAGCGGGATTTGAGCTTGTACGTATGTTTTTAACTAAACGTGGACTTATTGCATTAGCTGCCTTTGCATTGGTGTGGCTAATCATACTGCGCTACCCAATAGGGCAGGCAGTAGGCATTGTAAGTGCGCCCGATTTTGAGCAAATAGCCCGTGATATATCAGGTTCTATTGGTTTAAGTAAATTATTGGATTGGCCTGAGGCCGAATTTGCTATGTACTGGTTAATAGCCCTGTATAGCTTTCCCGTTTTTGGTTTATTTATTTGTAGCGACCAAACAGTAGGCGACAGAGAGCGTGGCACACTGAGGTTTTTATCACTGCGCTCCACTCGCTTTGAAATACTGTTTGGCCGTTTTTTAGGGCAGCTAGCGGTATTAGCCTGCTTAGTGGGCATTACTCTTGTGGCTACGCTCGCTGTACTAGGGTTTAGAGATCCAAGTTTACTGGCAGGTGGTTTTGCCCGTGCACTTTCTATATTTTTAATATTAGTGATTACTCTGTGCCCATTTGTAGCACTTATGACGTTAATAAATACTTTTGCTCGCTCATCGCGCTTATCTATTGTATTGGCAATTTTATATTTTGCAGCAGGCGGTATTGTAGTTGGTATATTGCAATGGCAAATACCCGCATTAGGCTTGCTTGATTATTTATTTCCGGGTGTGCAAATAGAGTTATTAGCGGGGCAAAATTTACCATTATTAAGCGCTGTTGCTATTCCCCTTGTACAAACAGCGGTGCTACTAAGCGTTGCTCAACGTATTTTTGCAAGGAGCTCACTATGAGACCATTAATTACAGCTAGCGGTTTGAGTAAATCGTATGGTGCAAAACTTGCGCTTAATAATGTGGACTTTGAAATTAACAAAGGCGCGCCAGTGGCGCTTGTCGGGCCAAATGGTGCGGGTAAAACTACCTTATTTAGTTTGTTGTGCGGCTATATAGCGCCAAGTAAAGGCAGCCTTGAAATATTAGGGCATAAGCCAGGTAGTGCTGCTTTATTTAATAAAGTAAGTGCATTACCGCAAGATGCACAACTTGACCCTCGTTTTAATATAGACAAGCAACTTGCCTTTTATGCAAAACTACAAGGTATGGGGGCAAAGCAAAGCCAAACTGAGGCGCTACGTGTACTTGATTTAGTTGGCTTAAAAGAAATTGCAAAGCAGCGTGCAGGGGACTTATCGCACGGTATGCGCAAGCGCGTTACGATAGCGCAAGCACTTATTGGCGCGCCACAAATTGTAATGCTTGATGAAGCAACCGCAGGGCTTGATCCGATTCATGCCAGAGAAGTACGTGAGCTAGTATCTGAATTAAGTGAGCAGGCTACATTTATTTTAAGCTCTCACGATTTAACTGAGCTTGAGCGACTATGCTCACAGGTACTTCATTTAGATAAAGGCGTACTAAGCGAGCACCAAACAAAAACTAATAATACCGATAAACACTTTTATACATTAATGCTAAGCGAGGCTTATCAGAATGTTGAGCAACAGCTTCAAGCAATTGCAGGGGTGAGCCGGGTGTATATGAGCCAACATAAAGAATATGTAGTTGAGTATCAGCCAACAGGTGAGCCGCTTGATATTGCACTGCTGAGTTTTTGTCATCAGCACAATTGGAAGTACAGGCAGTTAGTTAATGGTCACACATTAGAGAATCAAATATTTAAACAGGAGAAAGTATAATGGGTTTACTTAGCGGACTTATGGGTAATGCAAGCGAAGTTGACGATTCTGATTTAGAGAAAATCCTCGCCAATACATTAATTGACGGTGAACAAGTAGAAAAGGCATATAAAGTAGTACGTGATATGTTTATTTTTACTAATAAGCGTTTAATCTTAATTGATAAGCAAGGTATGACCGGTTCTAAAATGGAAATGGTGAGTGTTGCTTACTCTAAAATAACCAAGTTTAGTAAAGAGAGCGCAGGCCATTTTGACTTAGATGCCGAGCTAAAAATATGGGTTGGCTCAGATCCAACACCAATTAGTAAAGAGTTTAAGTCTGGCGATAATATTAACGATGTTTACCGTATTATTAGCCAACACGCGCTTTAATACGGTACATGTTTTAAGTAGTTGTTGACTAGATGTTGCAACTACTTTAATTTTACAGTTTACAACACTTCCTTACAATTAACTTAATAAATACAACTGGTTAGTTAAGTTTTCATTCAGTTTCCTAACGTTAGCATGTGCCTCGACTTTAGCAATACAGCTAGAGCATAAAAAGCAATGTACATAGGGAAGTCTTACAATGAAAAAATTAGCAGTTATTATTTCGAGCATTTTATTATCTAGCACTGCGGCTGCTGCGGACAGCTATAATTCAATTAGTAACCTAAGCTACAAAAATAGCGATAACAACGATACTGTTGCTGTAGATTCTATTTACTATTTATCTCCTAAAAAAACTTTAGGCCCGTACGATCAGTTTGAATACATCAATAAACAAACTAACGTATATGGTGGCTATGCTGATGACGACTTTGGCGATTTAACATCAGTTGGTGGTGAATACTTCATTAATGAATTTGTTGTTGGCGCATCTTACGAAAACCTAGACCCAGATTCAGGTTCTAACAGTGAGCTTTATAAACTGACGGGTGGTTACTTTTTCAACCCTGATTTACTTGCAAAAGTAACACTAGTTGAAAATAAAGACGGCGATGATTACGCATTATTTGATTTAGCTTACAACTACATGCTAAACAGCACTGATTACGTTGGTGTTACACTTACATCAGACGACGATTTTGATTACCGTGCAGTGGCTGCTAAATACTTTATTGATTTGCAGCAAGGTAACTACCTAACATTTGAAGGTAAATACGAAAGTATTGATGATGCAGAAAACCAATGGGTAGCAGAAACTAACTACTACTTCTCAAAAGCAACATCTGTATTTGCTAACTACAATAAGCAAGATACTTATAGCTTTGGTGCTCAACACTTCATCAATAAAAATATTGGTGTAAAGGTGGGTTACGAAAACAACGCTGATGATTCTGACAACGATGCGTACTTTGCTAACATGCGTTTTCAGTTTTAATTAAGTCCCGTACTTAGTTAATACAAAAGTAATATTAAAAAGCCCGCTAAATTTAGCGGGCTTTGTCGTTTTTAAACGTTTGAGCTTTCAACTATAAACTTTTACCAGCCATAATTACGGCCCTTATCATGCTCATCTAAATAACTCCTTTAAGTTATAAATAGAGTCGCCATGAATGGCTAAATTGTTATTAAAGCCATTAAGTGCAGTCGATGATAATAGCTATAAAATAGTAAGAATTGGAGTTGTTTTTGCTAGTAAACAATAGTTATTGGAAAAAACAGATAAAAATATGCACTGATACAAACCTATTTTTCATTATAAATACAGAAAAAATGAATTAAACAGAGTAATTTTTTTGAGAAATTAAAAAAAATTAGTGAGAGGAAATTATATTGATGAGGTTTATCGAATAATTCAGTTGTGTTCAATTTAGCGACAGTTTGTACCGTATTTGTTACTTTTTGAATTTAAATGATGACATGATATTGTCTTGTAGGTTTGGTTGATACTTTATATTTACATTTGCATGTAAATTATTACAACTCCATTGGTTTTAATTTGACCTTTTATTCAGTTTTTGTTCATTTTTTTGGCGTTAGGATGCGCCCCGACTTTGGCTAGACAGCTGAGGCATAAAAAGTAATATTTATAGGGAATTTAAAATGAAAAAATTAGCCGTTATCATTTCGAGCATTTTATTATCAAGCGCTGCAACCACTGCAATAGCTGCAGATACTTACCAATCAATCAGCCATGTAGGATACGTGGATGTAGATGGTGATGACACAGTAACTGTTGACTCAACTTATTATTTTTCTCCAAAAGCGACTTCAGGTCCTTACGATCAATTTGAATACATCAATAAGCAAACAAATGTTTATGGTGCATACAGTGATAATGATTTTGGAGATGTTACTAGCGTTGGCGGTGAGTATTTTGTAGAAGATTTTGTATTAGGTGCACAGTACAATAATTTCGATAGTGATTTTGGCTCAAGCACGGATGTAATTGAACTTTCAGCTGGTTATTTCTTTAACCCAAACCTTGTATTAAAAGCAACGTTTATTGATGTAGAAGATGCTGACAATCAGTTTGTGTTTGATTTGGCATATAACCACCAGTTAAACAACACTGATTATATTGGCTTTACAGTAACAGCAGATGATGAGTTTGATTACCGTGCAGTAGCAGCTAAGTACTTTGTTGATTTACAGCAAGGTAACTACTTGACTGTTGAAGGTAAATTTGAAGATGTTGATGGCGGTTCAAGTAACTGGGAATTAGCATCTAACTACTATTTCAGCAAAGCAACATCGGTTTTTGTTACAGTTAATAAAAATGATGATTACACTCTTGGTGCTCAACACTTTTTCAACAACAATGTTGGTTTAGAAGCAGGTTACGGCAATAACTGGGATGATTCTGATTATGATGCTTACTTTGCAAATTTAAGCTTACAGTTCTAATTTAACTAAAATTAGAATATGAACAAAAAGCCCGCTCAAATGAGCGGGCTTTTTGTTCAGCGCTATTTACCAGCCGCAGTTGCGGCCTTCGTTTTGTTTATCTAAATATGTTTGTAATGGTGCAAAGTAATCGAGCATTGCTGTTGCATCCATTTGCGGCTTACCTGTCACAGTTTCAAGCGCCTCTTGCCAAGGGCGAGACGAACCCATTTCAAGCATAGCGTTTAGCTTATCCCCTGCTTCTTTTGAATTATAAATAGAGCAGCGATGAATGGCTTTATCGTTACCGGCAATTTCACATAAGCTACGATGAAATTCAAATTGTAAAATATGCGCTAAAAAGTAACGTGTATAAGGCGTGTTACCCGGAACATGGTACTTAGCACCCGGATCAAAATCACTTTCGCTACGTGCGATAGGCGCTTGCACTCCTTGGTATTTTTCACGTAGTTCCCACCATGCTTTATTGTAATTTTCTGGTGCTACTTCACCTGAAAATACCTGCCAGCGCCACTGATCAACCATTAAGCTAAACGGTACAAAGGCAACTTTATCAAGTGCCATTTTCATCAACAAACCGATATCTTTAGATTCATCAGGTACTTGTTCAAGTAAGCCAATTTCTTTTAAGTAGCCTGGTGTAACCGAAAGGGCAATGGTGTCTCCAATGGCTTCATGAAAACCATCGTTTGCACTTTCTTGATAAAATAAAGGCTGCTTGTTGTATGCGCGTTGATAAAAGTTATGACCTAGTTCATGATGAATAACTGAAAACTCTTCGCCTGTGCGCTGAATACACATTTTAATGCGTAAATCGTCTTTGCTATCGATATTCCATGCTGATGCATGACACTGCACATCTCTGTCTTTTGGTTTAACAAACAGTGAACGCTCGTAAAATGTCTCTGGTAGTGCGTCAAAACCCATTGAGGTAAAAAAGTTTTCAGCCCCTTTTACCATTTTAAGTTCGTCGTAATTATTTTGAGCTAATAACTCGGTTACGTCGTAACCCGGATCGGCGTTTTCTGGTGCAACTACATCGTAAATATTACCCCATGCTTGCGCCCACATATTACCAAGTAAGTGCGCTGGAATAGGTTGGTCTTGCGGTACTTTGTCGGTGCCGTACTTTTCACCTAACTTTGCGCGAACATGGCAGTGTAGCGAGTTATACAGCGGTTTAACTTGGCCCCAAATACGGTCAAGCTCGGTGGTGAAGTCATCAGCAGGCATATCGTATTTACTGCGCCACATAGCGCCCGTATCGGCATAACCAAGCTCTTTTGCACCTTCGTTGGTTAGTACTACTTGTTGCTCGTAAAGTGAGCGCATAGGTTTTGATATTTGACGCCAGCCTTGCCATAAATCAAGTAGTTCGTTGTAATCTCGGCTGGTGGCCATTTTTGAAGTCATGTCGCCAAGGCTTAAACAGCTGCCGTCTTCTTTACAGTATTTACCTTTACCGTATAGGCCGCCAAGCTCTGCGACAATTTGTGAAAGTCGCGCTGTTTTATCAGCGTCTTGTGGGGCAGGAAGTGTAAGTGCGAGTTTTAGTTTATCAAGCTTACGGCGAGCATCGTAATCAAGCTCTAGTTCGTCGTATTTTGCAGCTTCATTTGCTAAACGCACGACTGTTTCGGTCATTTTACGGTTAACTTCAGCCGATAGAGCCGACGTATCATGAGTAATAAAGTTTGCGTAAATCCATTCTGCACGGCTCGATTCTAAATAAAGTGCACTTAGTTCTTTTTCTGTGTTTGTTATAAATGTTTTTGCACCTTTAGCTGTTACAGCTTTTTTAGTGTGTGCTGAATCGGTAGTGTCTATCGTTACTTCTGCATCGCAGGCTGTTAAAGCAAGAGTACTTGCTACCATTAAGGCGCTCATACTTAGTTTAAATCGAAAGGGGGTCATGCTATTCCATTAATTTATTGTTATTAAAACGTTGATAATAGCAGTGATGTTTAAAACAATAAAATGGATGCGTTAAGGCTCACGACTCGTCGTGCAATGATTGTATTTAAATTAAGATGGGTCATAATTAAGTTACTATTTTCATTCAATGTGTAAGGAATGTGCGCATGTTAATATTTATAATATTGCTGGTCGTGGTGGTGGTTATTTTTGCGGTTAAAGATATTCGCCTAAACTTGATTAGTCGTCCTACGTTTAAAATGTTCAAAAAGGTGCTTCCGCCATTATCGCAAACAGAGCGAGAGGCGATGGAAGCAGGTGATGTTTGGTGGGATGGTGAGTTATTTAGTGGTAACCCAGATTGGCAAAAATTGCACCGCTTTCCTAAACCAGAGCTTAGCGATAAAGAAAACGCATTTATGGCTAACCAAGTAGAAACCTTATTGGCGATGCTTGATGATTATCAAATTGTACAAAAAGACAAAGACTTACCAAAAGAAGTGTGGGATTACCTAAAAACAGAAGGTTTTTTTGCGCTGATCATTCCTGAAAAATTTGGCGGTCGTGAGTTCTCGGCAATTGCTAATTCAACGATAGTGTCAAAAATTTCGACTAAAAGCTTAACAGCCGCAGTCACTGTTATGGTGCCTAATAGCTTAGGTCCAGGTGAGTTACTTCTTCACTATGGTACTAAAGAGCAGCAAGATCGTTGGCTGCCAAGTTTAGCAAATGGTACAGATGTTCCTTGTTTTGCATTAACGGGACCAGAGGCGGGCTCTGATGCTGGCAGCATTCCTGATTCCGGTGTGGTGTGTATGGGTGAGCACAATGGCGAGCAAGTAATGGGCCTGCGTTTAAATTGGTCAAAGCGTTACATTACGCTTGCACCCGTTGCTACTGTACTCGGCTTAGCATTTAAAATGTATGATCCAGACGCTTTATTAGGTGATAAAAAAGAGCTAGGCATAACGTGTGCGCTTATACCAACCGATCATCCGGGTGTCGAAACGGGTGAGCGTCATTATCCACTTAATATGGCCTTCATGAATGGTACCACTTACGGTAAAGATGTATTTATACCACTGGATTGGATCATTGGTGGACAAGAGTGTGCAGGGCGTGGCTGGAGAATGCTTGTTGAGTGTTTAAGTGCAGGGCGTGGTATATCACTACCAGCATTGAGTGCAGCAACTGGACATTTAGCTTCAAAAATGACATCGGCATACGCCATGGTACGCCAGCAGTTTGGTGTATCTATAAGGCAGTTTGAAGGTGTGCAAGAGGCACTTGCACGTATTGGTGGTTTAACTTACACACTTGAGTCGTGCCGATTAATGACCGCAGGTGCGATTGATTTAAAATTAAGCCCGTCGGTTGTAACAGCGATTGCTAAATACCATATGACTGAAATGGGTCGTACGGTAATGAACGATGCAATGGATATTCATTCAGGTAAAGGAATTCAAGTAGGGCCTAATAACTATTTGGCGCATGGCTATATGGGTATTCCAGTATCAATTACGGTTGAAGGCGCAAATATTTTAACGCGTAACTTAATGATATTTGGCCAAGGTGCAACACGCTGTCATCCATTTGTTTTAAAAGAAATGGAAGCCGCTGCCATGGAAGATGACGACGCAGCACTTGAACAATTTGATGGTTTATTAATGAACCATATAATATTTGCAGCAAGTAATGCAGGCATGGCATTTGTGCATGGCTTGACACGTAGTTGTTTTGCTAAAGCCCCTGTAGGTGGTGAAACGGCTGTTTATTATAAACAATTGAGTAGGATGAGCCGAGGCTTAGCTATTTGCACAGACGTGGCTATGTTAATGCTTGGCGGTGAACTTAAACGTAAAGAAATGATATCGGCACGTTTGGGTGATGTATTAAGTCATTTGTACTTAGCATCAACTGTTTTAAAACGTTATGAAGACGAAGGGCGCCAACAAGCTGATTTACCATTCGTAAAATATGCTATTGAGAACTCATTATTTGAAATTGGCCAAGCGTTTAATGGCTTCTTTAAAAACTTTTCAAATCCGGTTGTTAATTTTATCCTTAAACGTATCGTGTTCCCGCTTGGAAATCATTACCACAGACCAAGTGATGAAATAGCACAAAGTATTTGTGAGCGTATGACTCAACCGGGTGTATTTAGAAACCGCTTAACACACTTATGTTATGTAGATGAAAATGCAGGTACAGGCGTAATGGAAAATGCATTTTTAGCAATGCACGACATGCAAGCGCAGTTTAAAGATTTAAAACAATGGCAGCGCAAGGGCAGTGTGCCAACAACGCTTAATATTGAAGGCGCTATTAACTATGCACTTGAAAATAAGTTACTTGAGCAAGCAGACGCAGATGCAATGCATCACGCTAATAAGTTACGAAAGAAAGCCATTGCAGTTGATAATTTTCAACCAGGTGAGCTGTAGCGCACTACTTTAAATACTAACTCAAGCATGATCAAAAAGGCCTTACAAATGTAAGGCCTTTTTATGTGTAATTCATTTCTTTTAACGAGCGTAAGGGTCGGCAACAATTTTATCTATGTACCATTTCCCCTTTTTACGAAGCATTTTTACGCTGCGCATTTCGTCAATTTTATCACCATTTAAATAGCCGGTAAAAATAAGGTTTATTTTGGCATTATCACCGTACTGCTCACGGACGCTCATATTGGTCATATCAACTTCAATGGTTACTTCATCGTATTGCATATTTACTAAGTTACGGGAAAACTGTTTAGCAGTACCGTAGGATTTCATTATGCGTGTAAGGTTGGGTGTTGCCATGGTGCTGGCTTTTTGAAGGTCTTGCTGGTTATAAAGCGCATCAAAATAAGCGGTTGCTGTATCGCCAGGAGTGTCGCCAAGTGTTTTGGTATCGTCACCGCAGGCTGATAAAAATAAACAGAGAACCAAACTTAATAAACTCGTGATTTTTTTCATATTAATTATTATTAATTAGTTTTTTTAAAGTGTGTGGTTTATCTATGAAGATGTAAAGGTATGGCGGGCAATAAATAGAAAATTGGATAATAAATAATAAAAAAGGATGCCTAAAGCATCCTTTTAAAATTTTAGAATTGCTTATTGCACTAGCTCTTGCTCACTAAACTCTTCATCAAACATTGGGCTTGATAAGTAACGCTCAGTTGCACTAGGTAGGATGACAACAATATTTTTATCTGCGTTTTCAGGTTTTTCAGCAATTCGCTTGGCTGCAACAACCGCTGCACCTGACGAAATACCGACTAAAATACCTTCTTTTTTCATTAACTGATGCGCCATTGCAATTGCATCTTCGTTAGATACAAGCTCAGCTGCATCAATTAAGTCCATATCTAAGTTACCAGGGATAAAGCCTGCACCAATGCCTTGGATTTTATGAGGGCCTGGTTTAATTTCTTCACCGGCAAGCGTTTGGCTAATGACTGGAGAGTTAGTTGGTTCAACAGCAATAGATTTAACGTTTAGACCTTTTTCTGTTTTAAGGTAACGGCTAACACCTGTAATAGTACCACCTGTACCTACACCGGCTACAAAAAAGTCTACTTTTCCGTCAAGTGCATCGTAAATTTCTGGGCCTGTTGTTTCAAAGTGAATTTTAGGATTTGCAGGGTTTTCGAATTGTTGTAATAAAATATATTTATCAGGTGCGGTTGCTTGAATTTCTTTTGCTTTTTCAATTGCGCCATTCATACCTTTAGCACCGTCGGTAAGTACTAGGTTTGCACCTAGTGCTTTTAATAGCTTGCGACGTTCTAGGCTCATAGTGTTTGGCATAGTAAGTGTTAACTTGTAACCACGAGCAGCTGCAACAAATGCAAGTGCAATACCAGTGTTACCTGATGTTGGCTCAATAAGTTCTTTACCTTCAACAAGCTGACCTGACTTTTCAGCTTCCCAAATCATTGATGCACCAATACGGCATTTGATACTAAAGCTTGGATTACGAGATTCAACTTTAGCGTATACATTCCCACCCGTAACACGGTTAAGTTTTACTAGCGGCGTATTACCAATAGTTAGTGAGTTATCTTCAAAAATAGTAGACATAATGTTCCTTTGGATACAATCTGATCAACGTGCTAATAGCCTTTGCTACTAACTATACATACACACTTTACTGTGAGTTTAAAAAAACTAAAGTAAAGTTTGGCTATAACATATATTTATTGGGCTTATAACCAGTCGAAATAAAAATCAATTATTAACGGTGCTTTAGTTATTGTAGGTGCGGGCTTAATTTGAGATTTAAAGAGTAAAAACTCGTTTAGTAAAAAAATGTTCAAAAGAGCTCTAGATTAAGCTGTATTTGTTCGTTATTTGTGCATATAAATGTAACTTGAATAGTTTTATCACACAATGCGTCTAAAACATGATAAAAACACGTATCTAAATTCAATTAAGCAATCACAATGAAGTTAATCTTAAAATTAATTGCCGGTATTGTGGCCGGTATCTTAGTCGGACTATATGTACCTATAACTGGTGTTGAACTTTTATTTACAGTAAAAGAGCTGATTGGTCAAATTATCTCCTTTACCATCCCTCTTATCATTTTGTTTTTTATTGCATCGGGTATTGCTGGCCTACCAAAAGGGTCTGGTCACTTACTTGGTAAAACAGTCGGGTTTGCTTACAGCTCTACCATTATTGCAGGTACGCTTGCATTTTTATTAGTAAGTGCTGTTATACCTTTTTTAAGTGGTGGCATTACTTTTGAAGCTGAAGTTGCAACTGAAATTGGCAGTTTTATTGATTTAGAAATTCCACCTCTGATGGGTGTAATGACCGCATTAGTGACTGCTTTTGTATTTGGTATAGGCATGAGCCAATTAGAACTTGATACACTTAAAAAGGTGTCTGATCAGGGGCGAGATGTAATTGACGGGTTATTATCAAAAGTAATTATACCTGCTTTACCATTTTACATTGCTGGCGTATTTGCCGAAATGACGGTAGCGGGCACTGTGGTTGATACATTGCAAACATTTGGTGTAGTACTAGTTGCTGCGCTTGTTATGCATTGGTTATGGTTAAGCGTTTTATATATAGCGACAGGTATATTGTTAAAACGTAATCCAATCGAATTAGTTAAAAATATGCTCCCAGCTTACTTTACTGCGTTAGGTACTATGTCGAGTGCAGCAACGATTCCAGTATCGCTACAATCAAGTAAGGCAAATAATGTTAAAGAAGATGTAGCTAATTTTACTGTGCCGCTTTGCGCGACTATTCACTTATCTGGCTCAACTATAACAATAGTAACCTGTGCAATGGCTGTTATGTTTTTATCGCCAAGCATGGAAGTTCCTTCATTAATGGGTATGCTGCCATTTATTATGATGTTAGGTTTAGTAATGATTGCAGCTCCAGGTGCTCCAGGTGGTGCAGTCATGTCGGCGCTTGGTTTATTAACAAGCATGCTTGGGTTTAATGAAGGTGCTGTAGCATTAATGATTGCACTTTATTTAGCACAAGATAGCTTTGGTACTGCGTGTAATGTAACGGGTGATGGTATCATTGCGTTATGGGTTGACAGATTTAGCGAAAAATCGTCAGCTTAAACTATTAGAGTGAGGCAATAATATTAATTATTGTTTCGCTTTATGTATGTTACTGTGGCAAATTAATTTAATTAAATTGCATGTTGTTAGGTAAGTGAGGATGTTCCATTGATTAATGTACTTTTAGTTGATGACCATGAACTTGTACGAACAGGAATCAAGCGTATTCTTGATGACGTACGAGGGTTTAAAGTAATTGGCGAAGCTAAAACTGGCGAAGAGGCTGTACAGTTTTGTCGTCAGCATGCGCCAAACATAGTATTAATGGATATGAATATGCCAGGCATGGGCGGATTAGAAGCGACTAAAAAGATTTGTCGTTACTGCCCAGATGTAAAAATTATTGTGCTTACTGTTAATTGTGAGGATCCGTTTCCGAGCAAGGTAATGCAAATTGGCGCTCATGGCTTTTTAACTAAAGGTGCAGGCTCTGACGAAATGGTTCGTGCTATTCGTTGCGTTCATGCTGGTCAGCGTTATATTGCCCCTGAAATTGCACAGCAGATAGCGCTTGCACAAGTAACAGGCCGCACAGATGAAAACCCTTTTCAGAGTTTATCTGAGCGAGAGCTGCAAATTATGCTTATGATCACCAAAGGTGAAAAGGCACAAGATATAGCAGAGCGTTTAAATCTAAGCTCTAAAACAGTAAATAGCTATCGCTACCGTATGTTTGAAAAGTTAAATGTAGGTGGCGATGTTGAGCTTACCCATTTAGCTATTCGTCATAAAATGATTGATATAGACGTTTCGTACTAACTATAATTTATGTCTGAATTTGATCACGTACATTTTCTCAAAACGCTATCAAGCGAGCCGGGTGTATACCGAATGCTTGATAGTGACAGCCAAGTTATTTATGTTGGTAAAGCTAAGCATCTAAAAAAGCGTGTTAGCAGTTACTTTAGAAGTAATATTACCGATAGCAAAACACGCGTTTTAGTGAGTAATATTAGTGACATTGAAGTCACTCTCACCAATACTGAAACCGAAGCGCTGCTGCTTGAAAATAACCTAATAAAAAAATATCAGCCTCGCTACAACATATTATTGCGCGACGATAAGTCGTACCCCTATATTTTACTAACTAGCCATAAACACCCACGTTTAGCGTTTCATCGTGGCAGTCGTAAAATTAAAGGCGAGTACTTTGGGCCTTTCCCAAGCGCAGGAGCGGTATCTGAAAGCTTGCGCTTAATGCAAAAAATATTTCCTGTTCGTCAATGTGAAGATGCTTATTACCGCGCAAGAAGTCGCCCGTGTCTGCAATATCAACTTAAACGTTGCTCAGCTCCATGTGTAAATAAAGTAACGGATGATGATTACAGCGAGCAGGTTGATTATGTTCGTAAATTTTTAACAGGTAAATCTCACGAAGTTATTGCTGATTTAATAAAAAAAATGGAAGCAGCCAGCCTGCAGCTAAACTTTGAATTAGCGGCAAAAGTTCGCGACCAAATAATGCTACTTCGTAAAATGCAGGAGCAACAGTCTATTTCTGGTAACTTTGCAGAAATGGATGTTGTCGGTTTTGCGCATTTAAACGGGTTAAACGGTATTCATTTATTAATGATCCGCGATCATAAAGTGCTGGGTAGTAAAACCTATTTTCCAAAAGTACCTAAAGATTCGAGTGAACAAGAAATATTGACCTCATTTTTAGGACAATATTATTTAGCGCCAGGAGCAACTGGGCGTATTGCAAAAGAAATCATATTACCGTTTGAAATAGAAGAAAGCGCGGCGCTCGGCGAAGCACTCTCACAAATAAGTGAACGTAAAGTAACTCTTAAAGTTGTCACTCGGGGTGAGCGTGCGCAATACCTACAACTCGCAAATAAAAATGCATTAAACAGTATTGCGGTTAAACAAAGTACCCAAGACTCTATTAATAAACGTTATGCACAATTAAAAGCAACACTGCGACTTGACGATATTACCCGAATGGAGTGTTTTGATATAAGCCACACCATGGGGGAGAACACCGTTGCAAGTTGTGTTGTATTTGACTCACAAGGCCCAAATACAAAAGAGTATAGGCGCTACAACGTAACAGGTATAACTGGTGGCGATGATTATGCTGCAATGGAATTTGCACTTAACAAACGCTATAACAAGTTAGTAGACGAAGACAAAATTCCAGACGTTATCTTTATTGATGGTGGTAAGGGGCAGTTAGGGCGCGCTGAGCAGTATTTTTCTAATTGGCCGCACACAAAAATGCCTTTATTAGTAGGTGTTGCAAAAGGAACGAGTCGCAAACCCGGTCTTGAAACATTATTGATTGACGGTGGACGCAAAACTATTCCGATGGATTCAGATGCACCTGCGCTTCATTTGATTCAGCATATACGTGATGAGTCTCACCGTTTTGCAATTGCTGGGCATCGTAATAAACGACAAAAACAACGAACACAATCACTATTAGAAGAAATAAATGGAGTAGGTTCTAAGCGTCGCCAAACATTATTAAAATATTTAGGGGGCATGCAAGGTGTAAAAGCTGCTAATATAGAACAGTTAAAGAAAGTTCCTGGGATCAGCCCTGACATGGCTGAGAAGATATTTAACCATTTGCATGACAAGGGCTAGCCCTTCATGCGAATATAGCCAAAAAGACATATCCAAGTAGTTATGTGGAATATTCCAAACACACTTACAACATTTAGACTTTTTCTTATCCCCGTTTTTTTGGTGATATTTTATTTGCCTTATAGCTGGGCATTTTTTGCTGCCGCCTTTATTTTTTGGCTTGCATCGATTACCGATATACTAGACGGTTATTTAGCAAGAAAGCTTGGGCAATCAACTCCTTTCGGTGCTTTTTTAGATCCTGTTGCTGATAAAGTAATGGTATGTGCTGCTCTTGTTGCATTAGCCGATCAGTATCAAACTATGTATATGACAATACCAGCTCTTATTATTATAAGCCGTGAAATTATTATATCTGCACTTCGCGAATGGATGGCAGAGCAGGGCAAGCGCGGTAACGTGGCTGTTTCAAACATGGGTAAAATAAAGACGGCTGCACAAATGTTAGCCATTATCGGTTTGATTTGGCAATATGATACGTGGATGAACTATTTAAGTTTTGGATTATTGTACATTGCGACCTTTTTAACCTTGAGTTCTATGATGCAATATTTACGTGCAGCATGGGGTGAATTGACTAAAAATTAACTCTAAATGTATAATAACGCACCGTTTTAGATAAAAAACAAGCAAACAGTTCAAAACTAGCATTTTTTGTATTGACGCGTTTAATAATCTCTGTAGAATGCGTCCGTGTTGAGAGGGCATAGCCCCCGAGATAAACAAAACGGTAATTAATCAGTTACCTGAATATTCACATAAATCATCATGTGTTAATTCAAATAACTGATAAATAAAATGCGGTACTAGCTCAGTTGGTAGAGCGCGACCTTGCCAAGGTCGAGGTCACGAGTTCGAGCCTCGTGTACCGCTCCAAGTTTATCTTAAGGTTATTAACCCAATGTTGGGGCGGAATGGCAGAGTGGCCATGCACCGGATTGCAAATCCGTTTACCTCGGTTCGACTCCGGGTTCCGCCTCCATTTCAACACTCCACACGCTTTAATTAGCAAACTCGATGCCCGAGTGGTGGAATTGGTAGACACAAGGGATTTAAAATCCCTCGACTAACAAGTCGTGCCGGTTCAAGTCCGGCCTCGGGCACCACTATGTGGTTTAATTGCATTACCAAGTGTAATTTATAAAATGATTAATTTAGAATTAATATGATGCGGTACTAGCTCAGTTGGTAGAGCGCGACCTTGCCAAGGTCGAGGTCACGAGTTCGAGCCTCGTGTACCGCTCCAAGTTTATCTTAAGGTTATTAACCCAATGTTGGGGCGGAATGGCAGAGTGGCCATGCACCGGATTGCAAATCCGTTTACCTCGGTTCGACTCCGGGTTCCGCCTCCATTTCAACACTCCACACGCTTTAATTAGCAAACTCGATGCCCGAGTGGTGGAATTGGTAGACACAAGGGATTTAAAATCCCTCGACTAACAAGTCGTGCCGGTTCAAGTCCGGCCTCGGGCACCACTATGTGGTTTAATTGCATTACCAAGTGTAATTTATAAAATGATTAATTTAGAATTAATATGATGCGGTACTAGCTCAGTTGGTAGAGCGCGACCTTGCCAAGGTCGAGGTCACGAGTTCGAGCCTCGTGTACCGCTCCATATTAGTTTTATCCACTTGCTTTTAATAGCAAACTCGATGCCCGAGTGGTGGAATTGGTAGACACAAGGGATTTAAAATCCCTCGACTAACAAGTCGTGCCGGTTCAAGTCCGGCCTCGGGCACCACTTTAAATTATTTTACCAAGATAATTTAAAGTTAATAAAACAGTATTTTGCGGTACTAGCTCAGTTGGTAGAGCGCGACCTTGCCAAGGTCGAGGTCACGAGTTCGAGCCTCGTGTACCGCTCCAAATTATTTGGATACATTTAGGCGGAATGGCAGAGTGGCCATGCACCGGATTGCAAATCCGTTTACCTCGGTTCGACTCCGGGTTCCGCCTCCATATAATTTACTCCACACGCTTTAATTAGCAAACTCGATGCCCGAGTGGTGGAATTGGTAGACACAAGGGATTTAAAATCCCTCGACTAACAAGTCGTGCCGGTTCAAGTCCGGCCTCGGGCACCATTTGTACTAAAATCCTCAGATAAAATTCATTTAAATTCTAAATCACTTCTATTTTTAAAATATTCAAAAATTATCCTTATTTAGATTCCCAATCTTATTTTAATACCTACTTACCTTTAATATCTATTTTTTTAATATCTTAAAGTTTCATCATCATACATTTATAAAGCTGCCAGTTTGTATTTAACCGTTAATGCTTTTATCCAATCTGGTTAAATTAACTGAATTGGTATAATTAGTTGTGAATAAGAGCACCTGTTAATAACAAAGAAAAAATCAGAACGCTGGCTATTCAATTTTCTTGGCAATTACTCCTGCACCTATGTTTTAGTAAATCAAATGCTTTTAACTCTGCTAACGTAAGGTTTGCTCTCTAAAAATAGCTAAGTTTTAACGAGGGGTGGCATTAATGAATGTAATAGAAGTGCGGTGTCTAAAATAAATTTAAGATAGGAGTATAAGAAATGCGTTTAGTACTTAGTTATACGAATTGCTAGTGTTTTATAAGCGACCCTTGAGGATCGCTTATAAAGGATAAATTGTTATTGCAGTTTACTCTGAGCTTTGTAAATTGGATACTCGCTCAACAAGCCTTGAATAAGCGCAATACACATTAAAATAAGTACTATTGAAAACGGCAAAGCTGTAGTAACTACGCCCGACTGAAGCGCTTGCAATGCTTGCGAGCCACCAACCCAAAGCAATACTGCTGCAATCACGCCTTCGACTGTAGCCCAAAATATACGTTGTGGCACTGGTGCATCTATTTTACCGCCCGCAGTTATACCATCTATTACAAGCGATCCTGAATCAGACGACGTTATAAAAAATACCAAAACGAGTGCTATAGAAATAATAGAAATAAAACTAGAAAGTGGTAACTGCTCGTATACCTGAAATAAAGTCACTGAGATATCAGTTAAACCATTTTGTCCAAGTGGGCCAACTTTATCTATAACTTGTGTAATTGCCATATTTCCGAATACCCCCATCCAAACCAAACTAAGAAGCGTTGGTAGGCCAATGACGACGAGTAAAAACTCGCGTACAGTGCGCCCCTTTGAAACTCGAGCAATAAACATCCCAACAAACGGCGACCATGATATCCACCATGCCCAATAAAACACAGTCCAAGAGTGCATCCAATCTTCATCGGGTCTATTAAAAGGATTGCTTAAAGGTACAAAGTGTTCTACGTACGCCCCAAGGGTAAACCAAACAGCAGTAATTGCATCAGAGAAAGTAAGGGCAATAACAACTAATAATAAAATAAATGCACAAATTAAATTAACATTGCTCAGTACTTTAACACCGCCCTCAATACCTCTAATAACAGAGAAAATTGCAATACACGTTACTAAACCAATAACAGATATTTGAAAAGCGGTCCCATAATCAGTGCCTAACAGATAATTTATCCCGCTGGTAGCTTGTTGAGCGCCAAGGCCTAGCGATGTAGCTAAACCAAATAAAGTAGACAGTACAGCGAGTATATCGATGATATGACCAAGCCACCCCCAGGCACGATCACCAAATAATGGATAAAAAACAGAACGTATTGATAAAGGAAGGCCTTTATTAAATGCAAAAAAAGCCAAGCTTAATCCAACAACCGCGTAAATCGCCCATCCATGTAAACCCCAGTGGTACATGGTTGCACCCAAAGCTAATGAGTGTGCTTGCGGTGAGTTTGGCTCAACGCCCATAGGCATATGATACCAACCTGTATAATATGCAGTTGGCTCAGCAACTCCCCAAAACAGTAAGCCAATACCCATTCCTGCTGCAAACAGCATTGAAAGCCACGACATATAGCCATGTTCTGGACGAGCTTTTACGCCGCCTAAACGAATTTTACCCAAAGGAGAGAATGCCAAAATAACGCAAAATATCACAAAGGCATTGGCTAGTAACATAAAGTAACTATCAAATTGATTAATTATGGCGTCTTTAGTCGAGGTTAGTGCATCACGGCTAACGGTAGGGTCAAAAACTAGGGTAAGTATTACAAATAAAACAACTAAGAAAGCGCTTATGCCAAATACTGGGTTATGGATATCAAATCCCCACTTTTGTACATTATCTTGCCCAACTTGGTAATCAGTAGTGTCTATACTGTATTTTTTTGTTATGTCATCCATCGGGTCTCCTTTTTATAGATAACTTAATTCAAATATCCTACGTAATTAAATATAAAATAGTTTTAAAATTAATATAACTTTTTATTTATAAGAAATGAGATGGTTAAGCGTAATATTTGTAATTTTTAGATCTAAAAAAGCGAGCCGTAGCTCGCTGTTTATTGTTTATTTCCAGGCCTCGGGATCGACCTCTTTAGCAAGTTTAGGATGTTTACTCTTATCAAAGGTAGGTATTAGGCCTTTCTTGCGTTGCTCGTTATAATCTTTAGAGAGCCACACAACAACACCTGAAAGCATAAATAACGCTATAACGTTTACAATGGCCATTAAACCCATTGATATATCCGCCAGCGTCCAAATTAATCCCAGTTCACCAACAGCACCAAACATCACCATACCTAAAACAACGAGTCTAAAGATAAACATACCTTTATTAGAGTTGTGCTCTAAAAACATTAAATTTGTTTCAGCGTAAGAGTAATTAGCCACAATAGAAGTAAAAGCAAAGAACAATATAGCAATGGCAATAAAGTAAGTACCCCAATCACCAACATGTTCTTGTAACGCAGCTTGCGTAAGTTCAATCCCCATAACACCAGATTCAGGTATTAATTGCTGCGATAGTAAAATAAGAGAAGCAGTCGCTGTACAAATAACAATAGTATCAATAAATACACCTAGCATTTGCACATAACCTTGTGATGCTGGATGAGGCGGGTAAGGTGTAGCAGTAGCTGCGGCATTAGCTGCACTACCCATACCTGCTTCGTTTGAGAATAAGCCACGCTTTATACCTTGGATCATAGCTTGTGTAACACCATAACCAATTGCACCTGCACCAGCTTGTTCAATACCAAAAGCACTCTTTATAATAAGGACGAGTACATCCGGGAGTGCAGTAAAGTTAATAGCACATACATAAAGAGCCACTAACAAGTAAGCTAACGCCATAAATGGCACAACCATTTCGGCAAAACGAGAAATCGTTTTCAAACCACCAAAAATAATAATACCAGAGCCAATAACCAAGCAAATGCCTACTATATACTTAGGTACATCAAACGCTACTTCAAATGCTGCAGCAATAGAGTTTGACTGTACGGCGTTAAATACCAAACCAAAGGCTAAAATTAAGCATAGCGAGAATAAAGTTCCCATCCAGCGTTTACCTAAACCGTTTTGCATATAATAAGCAGGGCCACCTCTAAAATTGCCTTCAGCATCCTTTGTTTTATAAGCCTGAGCTAAAGTACTTTCAGCAAAGCTTGTAGCCATACCTATTAATGCAATAAGCCACATCCAAAAAATAGCACCCGGACCACCTAGGTATAAGGCAACAGCAACACCAGCCATATTACCTGTACCAACGCGTGCAGCTAACGAAGTACAAAAAGCCTGAAAGGATGAAATTTCATTATCGGCACATTTACGAGAGCCAAACATAACTTTGAACATATGTGGAAATTGCACAAACTGAATAAAGCCTAGTCGAAAAGTAAAAAAGAGGCCTGCTGCTATTAATAAGTAGACGAGAACTTGGCCCCATAGAAGGGCACTTATACTGTTTATTATGTCTGTCATGGATACTGCCTAAATACATGAGTTAAAAAAAGTGACCGCAACTTATCACATCAGGATAAAAGTGTTTAGTTTTAAAGTTCAAAAGCAGAGTTATCAACAGGGTTTTGTGGGTAACTTGTGCTTATCGTGTGTGCTTGCTTGGGGCTGAATTTTAATTACTATTTTGTGTAAATAACGCTTGCGTAAAATTCGCCGCTCCCTATAATGCGACCCCACTGAGGCGGGAAACGGCAACGCATAGCGAGGCAGGAACAACTCAGAGAGTTAAATAAAACTTCGGTTTTAAATCTTCCAAAAGAAAATTTAAAACAAAGTGTTGACTCGAAAAATAAAGGGTGTATTATTCGCATCCCTTGAGACGCTAAAGCGACTCAAAACGTTCTTTAACAATATAAAGCAATCATCTGTGTGGGCACTCGTACAGATTGAGTTCTAACAGCCAACCTACTTAGGTAGCGAGGCAAACAAATTAGAGTCTCAATTGAAACTGAGTGACCATATGTTATTAAAAGATTCAGCCTTGAGCTGTTTTGATTTACTTTTTTTAAAAGTGAAAATAATAACGCACAGTCAATTCGTTTTTGGCAACAAAAACAATAAATTCAGAATTCATTGAGCTGTCGAAAGACATAAAACTTTTTAATTGAAGAGTTTGATCATGGCTCAGATTGAACGCTGGCGGCAGGCCTAACACATGCAAGTCGAGCGGTAACAGA